>JAZSPH010000013.1:0-1796 GCA_045537355.1 Acutalibacteraceae bacterium
CGATCCGACTTGTCGTTAACGGAACCCCTGTTGTTTTAACGCTGCCTTACTTGTTTTCGGAGAATTTTCAGTCGGATGAGGATTATTATCTGAATTTCTTGGTTTCTTCGGTGGGGAGAATTTTAAGGTATTTGTCCTTCTTTTTGGCAGTGAGTATTCCGGGGGTTTTCATTGCCCTTTCTTCCTTTCACCGTGAACTTTTGCCAACGGCTTTGGCTGTTTCGGTTTCAAGCCTCAGGGGTGGTGTGCCTTTTGCACCCTTGACCGAATGTTTAATTATGATTTTCGTTTTTGAAATTCTAAAAGAAACAGGGGTGAGAATGCCCCAGTCGTTGGGTCACGCTTTGAGTATTGTCGGTGGTTTGGTTGTGGGTCAAGCAGCCGTGGAAGCAAGAATAATCAGCACCCCAATGCTTATTGTTATTGCCATCAGTGGTATTGCAGGGCTTATGATTCCAAGGCTTAGGGGAGCGGTTTTTTATCTTCGGATAGTTTTTGTTTTTTTAAGCGCTTTTTTGGGGCTTGTGGGATTTTTCGCAGGTGCCACCATCACCATAATGCATATTCTTTCCCTAAAGTCTTTTGGGGTTGATTATACGGTATCTTTAAGAAAAGCCGATTTTCAAAGCCTTAAAGACACCTTTTGGCGCACCTCTTGGACTAATATGATTAAGCGACCCGATTTTAACCGGAATATTATAAGGAGTAAAAAAAGCAAATGAAAAAACTTTTGTGTTTTGTTGTAGCTTTAAATATGGTTTTTCTTTGTGGCTGTTCGGTTAAAGAGGCGATTACTTCGGATAAACAGGAATATATTGTATCGGCTTTAGGATTTGATGGGGAAAAGGACAAGGTCAAAATAACGGTTGAGGCCATTGTGATAAATAATGATGACCTGACCGAAGATAAATCGGCCAGGCTTTTTTCAGGTGAAGGGGAAACGGTTGCCGAAGCCTATGAAAAGATAGTTTTTTCGGCTACCCAGCCTTTGTCTTTGGGGCATAGTGCCGTCGCAATAATCGGCGGGGACCTTTCTTCGGCACATTTGGATGATGCCTTTTCTTTTTTGGAAAGTCAGGAGAAAATTAATATTTCCATAATGCTTTGCGCTGCTGACTCGGCCTTTGAGGTTTTGGGTTGTAAACCTGTTTCATCGGTGGCAGTGGGTTACGATATTATGAGTATGGTGGAGGTTAACGAGGAGAAAAGGGGAACCCTTTTCAAAAACCGATTTTATGAAGTTTTGGCCTCAAAATCCAAACCACAAGCCACTTTTCAATTACCCTTTTTAAAGGTGGAAAATGAGGAAATTTCGGTTTCGGGGATTAGCGTTTTTGAAAGGAATTTGGAGACAGTAAGGGTGGCAAACGAAGAAATACCCTTGTTTTGCCTGGCTCACGACTCCCTTTCAAGGGGAGAATTTGTTTTAGGTGGCGAAAATATAAAGGTGGATTATTCTTCTGTGACCTATGATTTTTTCCTTAAAGATAATTTAAAAATCACCATAGATGTTCACCTTAAAGCCAAGGGAGATAAAACCCTTTTAAAGCAAAAAACCGAAAGTTTTTTGAAAGGTTATGACATTTGTTCTCTTGGGAATATAATCAGTCAAAAGGAACCTGAAATTTGGGAGAAAATTAAGGACAATTACAACGAAATTTATAAAAATGCAACTATTCGGGTGAATATATATGAATGAAAAAACAGTGTCTCGAAGGCATATAATTGCCCTTGTTATCCTTTATGTTTTGGGTAATGGGATTTTGATTTTTCCGTTAAATGGAACCGACGAGTTC
>JAZSPH010000024.1:0-12242 GCA_045537355.1 Acutalibacteraceae bacterium
AAATGGAACTTGTAGAACCTGTAAAACTGCTTTACAAGGATGAGGTTCGCGTTGTGGGCGAAGCGTTAGGTTTGCCACACGGTATGGTTTACCGTCAGCCGTTCCCAGGTCCAGGTCTTGGTGTTCGTTGTCTTGGTGCTATTACACGTGATAGACTCCACGCCCTTCGCGAAGCAGATGCAATTTTGCGTGAAGAGTTTGACAAAAATGGCCTTGCTGGTAAGGTATGGCAGTATTTTATCGCTATTCCTGATATGACAGCAGTTGGTGTTATCGACGGCAAGCGTCTTGATGGTTGGTGTGCTATCATTCGTGCGGTAAACACCACCGATGCTATGACTGCAACAATTGAAGAAATTCCTTATGCATTACTTCACCATATTACTGCTCGTATTACAAGCGAGGTAAAGGGTATTAGCCGAGTGCTTATGGATATCACTCCAAAACCTGTTGGTACCATAGAATTCGAGTAACAAGTTTGTATTTCAGGGTAACCCCTCTCATCGCGGGTTTCTTCCAAAAGGGTAAAAATTGATATCCTGAGAGAAGCCCTGTGAAAATCGTGAAATCAACGACCTTGTGTAACACACGTTCTGCGTGTTACACAAGGTCGTTTTTATATATTGAAAAACAACAATATGTATGATAAAATATTTACAAATATTGCAATATATAGGAGTACACAACAATGGTCAAATTGTTATCTTGTTTACTTATCGTTATCATGATTTTATCTTTTTCCGCCTGTAAAGGTCCTGACAAAGAAAATGTAGAAAGCGCGAATCAAGCAACGTCTTCAACACAACAAAACGAAGACAACAAAGCAGAAGATACTTTTGTTGAGACCAAACCGGTTGGGGATGAAGCAAACGATATTCCTCCTACTGGTAGTGAAAACATTACCGAAAACGAAAATGGAGAAACTGTGGAAAGCGGAGATAATACTCAACACGCTCACACTTATAAAAAGATAGTTACCTCCCCTACTTGCGATAAAGATGGTTTTACAACCTATTCTTGTAATTGCGGAACTAAGTATACTGATAATACTGTTCTAGCGAAGGGACATCAATACGGCGAATGGAAAGAGATAAAGGCGGCTACTGAGACCGCTGTCGGAAAAGAATCTAGAAAGTGTAAAAATTGTGATAAGTCGGAAGAAAGAGACATTCCGAAAATCATTAAAGGCCATACCCACCAATATAACTCATCTGTAACCAAGGTGGCCACTTGTGAATCTGATGGAGTTAAAACTTTCACCTGCTCATGTGGAGCAAGTTATACAGAAACGATTGGGAAGACGGCCCATAATTACTCGAAAACCGTCGTAAAGCCTACTTGTACCACCCCTGGGTACACAAAGAACACTTGCAAATGTGGTAAAACGTATTATGACGAAAACGTAAATGCAACTGGTCACAATTATAAAAGCAAAGTGACAGCTGCTACTTGCACAAGCAAGGGTTATACCACTTATACTTGTAGTGTTTGCAACCATAGTTACACTGGTAACGAAAAAAGCGCACTTGGACACAAATACAAAGATTCAGTTGTAGCTCCTACCTGTACTAACAGCGGATATACAACGCATACATGCTCGGCATGTGGACACTATTACACCGACAATAAGACCTCGGCAATGGGGCATAAAAATATTAAAGCTGAAATAGTTGCCGCTACCTGTGGAACAGACGGTAGCAAGAAGGAAGTCTGTGGTGTTTGTAATGCCACGGTAAAAACAACTGTAATTCCCGCAACAGGTCAACACACATATGTAAATAAGACTTGTAGCGAAGCTTATGCAGAGGTTGTTCAAAATAATAGAACATTATTTGTTGAGAACATTGCCTCTTATCAGCATAAAACTGACTGGATGTGTAAAATTTGCAGCGCTTGTCATCTCATTAAACAAGGCAGCGAAGGAGATATTTGGTCTAAATATAGTGCTGAGGAACAGAGCAAGTTGATGCTTGGCTACGTTAACGAGCTTCGTCAACAGTACAAAAATGACAATCCAGGTTATTATAATGTTGTCAAAGACAAGGTAGAGCTTGTCTATGATGCCAAATTAACCGAATTAGCAAACATCAGAGCTAAGGAAATTGCTACTAGTTATAGTCACGATACTGGTACTCGCACTGGCGCATCTGAATGTATTTCTCATGGTAGAAATACAGTGCTAGATGCTTTTAATGGTTGGAAAAATTCTAGTGGGCACTTTAATATCATGATTAACAAAACTGGAGTTCGATTCGGCTTCGGTCGATATGTGGACCAAAACGGAACAGTTTATAATGTTTTGTTAATTTGGGATAAAAACTGGACTGCTGAGTCGTGGGAATTGAATTACGGTTAATAAAAAAATAAAGAGCACTCTGCACCGTACTCTGAAAAAATGAGAGAAAAAAGGATAGAGCGAGAAGGAAAAAAGATACGGGCAGAGTTGAGGGAAAAAGAAATACGTTGAGAAAAAAGGAGAATACGGGGAATTGCCCTTTTGAGAATATTGGGTTTTGCCTCGCAACAAGAGAATAAAACTAAACGGCTTGGAAGTTAACTTCCAAGCCGTTTTTTCTATCTTAATATTTCTTCGTAAGGTAGGGCGCCGATGTGTTTTCTTACGATTTCTAAAAGTTTTTGGTGGTTTTCTTTATTGTTGGCTGCAATAGCAGGGCAGGGACGGTCGAGCTTTATATCCTTGCCGCTAAGGTCGGTTATAATTCCACCGGCTTCGTTTAAAATAACAATTCCTGCGCAGTAATCCCAAGGGAAAACTCGGAACTCAAAAAATAATTCGCAAGAACCTCTTGCAAGATAGCAAATATCCATAGCGCAAGAGCCTGAACGGCGCATATCAACGCTGTCGTGATAAACCTCTCTCATAATATCAATGCACATTTCGGCATAGTCCTTGTTGTAAAGACTAAAGGCAGTGCAAAACAGGGAGTTTTTAAAATCACGGTCGGAAACCTTGATTTTTTTACCGTTTAAAAAGGCGCCACCACCCAAAACAGCGTGGTAAAGTTCGGTTTTATCGGGCATATAGATAACGCCCAAAATAGGCTTTTCATTGTGAACCAAACCGACCGAAATGGCAGTTTCACTAATACCTCTCGAAAAATTAACCGTTCCATCGATGGGGTCAACAATCCAAAGATATTCGGCTTTGTTTAAGGATTTGGTGTTTTCCTCACCAAAAAATGCGGAGTTTGGAAGCAACGCAACCAATTTTTCTTCAAGAAATTTTTGAACGGCAATATCTGCCGAGGTTACAAAATTAACATGTGAGCCCTTTTCGGTTGTGGTAAAATCTCCTTTGGTGAATTTGGCTGATTCTTTAGTGATTTCTATAACTTTTTCAAGAATTAGATTTAAATCCAATGATGACAACCTCCAATATAATCTATATTCATTATACCAACATTTTTCATTAAAGCAATAGGAAACTGTATCTTGACAAAATAGCCCCGAAAGAGTAAAATAACAAGTGATATATAACAAGTGTTATTTAATGGAGGTGCAATATGGCTCCAAAAATTAAAACAACAAGAGAAGCCATTATAAAAACTGCTGTTGAGATTGTTAAAACCAGTGGTGCTGAAGGCTTGGGCGCAAGGGCTGTGGCAGGAATTTTGGGATGTTCCACCCAACCGATTTTCTCGAATTTTCAAACAATGGATGAGTTGCGTTTGGCTGTGGTCCATGAGGCTGACCGTTTGTGTGGGGAATATATGAAACGGGAAATGGAGAGTGGTAAGTACCCACCTTACAAGGCCAGTGGTATGGCTTATATCCGTTTTGCCAAGGAAGAAAAAGAACTTTTTAAACTATTATATATGCGCGACCGTACCAATGAAAAAATCCCTGAGACTACTGAGCTTGGGGATGAAATTGAAATGATGGTGCAGGATAATACAGGCCTTAAGGGGCAGGATGCCAAACTTTTTCATTTGGAAATGTGGGCTTATGTTCACGGCATTGCCACAATGTTTGCAACTCGATTTTTGGATTTGGAATGGGAACTTGTGAGCAAAATGCTTACCGATTTTTACCAAGGCCTTAAAAAGCAATATGGGATGGAGTGATGGTTTTGGAAGCAATAAAAACATTAAATTTAACCAAAAAATATAAAGATGTTGTTGCAGTGGATAATTTAAATTTAACCGTTTCAAAGGGTGAACTTTTCTCCCTTTTGGGCATTAACGGGGCCGGTAAAACAACCACAATTAAAATGCTTTGTGGCTTAACCGAGCCTACAAGTGGGGATGCTTTGCTCGGTGGTAAAAGCATTATAAACGAGTCGGGCGAAGTGAAGAAATTTATTGCAGTTTCACCCCAAGAAACTGCCGTTGCACCGGGACTTTCGGTTAAGGAAAATCTTGAGTTTATATGTGGGGTTTACGGGTTTGATAGCGTCAAGAAAAATTCAAAAGTTTCAGAACTTATAAACCTTTTAGGTCTTGAAAAGGTTGCCGATAAAAAGGCAGGGAAGTTGTCGGGTGGTATGCAAAGAAGACTCAGTATCGCCATGGCACTTATAACCGAACCTGAAATCTTGTTTTTGGATGAGCCGACACTGGGCTTAGATGTTATTGCTCGTAGTGATTTGTGGGAGATTATTCGCTCACTTAAGGGAAAGGTTACTATTATTTTAACCACCCATTATATGGAAGAAGCCGAGGCACTTTCCGACCGAATTGCCATTATGAAGGATGGAAAACTCTTGATTTGCGACACTGCCACAAAGATTAAAGAAAAGGCTGAAACCGATAATTTCGAAGAGGCCTTTGTGCGTATTGTTAAGGGGGTGGCGAAATGAAAATGTTGACCTTTGCCAACCGAAATGTAAAAGAAATTTTGCGAGACCCTATTAATTTGAGTTTTATGTTTGGCTTTCCTTTGGTGCTGATTTTCCTTTTGAGCGCCATACAAGCAAATGTGCCTGTTGACCTATTCGTCATTGAAAGTTTGGCTCCCGGTGTTACGGTTTTTGGACTTTCTTTTATGACCCTTTTCTCGGCAACAATTATCGCCAAGGACAGAAGCAGTTCCTTTTTACAAAGACTTTATACCACACCTTTGACAGGTGCTGATTTTATATTGGGTTACACATTGCCCATTATACCCTTTGCCATTATTCAAAGCTTGGTTTGTTATGTATCAGCTTTAGCTTTAGGTTTGGATTTTACGGTTAATATTTTATATGCCGTACTTTGCATTATCCCTGTTTCGTTTTTTTATATCGGTCTTGGACTTCTTTGTGGAAGCGTACTTACCGATAAGCAGGTAGGGGGAATTTGCGGCGCACTGCTTACTAACCTTTCGGCCTGGCTTTCGGGCATTTGGTTTGACCTGGACCTTGTAGGTGGCGCATTTAAAAAGATAGCTTATCTTTTGCCCTTTGTCCACGCAGTAGAAATGGAACGAGCAGTTTTAAATGGTGATTTTTCTGATATTTTACCCCATTTTTTATGGGTTGCCGGATACGCAGTTATAGTTTTATTGGCTGCAATTTTGCTGTTTTTACGACAAATGAAAAAACGATAATTAAGAAACACCCTGACTTTTGTTTGGGGTGTTTTTTTATTGCAAGGAAAATTTGTTGCACGCGCAACGATTTTGTGATATAATAAATTGTAATTACCCAAAAGGAGAATAAATATGATTTATAATAGTTTTGCCGATATAAAGTTATCAGCCTTAGGTATGGGTTGTATGAGATTTCCCGTTAAGGAAAACAATTCTCAAATTGATATGGAAAAAACCCGTGAAATGGTAGCCTATGCCATGGAACAGGGCATAAACTATTATGATACTGCTTGGGGTTACCACGATGGAAATTCCGAGCCTGTTATTGGTGAAATTTTGGCAGAATATCCTCGTGAGAGTTTTTATTTGGCAACCAAATTCCCCGGTTACGACCTTGAAAATATGGATAAGGTTGAGGAAATTTTTGAAAAGCAACTCGAAAGATGTCGTGTGGATTATTTCGATTTTTATCTTTTCCATTGCCTTACTGAAAATAACATTGAGGCCTATTTAGACCCTAAATTTGGCATTTATGATTACCTTGTAAAGCAAAAAAGTTTAGGAAGAATTCACCATTTGGGTTTCTCGGTTCATTGCAGTCACGAAACAATGAAACGTTTTTTGGATGCTTACGCTAAAGAAATCGAATTTTGTCAAATTCAGCTCAACTGGTTTGACTGGGATTATCAAGATGCAAAAACCAAGGTAGAAATTTGTAAGAGTTATGGTATCCCCGTTTGGGTAATGGAGCCAGTGAGAGGTGGCTCCTTGGCAAAACTTGATGATTTTTATATGCAAAAGTTGGAAACTTTAAAACCCGGTGTTACACCTGCCGAGTGGTGTTTCCGTTTTATTCAATCTATTCCTGAGGTTACAATGACCCTTTCGGGAATGTCAAATTTCGAGCAACTTAAAGAAAATATTGATACATATAAGGAGTCTAAACCCTTAAATGAAAAGGAGATGGAGACCCTTTTGAATGTGGGAAGGGCAATGGCTTCCAAAAAGGTTTTACCCTGTACTTCTTGCCGTTACTGCACAACCCATTGTCCCATGGAGTTGGATATTCCAAAACTCATTGAAGTTTACAATGAATTTATTTATTCGGGTAACGTGTCTTTTGAGTTTGAAGAAAATAAATCGCCTTCGGCTTGTATTGGTTGCAAGGCTTGTGAAGGTGTTTGTCCCCAAACCATTGAAATCAGCGCAATGATGACCGATTTTGCTCAAAAGGTATAACATGAAGGATTTAATAAAGGCTAAGGAAATTTTGCTTTACGGTAATTATACCTGTGTTCTTTGTAAAGCGAACGAAATTTTTACCTCCGAGTTTAGAGGGGTGAAACCCCTTGTTAAATGGTATGCCGAGAAGACCGAATTAGAAGGTTTTTCGGCTGCTGATAAGGTTGTGGGAAAGGCGACGGCTTTTCTTTACGCACTTTTAGGTGTGAAACGAGTTTTCGCCAAGGTTATAAGTGTACCTGCCAAAGATGTTTTGGAAAGTTATGGTATTGAAGTTGAGTTTAATACACTTGTTCCAAACATAATTAACCGTGCAGGGGATGGCATTTGCCCCTTTGAGTTGGCTGTGCAAGATGTGGATGATGCAAATGAATCATACAAAATAATTCGTTTAAAAATGGAGGGAATGGGAATATCCATTTGACGATTATGTTTATAAAAAAGTTAACTTTAACTGCAATGTTTTTAAGTCTGGGAATTGTTTTGCCAATGTTTTTTGGGCAGGTTCCTCAAATCGGAAGTATGCTTTTGCCAATGCATATCCCTGTGTTCTTATGTGCTTTTATATGTGGCTGGAAATATAGCGCTCCAATGTCATTTATATTGCCCTTACTCAGGTCTGTTTTGTTTTCAAGACCGAATATGTATCCGGAAGCAATATCAATAGCCTTTGAATTGGCAGTCTATGCTTTGGTGGCAGGATTAATTTTTGAAGCTTTTCCAAAAAAAGACCTGAAGGCCGTTTATGTGAGTTTGATTTCAGCTATGGTTTTGGGTAGAGTTGTTAGAATTTTGGTTCAAATGGCACTTTTGGGATTAAAGGCCAAGGTTTTCACCTTTGGCGCAGTATTTAGTTCGGTGGTTATAACCGGTATTCCCGGAATAATATTGCAATTAATAGCAATTCCTTTAGTTTTATTTACTTTTAAGCGAAATATAAAAAATTAGATTTAGGAGAAATACAAAATGAAGAGAATAATATCACTGATTTTGTCGGTTGTTTTGGTGGCTTGTCTTTTTACAGGTTGTGAAGTCGACGAATCAAAACTCTCAACTATCCAACCTGCTGGGTTACCTATATATGATGGCGATGGAGATATCGCAAGTCTGGTAGAGGACGACAGAAGTGTAACAATAATATATTCGGAAAATCCCGAGGAATTTCAAGAATATGTTCAGTTGCTTCTTGATAACGGCTTTGCAAAATATGCTGAGAATCAAATAGGTGATAACCTTTTTGCTACCTTGTATAATCAGGTTACCACTGCAACGGTTTATTTCAGACCTGCTGCTAATGAACTTAAAATAATTGCAGAGCCTCGAGGCGACCTTTACCCAAGAGAAAAGGAAAATAAATACAAGAGCAAGGATATGCAAACTCTTCTTACCGGATTTAAGGGCGAAAATGTTATAGCCTACTCGGGTATGGGTATTATCATCAGATTAGATGACGGTAGCTTTATTATTATTGACGGCGGCGCCGGAGACTATGATTCGGTTGATTCCAATAAGCTTTTGAAAATTTTAAAAGAGCAGTCTCCCGAAGGCACTGAAAAACCCGTTATTGCGGCTTGGATATTTACTCATGCGCATAATGACCATATCGGTGTGTTTAATCACTTCTCGGATGATTTTCACGATAAGGTTGTAATTGAAGGTTTTTATTATAATTTCCCAGTGCTTAGACGAGTTGGAAGAGATGTTCAAAACTTCAATTATCATATGGAATATACTTATCCCGAAGTACCCACTGTAAGACCTCATACAGGTGAGAAGTATTTTATCAGAAATGCTGTTGTTGAAATACTTTACACCCATGAGGATATGTATCCTAACACCTACGAAAACGGAGGATATAACGACGGAAATCAAGCATCCCTTATATTTACCATAGACATTGAGGGTCAACGTATAATGATAACCGGTGATGCCAGTACCTGTGGTTTTGACCAAACGGTTAAGTGTTTTGGAGATTATCTTAAGAGTGATATGTTCCAATTAGCCCATCACGGTGCAAACGGAACAACGGAATTTAATGCTTTGGTTGATCCCACTTATGTACTTTTACCGGTTTCTTATCCTGCTTTTGAGAAGCATTATAGAAGAAATTCGGCAAATACATGGTTGCTTGACAGTGAAAATGTTCGTCAGTTTTTATATTTCGGTAAAACCACTATTACAATCCCCATTCCTTATAATCCGGCCGATGAAGAAATTATTGACAGATTGCCGAATTGGACTACGAATATGCCCACATATCCAACCCTTAAGCCAAAGGTTGTTAAGGCGGCTAAAAGTGTGCCTGAAGCTTGGTTTGATTTAGGTTTTGAAAACGGTAAACCCATTGATAAATTGGGCAACCTTACGGTTACAATGCCCAAAGGCACCATTGGCGAAACTAAGGTTTATTACGATTATACCGAATACGATATAACTGCCTTTACGGGCAAAGGTGCTAATGAAGGTTTGTTGGTTAACCTGCCCTTTGAAACTAAAGAAGAGTATTCCAAGTTTATAACCGATGGCTTCACTTTGGAACTTTTCTTCCAACTTGAAGAGTATAATTATGAATATATTGTTCCTGAAGATGGAAATCTACAGTTTCATAACAGTTTGTTCGGTAATGCGAACCTAGGTGGCGTGTCTCTTTGTTGCCGAGATTATAACAATGAAGCTCAACTTCAGTTTGTGATGAATTCAACCAAAATGAACGCTGCAACAAATCCGTGGGATTCTTATGTTTGCGCTGCAAGACGTTGGATGAGCGAAGGACCCGTTTTCATTGAAGAGGGCAAGGTTGTTCACTGTGTTGCAACCTATGATAAAAAGAAAAACACCTTAAGTATTTATTATAACGGCATTCTCGCTTCTGAAAGCTCCTTCGGTAACGGTGAATTTGAAGTAGCCGATGAAGGATATAATGTTTTAGGAATTGGTATCGACCCCACATCTTACTTAAAATCCTTTGGCGAAATGAGTCCCTTTACAGTAATTGGCGCAAAAATTTATAAAACTGCTTTAAGTGAATCGGAAGTTTTGGCTGAATACAACAAATGTATGAAATCACTTAAAAAGTAAAAAATAAAATCCCGATGATAACTCATCGGGATTTTTGTTATTTAGACGGTGTAATCCATACAGGTTCTGGTTGCTGTATAGGGTCTAACATATTTGTCGGCCACTGCAACATGTGAAGGATGGGTGGCGTAAGCTTTAAGTGCTGCTTCGTTTTCAAAGAGAGAGTCCAGCATAATATCGGCATTTGAAGAAGGAAGAGGGTCGAGTATAACCTTAATCTCTTTAAGTCCCGAAATTTTTCCGTGAAGTCCTTCCAAAGCCATTTTAATATGTTGCTTAATTTTGAGTTTTTCCAATTCGTTTATATCAGACTTTAAAGTCCATAAAATTACATGCTTTACCATAACGCACCTCCCGTTTAGTATATTCTAAATTATACAAAAATAGAATTGTTTTGTAAAGTGGTAGTTTCAAATTAACCATTTGCAAATTTTCAAAAGGTGAGGTTTAAAGGGGATAAATATGATAGCACTGAAAAGGTTGAAAAGTGTATGAATGGCGGCAATACCCATCATATTGACCCTTGAATTTAAAAACTTAAATTTAAAAGTTATGATTAAATACATAATAATAATGCAAATAACCGAACCTAAAACATTAATGCCAAAATGAATTAACACTACCCGTTTGGCGTTTTTATTTGTTGCAAAAGAGGAAATAAGGGCCGTAATACAGGTGCCGATATTTGCCCCCAAAACCAATGGAATTGCGATTTTAAAGGTTATGGGATTTGTAAGGGTTAAGGTTTCCACAATTCCGATGGTGGCCGATGAGGATTGTATGATTCCTGTGAAAACGGAAGATATTATGAGAGCGATTAAAGGGCTTTCAAGGGTGAGTAAAAAATTCTCAAACCAGTCAAGGTTGTTTACTGTGTTTACAGCGTCCGACATCAGTTCCATTCCGTACATTAAAAGGGAAAATCCCATAAGCGCAAGGCCGATATTTCTTTTTTTGGAGGTCTTACTCAAAAAGTTTATTGCCACCCCTAAAAAGGAAATTAAGGGAACCCAAAACTCAGGGTTTAGAAGAGTGAAATTTAAACCCGTAAGACTGATAATCCAAGCATTAAGGGTTGTGCCCACATTAGAACCTAAAATTACTCCAAAGGTGTTTTCGAAGGGGAGAAGGTCTGAATTTACAAACCCCACAAGCATAACCGTAAGGGTAGAGGAAGAGTGGAGAATAGCAGTGATGCCACTGCCCCAAATAAAACCTTTAAGGTCGTTTGTTGTGGCTTGTTTTAAGGTTTTTTCAAGCCTTCCTCGTGACAAACCTTTAAGGCTGTCACTCATTACACTCATACCGTAAATGAAGATAGCCAGTCCACCCAAAAGGGTGGCTGCAAAACAAAAAAACTGTGTCATACATATCACCAATAATATATATGACACAGTTAAATTTATTAAAACTCTAAAGATTTTTCAATGTATTCTTTAAGTTCGGTAATGGGGATGCGTTTTTGCTCCATGGTATCACGGTCACGAACGGTAACACACTTGTCTTCTAATGAATCAAAGTCATAGGTGATACAAATAGGAGTACCGATTTCATCCTCACGGCGATAACGTTTACCAATTGAACCGGTTTCATCGTAGTCAACCGAGAAGTATTTGGAAAGTTCGTTGTAAATCTCGGTAGCCTCGTTTGACAACTTCTTGGAAAGAGGAAGAATTGCAGCCTTAAAGGGAGCAAGAGCAGGGTGGAAGTGCATTACAACACGAGTGTCGCCCTTTTCGTCGGTTTCTTCATCATAAGCGTTGCAAAGGAATGCCAAAAGAACACGGTCAGCACCCAGAGAAGGTTCAATAACATAAGGAATGTATTTTTCGTTGGTTTCGGGGTCAAAGTAGTCAAGGCTCTTACCTGATGTATTTATATGTTGAGTTAAATCGTAGTCAGTTCTGTCTGCAACACCCCAGAGTTCACCCCAACCGAATGGGAATAAGTACTCGAAGTCAGTTGTTGCTTTTGAGTAGAAGCAAAGCTCTTCTTTATCGTGGTCACGAAGACGAAGGTTTTCTGCCTTGATATTTAATGAATAAAGCCAGTCACGGCAGAAGCCACGCCAATATTCGAACCATTCAAGGTCTGTACCGGGTTTGCAGAAGAATTCAAGTTCCATTTGCTCAAATTCACGAACACGGAAAATGAAGTTACCAGGTGTGATTTCGTTACGGAATGATTTACCAATCTGAGCAACACCAAATGGCACTTTTTTTCTTGTTGTTCTCTGAATATTTGCAAAGTTTACGAAAATACCCTGTGCAGTTTCTGGTCTTAAGTAAAGTTCGTTTTTGCTATCTTCAGTAACACCCTGGAATGTTTTGAACATTAAGTTAAACTGACGGATGTCTGTAAAGTTGTGTTTACCACAATCAGGGCAAGGAATT
>JAZSPH010000018.1:0-4353 GCA_045537355.1 Acutalibacteraceae bacterium
AGGTTTCATAACAGCCTTGTAAGCCGCCTCAACACCTAATGCGAAAGCCTTTGCAAGATTTTCGGATGTAACGAATTCATCAAGTCGGAGGCCAAGCGGTCTTAGGAAGACAACAATGGGCACCAACTCCTTGGCTCACAGAACGACATGGCTACGATCCGACTTAGGTTCCATAACAGCCTTGTAAGCCGCCTCAACACCTAATGCGAAAGCCTTTGCAAGATTTTCGGATGTAACGAATTCATCCTCGCCAATACCCTTTGCAAAACCTCTAAACAAAAGAGAGGTAATAACGCCCGAGTTTCCTCTTGCGCCTCTAAGCAAAGCAGATGCATTTACCGAAGCCACTTTACCTGCAGTTGCGCCACTTAATTTCTCAAGTTCACGAGCAGCGTTGCTCAAGGTCATGGACATATTAGTACCAGTGTCGCCATCAGGTACGGGGAAAACGTTTAAATCGTCGGTTTGTTTTTTATTATTCGAAAGATTATTAGTTGCGGAAATCATCGCGTCGCGCAATATATCGCCGTTAATCAAAATATAACACTCCTTAAAGGGGTAATTACTTACCAAAATAATTTACTACTATTCTTTAATACCGTCTACCTTAACAATAACCTTGTCAACCGTAATTCCGGTTTTTTCCTTTACAACATATTGCACCTTTTCGGTAATGCTTGAGGCAATAGCGTTAATGTTCATACCATAGGTTACAATTATATGAATTTCAACGGTAACAAATTCGGCATCACCATATACCTTAATACCGGTATCAACTGAATCCTCTTTGCTGAATTTATTAAGTATCATTTGTTTGGAATCACGAGCAACCATTCCTGCAACACCAAAGCAGGATGTAACCTCATCTCCAATTAATTTTGAAAGATAACTCTCTGCAAAACCAATAGTTCCCAATCTTGTTTCGTAAGAAATCATTAAACCACCCTATCCTTTCAATTAATTAAATATGATTCGATGGAAAAATAAATATCACCCGCAGATGAATTTTTAACATTTTTTATACTCTTATTGTAAAAGAGCACTCCTGTTCGGTAACACAATGGCACCACAGGCATATCGGTTTGTAAAACTGCCGCAACATCCTTAATTGTGGCATTGGAATTATAAAATTCCTTTAACACCGTTTCGGATGATGAGCCCTGTGAAATCACAACCGATTCTTCGGTTTCTTCTTCGGTTTCAGCCTCGGTCGCTTCATTTTCTTCGACGGAGGTTATAGGAGCATTCGGCATACCAAAACCGAGAGAACCGCTCGATGTAAGCAATGGTGAAATATCCATATTATCGGTCAATTTAACTTCACCTAAATACAATTGGAAACTTCCGCTTTTAAGCGCTGCTAAGTATTGTTCATACGGTCTTTCAACAACCGTAATACTAATTCCAACAGCCTTTAACTGAGAAGCAATTGTATTGGCAGCCAACACCCGAATATAATTTTCACTATTTACCAAAAGAGTGAACTTAAGGGGTGTTCCGTTGGAATTCACCCTTACACCCTCTTCATCTAATTTATTATAACCTATTTCTTCTAAATTCTCAACAGTTATTTCTCCATTTGCATTAATTTGTAAATTTTGCACGGAACTTGTTTCTTTCCAAGAAGGATGGAAAAATCCTGTTGCAGGTAAAGCATTGTTGTAATAAGCCGTTTTACAAAGTTTCGTTCTGTCCACTGCTGAGGAAATTGCCTGTCTTAAATTAGGTTGATTTAAAGGAGCATAGTTTTGATTTATTCCGATATAAACCAAATTATTTAAATTAACTTCCGCTCTGTTACCACTCATACGGGTGATTTGACCGTCGGAAATCTCGGTGTAATACATATCGGCAGCGCCGATTTCGGTATAATGAGCCACCGACTCGGTATCAGGAGCGTTTATGAGTTTAATTTTCTTGATATTTTCGATTTTTCCCTTATAATATTTATTCTCAATCAAACCGTCTAGAGTCTCGTTAAGTTTAAATCTTCCACAGCCTACGGGTGGGAGACTAACACTGTCCGAGTTGGTCAACTTATCACTTTCCTTTTTAATTATCGGAAAGTCCAACACATTAGCAAAATAAGGGTCGTTTTTGGTAAGGGTAAACACTACTTTTTTACCATCAGCCTTAACCGACTGAACCTCATAAAGTTTATCCTTATATCCCGTTTCGGAATTTCTTGCCAACTCACAAGAATAAACCACATCTTCAGCCGTTAAATCAGTGCCGTCGGAAAACTTTACCAATTCAAGAGAGACGGTGCAAACATTTCCCTCAACCTCAACCGATGATGCAACACTGTTAACAGCCTCAAACCTATCATTAACCTTTACCAAAGGCTCATATAAAAGTTTGACTATTTGACGGTTCATATCGGTTTTAACAGTATAAGGATTGAAACTGTCAGCATTTGAATACAAAAGTGTTAAATAATCCCGACTGCTCTTTGTTGCACTTTCACTTTTGTTTGAAGGACTGTCCTTCAAAGATGCATTTCCTTTCCCACATGCCGTAAGAAGCAAGCAGAGCATCAACACTGTGCATATTAGTGTTTTAAATCTCATTATTTTCTCCAATTAAAATTCTTTGTGTTTTAAGGGTTTTACCCGTTTTTTCATCAATTTCAAAAATACAACCATTAAGGGTGCTCTCCCCGGTTGCAAACTCAAATTTAGACATGTCGTTGGATTTGAGACGATTAATTATAATTTCCTTTTTAACACCCAAAACCGAATCTTCAGGGCCGGTCATTCCAAGGTCGGTTATATAACCTGTGCCTAATGGCAAAATCTTATTATCGGAAGTTTGAATATGGGTGTGGGTTCCAAAAACAACCGAAACTTTACCGTCCAAATATAATCCCAAAGCACATTTTTCACTTGTTGCCTCGGCATGAAAATCCACAACGATTATGTTGGCGCCATCGCCTTTAGCCTTTTCTATTAATTCATCGGCGCAAACAAAGGGATTCGTGGCCTTAAGTTTATCCAAATAAATAGTACCCGAAAGGTTAATAACGGCCACCGAATATCTACCTTTATCAAGTAAACAATAGCCACTTCCACTTTCAGCAGTCGGCAAATTATGGGGTCTTAAAATAAAGGGATTAGAGTCTAAATAAGGCAGGATTTGACTGTTTCTAAAGGAATGGTTACCACCGGTTACAACATCGGCCCCACAAGCAAACAAATAATCAGCGCTGTAAGGAGTAACACCGTTTGTATCGGCAGAGTTTTCGCCATTTATGATAACAACATCAATGTTTTCTTCTCTCTTTAATTTGGGCAAAACATTGCGGACCTTTTCGCAACCGATTTGACCACAAACATCGCCTATACACAACAGTCTCATTTTATCCCTCCTAATTAATTTATTATACCATTAACAAGGCTTTAAAGTCAATTATTTTTAAAACAAAACCCTCGCTTAAAGCGAGGGTTTTTTCACTTTCTAACCTTAACTTTGAACTCTTTATTACAACGGGGACAAACGGTTGTATGGGTGCCAATTCTGTGAGGAAGTCTTAAAACAGCCTTACACCGAGGGCATTTTCGGTAAACATGAAGAGTATCATTTTTGCGATTTTCATACATTTCCTTTTTTTGCTTTAAAAGGCCTATTTTATCCTTGAAAAATCGGTTTTCACGGCGACGAGCTTCGTGATTTCTAGATAAAATTCTAAAACCTGCATAAACAACTAATCCATATACAACCAACTGCAAAATCCACGACCTTAAAATAAGGTTTACAAAAGATAAAATTGCAGCCAATATAAGCAAACCATAAGACATCTCATCCATTCCGTATCGGCCGTACATAAACTGCATTAATCTATATCTAAAATTCATGTTCACTCCCCTTTTCTTTAATCTAATTATACCACGAAAAATCCCATCATTTGTTAATAAATAATAAATAAAAAAAGACTGTGCAAATTTGCACAGTCTTCTTCATTGTTAATTAAGCTAGAATTAAGCAAGCTCAACAGTTGCGCCAACTTCAGCAAGTTTAGCTTTGATTTCTTCAGCTTCTTCTTTAGCAACAGCTTCTTTAAGAGTCTTAGGAGCGCCGTCAACAACAGCCTTTGCCTCAGCAAGACCAAGACCGGTGATTTCACGAACAGCCTTAATAACCTTAATCTTCTCAGCGCCAGCCTCTTTAAGGATAACGTCGAACTCGGTTTTCTCTTCAGCTGCTGCTGCGCCACCTGCTGCAGGTGCTGCTACTGCTACTGCAGCTGCTGCAGATACGCCAAACTCCTCTTCTACTGCTTTAACGAGCTCAGAAAGCTCAAGAACGGTAAGAGTTTTTAACTCTTCAATCATAGCTGTAATTTTCTCTGATGCC
>JAZSPH010000074.1:0-4987 GCA_045537355.1 Acutalibacteraceae bacterium
ACATTCCAGCGAGTTTGAAGTAAACAATAACTGGGATGTTTTAGAGAAGTTCTGTGCTGTGGCAGGGAACAGAGATGATGTGTGGTATGCTACAAACATTGAAATTTATGACTATGTACAAGCTTATAATTCCTTAATTTTCAGTGCCGATAGCAGCAAAATTTACAACCCAACTCTCAAAAAAATATGGTTTGAAGTCGATGATGTTCCTTACTCCATTGAACCGGGTGAAACCCTTAGAATCAACTAACTTATAAACTAAAAGAACACCACTCAAGATTAATCTTGGGTGGTGTTTTGAATTTATTTGAAAACAAATTGGTTTTCCGAAAAAGTACAATTGACACTATCGCCGTTTTTAATACTTCCATCAAGAATTTTTTCACTCAAAGCATCCTCAATTTTGCTTTGAATTTCACGACGCAAAGGTCTTGCTCCATATATATCATCAAAACCTTTTTCGGCCAAAGCCGATTTAACATTTTTATCCCAGCTAAGGGAAATGTTAATGTTTTCAAGTCTGATTTTCAAGTTTTCAAGCATTTTATCGGCTATTTGTTCGATTTCCTCTTTACTGAGTTTCGAGAAAACAATTATATCATCCACACGGTTTAAAAATTCGGGTCTAAAGGTGGCTTTAAGTTCACCTAATGCCGCCTCTTTAACATCTTCATTTTGATTTGAATTTTCACCAAAACCGAAACTAATCTTCTTTTCGGTTAGTTTCCTTGCTCCAACATTAGAGGTCATGATTATAATCGTATTCTTAAAGTCTACTTTTCGCCCCTGAGAATCGGTCAATATACCATCCTCTAAAATTTGTAAAAGCATATTAAACACATCGGGGTGAGCCTTTTCAATTTCATCAAACAAAACTACTGAATACGGATTTCGTCTTACCTTTTCGGTAAGCTGACCTCCCTCTTCAAAACCAACATATCCCGGTGGCGAACCCACAAGTCGGGAAACCGTATGCTTTTCCATATACTCCGACATATCAAGTCTAATCATAGCATTTTCACTGCCAAACATCGCACTTGAAAGGGCTTTACAAAGTTCGGTTTTGCCCACACCCGTAGGTCCTAAAAATATAAAGGAACCGATGGGTCTATTGGGGTCTTTAAGTCCAACCCTTCCCCTTCTTATTGCCTTGGCAACAGCAGTTACCGCCTCGTTTTGACCAATAATTCTATTGTGCAATTCTTCCTCTAAACGAAGAAGTCGCTGACTCTCGGCCTCGGTAAGTTCTGATGCAGGAATACCTGTTGAAAGGGAGATTATATCAGCAATATCCTCGGCAGTAACCTTGCCGTTACTGTGACCGTTTTGCTCTTTCCAACTGGTACGTTTTTCCTCAAGTTCTTTTCGAAGGTCGGTTTCTTTATCACGCAGGGTTGCCGCTCTTTCAAATTCCTCTGCACCTATAGCCTCTTCTTTTTCAGATTCGACCGAAGAAATTGCATCTTCCAATTCCTTTAAACAGTCGGGCGATTTTGCCACCTTAAGGCGCACCTTAGCAGATGCCTCATCAATAAGGTCAATAGCCTTGTCGGGCAAGAAACGGTCGCTTATATATCTCGAAGAAAGTTTCACAGCAGTTTCTAAAGCCTCATCGGTAATAACAACCTTGTGATGCGCTTCATATTTGTCCTTTAAGCCCTTTAAAATAAGCAAGGCATCTTCTTCACTGGGCTCAGCCACATTAACAGGTTGAAAACGGCGTTCCAAAGCCGAGTCTTTTTCAATGTTTTTACGATATTCGCTAATGGTTGTGGCGCCAATTAATTGAAACTCGCCACGAGCCAAAGCAGGTTTCAAAATATTGGCGGCATCAGTTGCGCCTTCAGCTGAACCTGCGCCAATTATGGTGTGAACCTCATCTATGAAAAGAATAATGTCATCTCGTGATGTGACCTCATCAATAACACCTTTAATTCGTTCCTCGAAATCACCACGATACTTTGTTCCTGCAACCATACCCGTTAAATTAAGGGTTATTAGTTTTTTATTTTGAAGAATATCGGGCACCAAACCATCAACGATTTTTTGCGCCAAACCTTCAACAATGGCAGTTTTGCCAACGCCCGGTTCACCAATAAGGCAGGGGTTATTTTTATTTCTACGGCAAAGAATTTGAATAACCCTTTCAACCTCGGTTTCACGACCGATAACAGGGTCAATTTTACCCTTTTTAGCCTCTTCGGTCAGGTCTATTCCATATTTCTCAAGAACACTGTTACCCTCTTTTGAAGGCTTTTTGGATGAATTTTTGCCACCAATATCCCCTTGAGGGTCAATACCTGTGGTTTTCAAAGCCTCGTTTATAATAAGGGAAACGTCAGCGCCCGAAGCATTTATGAAACGGATGGCAAAATTATCCCCATCGCTTAAAATTCCAATTAAAATATGCTCAGTTCCTGCATATTTTTTACCCATACTACTGCTTGTTCGCATCGCATTTTCAATGGCCTTTTTGGCCCTTGGTGTAAAGTAATCGGGTGAAAGTCTCGTTGGTGTTCCCAAACCGATTTGGGATTTTAAAAGTTCCTCTATTTTATCGGCAGTAACGGCATTTTTGCTAAGTACCGAATAAGCCACGCCACTTCCCAATTTCAAAAGTCCTAAAAGCAGATGTTCACTACCCACATATGTGTGTCCCATACTCTCGGCAAAACTGATAGCCAAATTTAAAGCCTCATTTGCCTTAGAGGTAAAACCACTAAAATTATATTTCATTAAACTACACCTTCTTTAAATCTTCATTTTAAAATGTTCCCTTACATATTCAGCTCTCTTAATATCTCGTTCTTCGGGGGTCAATTCTCCGAATTTTTCCATCAACATATAAGGTTTTGCATCAATTAAAACTCTAATGGGTTCATAATCCTCTTTGATTATGCCCATTCTTAGTCCTAAATTAATCATCGAAAGTAAATTCAACATCTCATTGCTTTCCAAAACACGACAGTTTTGCAAAACACCTAAACTTCTATAAATTTTATCTTCAAGGGAAATCCGATTTAACTCGTTTTCAATACTTTTCTCTTTTTCTATCAACTGATTTGATATTAAGGAAAGGTTTTGGATGGCGTTTTTCTCACTGATTCCTAATGTGATTTGATTGGAAATTTGGTAAAGAGAAGCTCTTGATTTTGAACCTTCGCCATAAATCCCTCTAACAGTAAATCCAATTTTACCAATGTTTTCACAAAGGTTTACTAGTTTCCCCGTGCTTTCCAACAGGGGCAAATGCATCATCACCGATGCTCTGAGTCCTGTTCCCAAATTGGTGGGACATTCGGTCAAAAATCCCAAATCATTATCAAAAGCAAAGTTTAAACTTTTGTGTAATTCTCGGTCAATTTCATCGGCAATTTTATAGGCTTTTTCAAGTTGCAAACCTGCCAAAATCACCTGAATTCTGATATGGTCCTCTTCCCCCACCATAATACTTATGCTCTCATCGGATGAAAGTATTATTGCAGTATTTTGAGAAGTGGCAAATTCAGGGCTTATAATATGCCTTTCAACCATCGCCTTAACCTTAAGGTCAGGCACATCAGCCATATTAATATATCTTAAAGAAGAAATTATCGGAGAATCGGTATTTTTAATAACATCCTTTATTTTAGCATTAAGGTCATTACGCATTTCGGCAGTCATTTTATAAGGAAAAGGCAGACCACTCAAATTTCGGGCAAGTCTAATTCTTGTGCTGAGAACAATTGGATTTTTATTTTCATTGTCACTAAACCAATTACTCATTTTCACTTGCCTCCAATCCCCTAATTTTATCCCTTACCACTGCCGCCTGTTCGTAATTTTCCTCCAAAATCAAGGATTTCAGTTGCTCTTTAAGGTCTTCTAAAGGAGTATTGTTTTGAATAATGTTTGGAGCTTTTCCCGTGTGGTTCGTGCTGCCGTGTACCCTTTTTAAATAGGGTAAAAATTCGGATTTAAAGGTTATATAACAGTTGCTGCAACCAGCCTTTCCACTTTGAGCAATGTCATTAAAACTGGACCCGCAAACCTTGCAACGCTTAGTAGTAACAGGTTTAGCAAACTCCCCAAACATTGATGACAACATACTGCCTAAAGGGTTTTGCACCGAAACGCCCAATCCCTCTTTTGCAGCGCAATATTCACACAAATTTTTCTCACAAATCACGCCATTTACGATGGTGCGAATGTGGGTTGTGGCATTGTGTTTTCCACATTTCTCGCATAACATAAAATCGCCTCTTAAATTTGAGTTAAAAGCATTTGTTTTAAAATGGCAGCGCGAACGCTGTCCTTTAAAATCGGTGGTATTTCTTGCATTACCTTCTCGCCAACTGCCGATGCCATAAGTCTTGCCACATCTCGGCTTATAAGCCCTGTTTCAAGACAGTTTTCAAGGACAATTCGAGTGCTTAAAGCATCAATTCTATCACCGATAGAATTAATAATATGCATCAAAGCTGAACTATGTTTTAGCATAACTCTTCTGATTTTTATAAATCCTCCCCCACCTCTACGGCTTTCGATTATATAACCGTGTTCGGGGGTGAAACGAGAGGATAACACATAGTTGATTTGACTAGGCGCACAGCCCATTATTCCTGCAAATTCGTTTCGTTGAATTTCGGCAATATTTTCATCGGACTCGCTTAACATTTTTAAAATTTCCTGGGTTATTAAATCGCTCATTCTCATTTTAAATCACCTTTTTTGACCTTTCCTGACTTTAATTATAACGGAAAGGTCAGGAAAAGTCAATATTTTTAAACAAAAAATATAACTCCCTGTTTTTGGGGAGTTATATTAGTATTTGTACCACTAAAATCAAACAAATTGCAGGAACCGAAAAAACCGAAATTCCACCCACACTATACCAATTAATTGGTATATAAAGCCCTGTGAATTTGCTTGTTAAATTGATTATCACCAAAAGCGAAAGTCCTAAAAACGCATTAAAAATAAGCAGTTTAAAAAAATTATGACTTTT
>JAZSPH010000100.1:0-8296 GCA_045537355.1 Acutalibacteraceae bacterium
CTAAAGTTTACATTATATACATAGCAGTTTGAAACTTCGATAGTCGCATTAGAAGCATTTCCTATGAAACCACCTGCGTTTACTAACTGATTTGTAGAACCTGCAACCATTGAGCCGTTTACTACATAACATTTTTCAATCTTTGCAGGATTTGATGTGCTTAAACCAGCATAGTTAGCATAACCTGCTATTGCACCGGCAGAACCTGCACCACCTTCAAAGTACAAGTTATCAAATCCAAGGTTCTTAACAACAGCACCGTTTGCTATAGCGCCAAAAAGACCGGGATTCACATAAATATATGTATATAAACCATATATTACATGACCATCGCCATCAAGAGTACCGTAGAAAAAGTTTTTCTTGCCGGTATCAGGCGCTGTAAGTCCGTTACCCCAGCTCTTGGGATTTGTAAGAGTTTGTACTGCAGCACCGTTGGTTACATCATTGATATAAATATCTTTTGTAATCTTAAAGTGCTTATTTTTACTAAAATCAGCATTATTTGCTTTACTTACTTCACTAACCAAATAATAAAGTTGGTCGGCATTTTCAATTATGTATGGGTCGCTGCTTTCACCTGTACCACTGGCAAATTTTGTTGCAGCAGAACCACTCCAAACGTCTACAGCTGGTTTTTCTTTTTCAGTGATTAATGTAGGATAAGCATTTTCAACAGTTTGCCAAGTAGTTGTGAAGTCAAAGCCTTGCATATTTGTTTTTGCAGCTTCGCCCATCATTTGGCTGGCAGTGAGTTTTGCTACGCCGGTAGCAGTGAGATCATGATTAGCATCGGTATATACATTAGTATAAGTAATGTAATCTGTATACTTAGCAAAGTTGGTTGTGTTATTTGTATGAGCTACAGGATGTCCTGCATTACCAGTAAAGCAATTAGTTACTGTATAGGTACCTGTCTTATCACCAATGTAACCCAAAAGGCTTGACTGAATATTAGAATAACCGCTTGAATGACACTTGATGGTTGAATTGGTTACAGCACAATTTGAAATACTAATTACTGTACCGACTGTACCGGCACCACCAACAATACCACCACAACGAACACTGGTAGTTGTAACAATTTTACTGTTATCAACTGAACAGTTAGTAACAGTAAGTGGTTTTGTAGCACCTAATTTGTAACCGACAATACCACCTGCTGCCCAGTTAGCACCTACACAAGAATCTTTAAGGTTAAGATTCTTAATTGTACCACCCATAACGGTAGGAATTAGACCTACTGTTTTATTGGTACTGGTATTTTCATAGTAAAGACCGTAGACAGTATGGCCTGCACCATCTAATTCACCAAAGAATCCGGATGAATTAGAGCCAGTAAACCAACTGTTGTAACCTTGAGCATTAAGATCGGCTTCTTTAGCATCTAAAAACTTATCAGATGCAACATTGTTAAGATAAATGTCTTTTGTGATCTTATAGTATTTATAGGAAGTATCAGCAGCAGAAGTAGCTACATTGTTGCTTTCTACCATATATCTAAGGTCTGAGCCATTTTCAATCAAGTAAGGATCTATGGCCGTACCAGAGCCTTTAAGAGAGGTCGAAACACTTCCATCCCAAAAAGCCGTGCTATTTGCACGAGCAACGATACTAACGGTAAAAACCGAAAGTATCATTACAGCGCAAACAAACAATGAAAGGGCTTTTTGGAAGATCGATTTATTTTTAAAAGTTTTTAAAATATCCATCTTTTATTCCTTTCACGAATTTTCATTAAGATGAATCTTACTTGAGTACTCCGTTAAGTTTAGTGATGTCAGCTTCAATCTCGCCTTGATATTTCTTAACAGTTTGGATAACCTGGCTAGGATCAGCAGTAGCAGGAGTGCTAATGTAATCACCAACAGCAGAGTTCTTACCGGTAACACCAGTCACACCGGAACCATAGCAGAAATAGAAGTTCTTATTCTTGGTAGGTGTAGAGGTAAGTTTGAAGAAGAAGTTTTCAGCATCTTTAGAAATAAATGCAGAAGCAGTGTCGTAATTATTAACATCAAGATAGTAACGTAAGAAGATACCGGCAGCAACAGGATTCTTAGCACCGGTACAGAGACCCCAACCACGAACGAAAGAAGTTGCGGTGGGCTCATTGCCCTTATAAGAAGGAAGATAAGTGAATCCGATATCACTAGACTTCATATTTCTTAAGTAACCAGTCTTCTTAAGAGAGAATGAATGTAATACAGCAATACCAACTTTATTTGAGGGGAATTGATTAAGAGCTTCGTAAATAGAAGTTGTACCTAACCAGCCTTCCTTCAAACCGGTAGATGCCCATTGCATAATTTCTTGGGTAACAGTGTTTTGAGTGCCGTTGTAGAATTTACCATTTTTATAACCAATAACACTTGCACCTGCAGAGTGAATTAAACCTTCAAGGTGAACAGCACCACCAACATAATCGGTACCTAAAGCAGCAACCTTCTTCATGCATTGTGTCATAGTGTCAAAGTTCCAGTTACCTGCAGCTTGTAATTCCTCAGGAGTAGGAATGTTAGCTTTTTCGAAAATCTTCTTGTTATAAACGATCATATCTTCGTCTTTCCAGATGTTACCAACGGTATCTACAAGATATGTTTTGCCATTAACGGTTGCAAGATCAATAAGGGATTTATCCCAAATAGCTTCTTTTAAGTTAAGTTTAGCAGCATCAATAGGTTGGAGAGCTTTAATACAGTAAGGGAATGTATAGGTAGAAAAATAGATGTCAGGAGAATTTTTGGTTTGAATATTTGCCAATACCTTTTGTGTATATTCACTTTCTGTCATCAAATCAACTTTAACAGTGATACCATATTTCTTCTCGAAAGCCTTAACAACGGGGCCATCCTCGTATTGAGCAGGATTACGCCATGTAGCATAGGTAATAGTTGTGTCCTTATAATCAGCAGGATTTACATTGTCATTAACAACAGACTCAACTTTTGAACCGGGCTTTTTCTTCTTGGAAGAAGTTTCGCTTGTTTTAGAAGAGGTTTCGTTCTTCTTTGAAGAAGTCTCATTTTTCTTGGAAGAAGTTTCATTTTTCTTGGAAGAAGTTTCATTCTTCTTGGAAGAAGTTGCTTCACCGTTGTCTTTTGAAGAAGTTGCATCAGCATCGTCTTCGGATACAGTAGCATCACTGTCATCTTCTGAAGAAGTTGCATCAGTATCTTCTTCGGATGCAGTTGCATCGGTGTCATCTTCAGATGTTGTTTCGTCAGTAACGTCAGCGTCAGTAGAAGCAGTTTGTGATTCATCTTCATACTGATAAATGATCTCAACATCTTCTTCACCACAGCCAGCAACAAATACTGACATAGCCATTGCAAGAATTAAGGCTAATAATTTAACGATTGTACTTTTCATTTTTATACTCCTTTTAATATAAATTTATATTTTACTCAGCTAGCCAAATGCCGCCGGTATTTGGTTTTTGATAAAGTCTTACATATTCCACAAAAAATTCACATGGAAGTGTTGAAAAATCACTTGGAATATTTTTAGGAAGAAGATGGTTGTTCAAACGAATGAAAACAGGATTTAAGAAATCTGACATATCATTAAGTTCATCCAATTGGATACTTTCTTTCCAATTGTAGTAGAAATACTTTTCACCGTTTAAGTAAATGGTCATATCGTTAGGTGTCCACTCATACCCAACAGTTTGGTATATGTAATTTTGTTGAGGATCTAAACCTAAATCACTTTTTGTCATTTGACCATTGTTTGCGTTGATAGCACCACCATACGAAGAATGTTTGTTATCAACCAATTTTAAATCTTTAATCAATTCAAGAATGGAATCATCGTCATAGAACCATTTGTGCATATTAGGTTGAAGTGTTGTATACTCAATAATATCAATTTCAGCCGAGAAGTTAGAAGGAATAATATCGCCTCTATTAAATAGAGAACTTACAACTGCACCGTCACGACAAGAACCCGAAAGCCATAAGGACGGCCATGCACCGTTTCCAAAAGGAATCCTTGCTTTCATTTCCAAATAACCATATTGATAATTCATAAACTTCTTACCCTCAACCGTGTAAGGAGCGATAGCTTGAATTTGGTTATTGTCAGGATCGAACCAACGCATAGCAGACATTTTTAAAAGACCGTCCGATACATTTATGGCAGCAGGGTCTCGAGAAAGTTTGAAAGAACTTTCAGCGCTGATACTTGAACTGAAATCCCACTTGTTTGTATCGAGAGCATTACCGTCAAATTCATCGCCCCAAACAAAGTTATAAGTGCCATCAGCTCGTTTAATTGAAGCAACGAATTCATATTCACCGGTTAAGGTATTTATCTTTCCTTTTTCAAAATCAAAAGAAATGAACCAAGAAACTGCTTTAACAACACCGTTAAAGTTTCCACTTTCAAAGAACAATTTTTCTTTGACAACACTAACAGCATATTTGTTCTCTGCTAAATTAGATTTTAATCGATTGGTATCACCAATAAGAATTTCTCTTTCCTTTACTGCAGAAGTATCAGAAGCTAAAGAAAGTTTGATTCCGTTTTCAGAGAGATATGTAACCAATTTTTTGGCAGCTTGTTTTAACTGAACGTTGCCCTCCGGATAAACAACAGTGTATTCATCGGTCAACTTAAAAGTCACAGGCTTAACAGTGTACTCTTTTTCGCGATCGGTCTCGCCAGTCACTTCTTTATCAGCTAACTCACGATAAGACTCGTAAATCTCTTCTTCATATTCCTCTTCGTCAGCTTCCTCTTCATCTTCTTTAGAATCGGTTTCAGCTTCTTCGGAATCGGTCTCATCATCTTCGGAGTTAGTTCCGACATCTTCCGAATCGGTTTCGGATTCCTCTGAATCAGTTCCGGCTTCTTTGGAATCAGTTTCATCTTCTTCAGAGTTGGTATCTTCGGAGTTGATGTCGTCATTGGTATCGTCCACCGTATCAGAAACCTGAGAAGACGGTCGCTTGATAATGACGATTTGCTTTTTCTTTTTGCCGCAACCTCCTATTGAGAGGCAAAGTGCGAGAACCAAAAACAAACAGGCAATCTTTTTCGCAATGCTCATATACTTTTTCCTTTCGCTTATTTAATCTTGATTTGACAATATAGCAACATAGGCACATTGATGCTATTATTCAATGTTATTATACTTTATGGACAATAGTAAATGAATACGAAATACAATTGAAAAAGTATGGAAAACAATTTGCAAACATTTTTTAGCAAAAATCGTTTTTTTGAAATAAATGTTAAAATTTTTAAAACATTTGCACAATTTTTATATTACTTATATATATATACACCAAAAACTCAACTAATTTTACTTACTTTTCAGGATGATTTTTCAACAAAAAAAATCTTGCTTTTTTCTTTCAGGACTATGTAATATAATTTTAACTTCCATAAAATTACATTTAAAAATTATGCCAAATACGCTAAAAATGGTAAAAAATAAACACATAGCACTTAAAAACTATATGTAACTGTTAAAAATTTCAAATATTTTTGTAACACTTACCTACCTTTTAACATAGTATGTGATGAAAACAGGCAAAGGAGGTCAAGAAAATGTGTAACTTCGGTGGAAATAACTGCTCTTGGATAATCATCCTTATCCTCATTCTCTTCTGCTGTGGCGGCTCTTGTGGCAATGCTAACACCGGCTGTGGTTGTGACAACAACTGTGGTTGCTGCTAAAAGTCAACAAAAAAAGCACCCTTTAAAAGGGTGCTTTTTCATTTTATAAAGCCGAAATGTCAAGTTCATCAAACTGTGTGAAGAAGTCTCTAATTTGAGCAATATCTTCCTCAATTCCACCAACAACATCACTTTCAAAATTCATTGGCATTACAGGGTCATGAACGCTAAGTCTAAGCAAGAACCAACCATTTTTAGTGGAAACTCTTATACCTTCACGGTTGTCATCCGCCACCTCGTATTCAGGCTTAGAAAGGGCAAATTCATTAAGCTTATCAATAACCATAAGACCATAAGATTTAAAGTTTTGCGCTTTAATGTTAAAGCGAATTTCCTTCTCCTCTACGGGTGTCTTTAAAGTCTCGGTAATCTTCTCTAATTTCTTGCCCTTAGCAAGTTCAATAACAATCTTGGTAACAAGATATGCACCGTCATCAAGGAAGTAATTTTCTTGCAATGCAGCGTGCCCTGAAGTTTCGATTGCCAACGGACAAAACTCGCCTTTTTGGGTCAATTCAATAGCCTTGTTAATAACGTTTTTATAACCACGGCGATAGCGATAATGCTTACAACCCAGATCATTTTCCAAGTAGGTTTTTAAGCCGTCACTTGTAACCGAATCGGTAACTATAACAGCATCTTTTTTGCCATCACAAGCAATATAAGCCGACAAAGCAATAAGACGATTTCGGTTGATTTCAGTACCATCCGCACCAACACAACCTGCTCTGTCAACGTCTGTATCAAAGATAATTCCCAAGTCTGCTTTTGCATCTAAAACGGCATTACAAATGCTTTGCATTGCGGTTTTATCTTCAGGATTAGGGATATGATTTGGGAACATTCCGTCAGGTTCCAAGAACTGACTACCGGTTGTATCGGCACCCAAATCGCTTAAAACCTTTTCATAAAAACCACCAGCACCATTACCCGCATCAACAACTATTTTAAGGCCTTTTAAGGGCAATTCGTCGGCAGTTTTGCCTACACCTTCGCAAATCATTCTCTTAAGTCTATCGGAGTAACCAGCCATAAAATCAACAGGAATTACGATACCTTTTGAATCGGAAATTATACTTTCGCCATTGTCAGCCAAAGCTACAATTTCGCCAATATCTTCGCTTTCCAAACCACCTGAAGGAATAAAGAATTTTAATCCGTTACGGTCAAAAGGATGATGACTTGCAGTAATTTGAATTGCGCCGTCAGTCTTCATATCCACAGTTGTCATAAACATTGAAGGAGTTGATGACATTCCGCAATTATAAACCGTAACTCCCGAATCGGTCAAAGCCTTAATTACAGTGTCGGCGATAGCCTTGCCTGTAATTCGTGAATCACGACCGACAGCAACCTTTAAATCAGCAGGATTGCAGGAGAATTTATTAACATACCAAACAACAAAAGCACAGGTAATATCATACACTGCTTCCTTTGTTAAATTTACTTCTTTACCACCCAAATCGGATGCAATACCTCTAACATCGGTACCGCTTTTAAGTCCCTTATAACTCATTGGATTTTCCTCACTTTAAACTCTTAATTTCTTTAATAACAGCAGGCATATCGTGAGCCGAAAATACATAACTTCCTGCCACCAAAACATTGGCTCCTGCTTTAACTGCCAAAGGTGCAGTTTCTTTGTTTATACCACCATCAACCTCAAGGTCAATATCAAGTCCTAAACGGTCAATTTCTTTGAGTAATTTTTCGAGTTTAGGCAAGGCAGAAGGCATAAAACTTTGACCACCGAAACCAGGCTCAACCGACATTACAAGCACCATATCACACAAAGGCAAATACTCAAAAATTTCCTCAGGCTCGGTGCAAGGTTTAATTGTTAAACAAGATTTGCAACCATTGTTTCTAATCTCTTTTAAAGTCTCGGCAACATCGCTTCCTGCCTCGTAATGGAATCCCAAAATGTCAGCAACTTCGCAAAATTCTTTTATGTAACGGTGAGGTCTATCAATCATTAAATGAACATCCAAAGTCACTGTTGAATGCTTCTTTATTGATTTAATAACAGGCACACCAAAAGAAATATTGGGTACGAAAATACCATCCATAACATCGAGATGAAGCATATCCGTACCTGCTGCTTCAAGCTTTTCAATGTCATCGGCAAGACTCAAAAAATCAGCAGTTAAAACCGATGGTGAAACTTTAATTTCCATGAGAAACCTCCAAAATTATACCAATAGTAAAATGGCGATTGTAAAGTAAATAATAAGGGACAATGCATCAAGAATTGTTGTAACCAAAGGACTGGCCATAACAGCAGGGTCAAAGCCTATCTTTTTAGCAACTATAGGCAAGGTGCAACCCACAAGTTTTGCAATAATTACAACCAAAACAAGGGTTAAAGAAACGGCTGTCATCTCAATAAAATGAACGCCATCATCAAGTGCGCGTGGGGCGGCACGAGCATTTACAACAGCACGGCAGAGAATTCGCTGAAGTACGGAACCTGGACGTCGCCCACCTACATAAAGGACCACGCGATTTCAACCGAGGGAAACAAGTACGGCCGTTTGTATACCTGGTTTCTTGAGACGGTTCAGCGCGGTCTTGATATAAGTCGGGGGCCAAGCGGTCTTAGGAAGACAAC
>JAZSPH010000036.1:0-7561 GCA_045537355.1 Acutalibacteraceae bacterium
CCCATTGTTGTCTTCCTAAGACCGCTTGGCCTCCGACTTCCACCACCAAGGTCATAAACCATAACCTTTTGGTCGTCCTCTTTATCAATACTGTAAGCCAAAGCAGCAGCAGTGGGCTCGTTGATAATTCTCTTAACTTCAAGACCTGCAATTTTACCTGCATCCTTAGTAGCTTGACGTTGAGCGTCGGTAAAGTAAGCAGGAACAGTGATAACAGCCTCGGAAACGGTTGTGCCAAGATAAGCCTCAGCATCAGCTTTTAATTTTTGCAAAATGATTGCGGAAATTTCTTGAGGTGTGTAATTCTTGCCGTCAATAGCTACAGTGTTAGAAGTACCCATATCACGTTTGATAGAGCTGATGGTTCTGTCAGGGTTGGTGATAGCTTGGCGCTTTGCAACCTGACCTACCATTCTTTCGCCTGTTTTAGAAAAAGCAACTACAGATGCAGTTGTTCTGCCACCTTCAGCATTAGCAATAACAACAGGCTCGCCACCTTCCATTACTGCAACGCAAGAGTTAGTTGTACCTAAGTCAATACCAATAATTTTTCCCATTTTAATTTCCTCCAAATATAATAAATAATTTAATTAGCAACTTTAACCATAGCAGGACGGATAACAGTGTCCCCTATTTTATAACCCTTTTGTAAAACCTCGGCAATAACATTTTCGCCTAAAGTTTCATCCTCAATGTGCATCACTGCTTCATGACAGTTAGGGTCAAAAGCATCGCCTTGGTGGGCAAGTTCGACAATTCCGAGTTTTTCGCCCAATACCGAGAACTGCTTTACTATCATTTCTATACCTTTAATATAATCCTCACTCGATTTGTCTTCCAACATTTCAGCACGGTCGATATTATCAAGTATAGGCAATAATTCCTTAATTATATTCGCCTTTGCAAATTCGGCAACGGTCAAACGCTCGCGTTCGGTGCGTTTTTTGAAATTGTCAAACTCAGCAGCAGTGCGAAGCAATAAATCGTTCTTGCTTTCAAGCTCAGCTTTAACCTTTTCAAGTTCTGCAGTGGCTTTCAATTTCTTTTCCTTTTTAGGCTCGGGTTTAACCTCCTCGGTATTCTCTACCTTGGTCTCATTGGTTTCAGCCATTTTATGTCCTCCATATTTCCCGATAAAGTTTTATTAGGTGAAAATCAAACTGCGTTTGACTTTTCCTGACTTTCTATATTTTATACAATTAATTTCCATTTGTCAAGGGGTTTTTGAAAATTTGTTTGACTTTCTCTGACCTTTTACATTTTGTTCACAATTCGCTTATATTATATGTATTATCCCCCGAAAAAAATAATTTTAATTTTTTTCAAAAAAATGCTTGACATTTAGAAATGACTGTGGTAATATATCAAAGTCGCCTGAAGCGACAAACAATTTAGTTGGTGTTGATTGCGGTGAGGGTCCACCTGTTCCCATTCCGAACACAGAAGTTAAGCTCACACAGCGCTGAAGATACTTGGCGGGAGGCTGCCCGGGAAAATAAGTAGATGCCAACACAAAACACACAAGCTTAAAGCTTGTGTGTTTTTTATTTTAAACCAGCAAATTTAAAACCCCGATGAAATTCATCGGGGTTTGTTTTTTATTCTTCAGTTTCCTCGGTTTCGGTTTCTATTTTATAGTCATCGTCAAAGGTAACACTGTCAAAATCTTCATCGAAACTATCGTCTTCATCGAAATCATCATAATGTTTACGTTTAATAAACTTAACAATGATTAACACCAACAAAGCAATCATTCCAAGGAATACTATGCAAAGACAAACAACAATAAGTTTAGCATTCCCGGACAACATTGCAAAACGATTTGAGACTTCAGTCTCATTATCAACTTCTGCTTCATCAGTTTCTGTCAATTTAAATTCAGGATTTCTTTGTAAAACTTTTTCCTTGGCATCATATCTGTAAACGCCGAATTCGCCTTCGGTGTAACAATAGATATAATACATATCCTTAAGGTCTGCATCACTTGAGACATAACCTTCAATAGTCATATCATCAATTTCAAAGGTTTTCTTGGTAAAACCATTCGGAATTTTTAAATCCTCACCTATTTCGGAGACAATATAATCTTTATCCAATTGGTTTATGATCAAAACACGTGTAAAGGTATCACTGCTTTCATCATATGTATAAGGATAAGCCTCGTTACTGCCGGACTGTTTCAAGAAGAAAAGTTCATATATACCTTTTTCATCGGTTGCAACAGAAATTTCTTCGTTGTTATAAAGTCTATCGGTAACGCTAAAGCCCTTTGGAATAGTAACATCGGAAAGATCACTTAATACCACATATGAATTTCCGTCAATAACTGTTTCTAACGCAACAGGAACTTCCTCTTCTTTTTCAGGTTCTTTTTCCTCTTCTTTTTCAGTATCGTTTCCAGGCGCGTTTTCAGGTTTATTTGTTTCAGTGTTGCTTGAAATATTGGATTGAACAGGAGCCCCAGCAGCGGCACGAATAATTATAAGAGTATATGACTTTTGTGCACCACTGGGAGCAGTAACGGTTAAAACTCTCCTATTCTCGCCAACATTAAGTGTTGCGCTTCCGGTAATTCCAATGGTAGCATTGGGGTCAGCAGTTGTTCCGTAAACTTTGCATTCAGTAATACTATTTTTAACATTAACAGTATACTGAACAACATCAGGCGAAAACTTGGGTGATAATGTTCCTGCGCTTACTCGTAAAGCCGAAAGATTCGCATTATCAGATTTGGTAACATCCGATACCTTTACTGTTGCCGATGCCGAAACAGTATCATCAGCCACTTCGTAATAAGCTCCACCCGAAGCAGAAATTGTGGCTGAACCTGCAGCAAGAGCAGTAAAGCTAAGGTTATATGTTTGTTTTGTATTGCCACCGGGCAATCCGGCAATTTTAACGCTTCCTGCTCCGCCATTAGCAGAGTCTCCGCTTTCAAACTTCAAGACGTTTGGATTGTAGCTAACGTTAAAATCAGTACTATACATAGCTTCAGTTCCCTGAACAGTAACCGAAACTGTAACCTTATCACCAACTTTAGGTTCATTGTTGCTGAAGGCAATTGTTGTGGTTGCTGCCGAAACATCAAAAACTAAACAAGAAAATGCCACAATTAAGCCAATAAGTAATGCTGTTAATTTTTTAAAGTTCATATTTTCTTATCCTTTCTAACTTAATTCAATTTTCTAATTCCTAATATATCCATTTGAACATCAGCTAAGTCTCTGCCGTTTATACTTCCGTCACCATTTGTATCAGCATAAGCAAAACTATTGTCAGTTAATGTTTTAACCTTTAAAATATGCATCTGAACATTAGCTAAATCTCGACCATTGATAGTGCCGTCTCCATTGGTATCTCCACGCATATAAGCCGTAGCTAAAGGAGCATCAATAGTCAAAGTACAAGCTTTATCAACTCTTACGTTAATAACATAATCATTTAAATAACCTGTTTGAGATTTGACGGTCAGCACCACGCTGTTTTGACCCATTTTAAGAGCAAAACTTCTGGCCCCCACATACTGCGCTCCCGCAGGGATATCAATCTTAATGGTTGTATTTTCCAAAACGTTTAATTCATAATTGTTTTGATACATATAGAAAGATGGGGTCAAGTTTGTTGCTGTATTTTGAGTAGTAATAGTAATACCTGTAATATAATAATTATTTAAACTATCGTTTTCGGCAGGCAAAGCAACTGTGGTTTCCGGCATATTTTTATAAACAGGAATTGTGAAATCAAGTTCAGCTTCTTTCAAATCAATATAACTTTTAGCAAGTGCTTGAGCTTTACCATAAGTGTCTTGAATATTTGTGGCATATTGATGCCATAAACGATTAGGATCTTTCACATTAAAGTTCATATAATAGTAGGTATTTTGTCCCACGCCCAAATAGTTGTTGGCGCAAAACTTAGCACCTTCTATAATTGCCTTTGAACGTGTATTCCAACCTTTTTCTTTAGCGTGCCCTAGGCCTTTTGCCGCCTTTATTTCATCGGTATCGCCTTCGGTTTTAATGTTAAAGAAATTATAATATCCGTAAAGGGGATTTTCGGTTCCACCGTAGGTGCCCGAAATCATAAAAGAAGTGCCCCCCGAGCCCTGTTCTTGGATTATAATTCCCGCTAAAATATAAGGGCTAACTCCGGATGCTTTTGCAGCAGCCATTAATACTTTAACATAAGAGCCACCATACGCTGTATCATTAGGGTCAGAGTACCCCTTTTCAAGGAAGGTTCCCTTGATTATTTTATTTAAGCCTTCTTCATTTTGAGTAGCCTCGTTATAAATTTGAGGTAAGAAAGCATAAATCGCCATAGAATTCAAATAATTTCTCGGGTCCATATAATGTCTTACAACTTCACGGGATGCTACATACCAATTGCCATCCTTAGCAACCCACTCACCCGTTTGCCAGTTATAGGCACCAAAGCCTAAAGAAAACCAAGATTTTTTGCTAGACGCACTAACCAATTTATGACCGGGATGAATATCGTTTTCATTAGTGGGAATTTCCCAGTCAACAGCCTCATCAAAGGTTACATCGGTTCCATTGACATCTGTCTCATCTTTTTTTGTTTTGATCACATCAGGATAAAATTTCCAATTTGGATACTGAGCATGCAGTTCTCTCAAATAAGGCTTATAACTTTCAGGGAAAGCAGCAATTTGAGCTTCAAAAGCAGCATCGGGCACATAATCAGGTATTTGGCTAATATAAAGACTCGAAACCCAACCGGTAATAGAGTTATATGTAATATTATACCAAACGTCCGAAGATTTTGCGCCATCGCTTACCACTTGGCCTTGCTTTTCACCGTTAATTTTAACGGTAGTTCCACCGAGAACTTTACCCAAAGAATCACCTGAAGCATTAGCATCAGGTCTGACATATAACGAACTTGCCGTAACAGTTCCTTTTGAAGTTAAAGCGGAAACTTTAAAGGCAAATCGAACCGAAACGACCGATATTAAAATTGTAAAGACAAGTAATAACGAGAGTAACTTTTTGATACTAGTCATTCTTCAAAACCTTCCATGTCATATTATGTCATTATTTGTAACATACAAAATAATTATACTATTTATAATTCTTACTGTCAACTCAAAACATATAAAATTCACAAAGTAATTTTTGGCAATAAAGATTGTAATCAATATATTTAATATGATATACTAATAGCGTAGAGGTGAGACAAAATGATTAGTTACATATTTAAAAACAAAATCAAAAATATTTTTGTTACCATCGTTACGACAATTTGCATATTAATACAATTAAACAAATTGCACAATTACTGGATTTTATATCCTGATTTTAAATCTATTGCAATAAAATTTATTAGTTTATTGCCTTATTTACTTGTTTTCATATATATGATTACGCTTAAAAGGGAATATGCCCTTAAAAAATGGCTTTTCCCCATATCATTTGCAATATTTTCACTTTTAACTGTTTATGCAATTATAGGTTGCTTTAAAAACTACACTAATTCATTAGAGGGTTTACTTACCATTTTGGTTGTTGTGAATTTAGATATAGTTTTACTTGCTTCCCATATTCTTAGTTTAGTAGGTTCAATTTCAAATTTCAAAAGAATAAATTTATTGCGTATTGGAATAGTGATTTGCATTGTGTTTTTACTATGTTCCCGCGTTTGGTATTACTACAGCACTTACTTACACGCCTATTATCTTTGGATTTCTCCGACCATCATATTAGGAGAAATTTTAACAGACCTTGTTTTTTTATCGTTTTACATAAGTATTTTTATCTTATTATTAACAAAGAAAAATGAAAACATAGATATAACCCCGTTTATCGAAGAAAGAAAAACAAAAAAAGAACTCAAAAAAGCCCATAAACTCGAAAAAGAACAACCCGAAGTATTCACACCTCCCGTTATTCCTGACGGTTATTGGCGCTGTATGGGGTGTGGAAAAATATTACCATATAACGAAACAACGTGCAATTGTGGCTATAAAAAACCAAAACTGAAAATTAATATGTAAGGATAAAATTCATAATTTCACTCAAAAAAAAGACAGCATTTTATGCTGTCTTTTAATTATTTGCCCATATATTTTTCGGCATGATTTTTAATTGCTAAAAAGGTTTCCTCGCTTATGTGATGCTCCATTTTACAAGCATCACGGGAGGCAGTATCACTTTGAACTCCTAATTTTTCCAAAAAATTTGTTAAAAGAGTATGACGTTCAAACATCTTTTCGGCCACTTCCTTACCTGCCTCGGTAAGGTGCAAATATCCCCTTGCATCGGCAGTGATATACTCGCCTTTTTTAAGAAGGCTAACAGCCCTTGAAACACTGGGCTTTGAAAATCCCATATATTCAGCCACATCTAAAGAACGAACGTTATCATTCTCTTTAGATAGTATATATATAGTTTCCAAATACATCTCGCCCGATTCTTGCAAAGACATATTATCCCTCCTTGTTACAACTACAACAACTTGTAAAAAGCTTGTCTATATTAAGACTCTTTTCCTCTTTTTCCTTAATAAACTGCAACTTTTCGAAAAAACTTTCGGGCACAGTACTTTCATAATAAGCCTTCATAACAAATCTTTCACAGGCTATATGCAATGTACTGCGCAAAATACCATCAGCCAACCCTAAATCATCCAAAGGTTCAATGTGCTTTATAACGATTTTTTCCTTTGTAATATCAAAAAGGCTGAAACCAAAATCCTTCTTGCCGTCGGTAGCCAACAAACAAGCCGAATTTTCGTTTTGTTCTATGCCACACTTTTCAAAAAGTTCTTTTACTCTTTGAGCATCCTTTAGTACCGAAAGGGTGAGCATTAGCCATCCTTCCTTTCGGTGTTTACATTGGTTAAATGGCGCATTTCACGCTCGTTCAAGGGGCGCCATTTACCCTGGGGCAACATACCAAGTTTAACACCGGCAATTTCGGTACGTTTAAGGCGAATAACCTCAAGATCAACCTCTTCGCACATTCTTCTAATTTGGCGATTTCTACCCTCTTGGATTATGAAAATCAAAACCGTTCTATCAGCTTTACGCTCGGCAACAAAACAATCGCAAGGCAAGGTCTTTCTTCCGTCAAGCACAATGCCTTCTTGAAGTTTAATAAGTTTTTCATCAGCAACTTCGCCCTTAACGGTTACACGATAGGTTTTATTAACATGTGCCGAAGGATGGGTCAAAGCGTTGGCAAAATTACCATCATTGGTCATAATCAAAAGACCTTCGGAGTTACGGTCAAGTCTTCCAACGGGGAAAACCTTAACGCCCACATCTTTAACCAAGTCAGCCACCGTCTTACGGTCAAGTTCATCACTCAAAGTGGTAACAAAACCACGAGGTTTATGAAGCATAATATAAACCTTTTGATTAACCGGCACAACAGTTTTGCCACTAACGGTCACCTTGTCACGCTTAGGGTCAACCTTTGCGCCGATTTTGGCATTTTTGGGAATAGTTATTCAAATGCTTTCCAATAAGGATAAGCATAAAAATCTTGGCTCGATATTTATCGGCTTTGCCGTTTTAATGACGGGCATGGATATGATG
>JAZSPH010000031.1:0-6627 GCA_045537355.1 Acutalibacteraceae bacterium
TTTGGTTCTACCGGCAGTAAATAAAATGTATAGACTTTCAGCACTATTTAAGTAGACTGAAAGTCTTATTTTTTTAATTAATTTTATTGCACTTCAAGTCAATTTGTGGTACAATACTTAAAAACTTTCGGCGAGGAAACCATGAATATCAAGGCTCTTTTTAAATCCAAAATATTAATAATTACAGTTTCTGTATCTATTGCTATTTTAATGGCAATTTTATCGATTTTTTTTATTATTAAATTTTTACCGAAAAAAATGGAAAATGCCGATCTTTCTATCAATAGTGATGTTATTTCTATTCCCGAAATGCTTTCTTCCCAAACCGATACTTTTGCGCCAACCGATAGCTCTGCGCAGGTTGAGGTACCATTAAAAATATCTTCTCCTTCTTCTAATGATACCACTGTTACTGAGGATCACATTACCTTTTTTGGTTCAAGTGACCCTGCTTTTCCGCTAACAGTAAATGGAGAAGAAGTTAAAAGGGATGCTTCGGGCGCCTTTGCACTTGAAAAACAATTATCAATTGGTTCTAATTATTTTAAATTTTCACATAAAGATATTGAGCAAACTTATACTGTTAGATACAAGTATATATTAGTTAAATCTTTTTCCCCTGAAGGTGACAAATCATACGCTAGTGGCGCTGATTTTGCAGTTACCGTACAGGCGAGGACGGGCAGCAAAATCACCGCTACTTTTAATGGAAAAACGATTACTTTAAAAGAAACTGTTAATCAAAATGAAACCGAAACTCCACAAAGTGATGCTTTCGCTAACTTTACCGGTAGGTTTACCTTGCCGAGCGATAATGCCAGGGATTTAAATCTTGGAAAGGTTACGATAATTGCACAAAAAGGCAGTAATAAGGAAACGAAATATTCGGGCAATATAATCTGTAAAAAAGCCGAAATTCCGGTAATCGCTGAGATTGTGACATATTCGGCTGAAACTTTTAACGGAAACACCGTTGACGATATGTCGAGACCAACCAACAATTATTTTCCAAAGGGTACAGTTGATTATGTTGTTGGCAGATCTTATAATAATGGCAAGGAATATCTTAAACTTCGATGTGGAAGAAGGGTTTATGTTTCCAAAAAGAATGCAGATTCAATTGTCCCGGTAACTAAGGAATATGCAGGTAAACTGCCTGATACAAACAGTGTAAGTTTTGAGTCTTGTGATGTTTCTAAAAATTCCACAGTTATTACCCTTAATACTCAGTGGAAAGCTCCGTTTTTACTCGATTTATTACCACAAAGTTATTACAATCCAAATTATCAGGATTATCGTGTTTCTTCAGTTACAGCAAAATATGTTGAAATAACATTTTGTTACGCTAAAGAAATTAAAGGAAAAATTGATCTTGGAAAATTCAATCCAATATTTTCTTCTTATGAAATTATCAAAAGTGAGTCTAATTATAAATTAAGGCTAAACTTTAGAAAAGTTGGTAGTTTTTACGGTTGGGATGCTACATATAACTCAAAGGGTCAACTTGTATTCACATTTTTGCATCCTGCACAGGTAAAGGCAGCAAACAATAAATACGGCGCTGATCTTTCCGGAGCCCGAGTGATGATAGACGTTGGTCACGGTGGCAAGGATCCGGGCGCTATTGGTATTGGAAATCTTTTAGAAAAAGAAAGAAATCTCGCTCTTGCTTATGCGCTTAAATCCGAACTTGAAGGGATTGGTGCTACTGTTATTATGAATCGAAACGGGGATACCACATTAAATCCGGACGAAAGATGCAAGCATCTTATAGCTACTAAACCTGATTTGTGTATTGCAATACATCACGATGCGTCTACTTCATCAATTACAAACGGATTTGGTGCATTTAATTCCACTTTATTTTCGCATAATGCAGCTAAGTATATTTACAATGCCACAATATCTAAAAATATTTACAATGCATCAGCTAAAAATAATCGAAATCGTTTTGAATGGCATTATTATTTCCTTGCTCGCGTTACGGTTTGCCCGGTTATATTGACCGAAAGTGGTTTTATAACTGCTTGGGCTGATTATTCGGGTATTAAAAGTTCTTCTATTAATAAAATAAAAGCCGAAGCAATGTGTAAAGGAATTGCTGATTATTTCCTTTCTGTTAGACATAACCTACCTTTTGAAGAAAATATGAGTTCCGAAGTTAATAGTTCATCGAGTGGTTCGTCCTCTTCGTTATCTAATAATAGCAGTTCGGCAACATCTTCATCGGTTAATAGTAGCTCAATATCTTCATCATTTGTCAACAGCAGTACCTTATCCTCATCTTCAGTCGATAGTACTTCATCATCTTCTTCATCGGACATTAGCAGTTTGTTATCTTCTTCGTCTGATGATAGCAGTTTGTTATCTTCTTCATCTGATGATAGCAGTTCGACAATTGATTCTTCTTCAAGTGATGAATCTATATTGGAAAATTCTTCTGAGATATCATCCGAAGAGGAGGAAGTATCATCAAACTTAGATTCTTCGGAAAATACAACAACTGAGTTAAATTAATTTTAATATTTATCGGAAGTGAATTATTATGAAAGTAGTAATAAAATTAGGCACATCAACATTAGCTCACGAGACCGGAAGACTTAACATTCGCCGTGTTGAAGAACTTTGCAAAGTAATTTCCGACCTTAAAAATGCAGGGAATGAAATCATTATGGTTTCTTCAGGTGCAATTGGTATGGGCGTTGGAAAATTAGGTCTTAAAGAAAAGCCGAAGGACATTCCGACCAAACAAGCAGCAGCAGCCATTGGGCAATGCGAACTTATGTATACTTACGATAAACTTTTTTCGGAGTATAATCATACGGTTGCCCAAATTTTGCTTACTGATGAAGACGTAGCTGATGAGGGACGTTGCGCTAATTTTAAAAATACGCTTTGTAGACTTTTGGAATTAGAAGTAATTCCTATTATTAACGAAAACGATACTATCGCTACCGATGAAATTGTAATTGGTGATAATGATACTTTAGGCGCTATCGTTGCAAAAACAATTAAGGCCGATCTTTTAATAATTTTGTCGGACATCGATGGTCTCTATACTGCCGACCCTCATAAGGATAAAAACGCAGTATTAGTAAATCGCGTTGAAGAAATTACCGAGGAAATCATTGCAATGACAGGTGGTGCAGGTACAGCATTAGGTACTGGTGGTATGGTCACTAAGATTAAGGCTGCAAAAATTGCTACTGCCGGTGGCAGTGATATGGTTATTGCAAACGGCAGTAATCCACAACTTTTATATTCAATAATCAATGATGAAGAAGTTGGCACAAGATTTGTTGCCAAAAAGGAGAAATAATGACCGATACTATTGAAATTTTAAAAAGAGCAAAAGAGGTATCTTTAAATCCTCCTATTTCTACCCAAATTAAAAACAAAGCTTTAGAAAATATGGCTGAGAGTCTTGTTTTAAATACGGGCGCAATTTTAGAAGCTAATGCTTTGGATATCAAAAACGCCCAAGGTGTTATCTCAGATGTTATGATAGACCGACTTCGCCTTGACACTGACCGTATTAAAGCCATGGCAAAGGGTATTTTGGATGTTGCAAAGTTGCCCGACCCTGTTGGTAGAGTTATTGATAAAACGGTCCATCAAAACGGTTTGGAGATTTTAAAAACAAGCATTCCTTTTGGCGTGGTTGCGATTATTTATGAGAGCCGACCAAATGTCACATCAGATGCTGCTGCCCTTGGTTTTAAAAGTGGTAATGTTTGTGTGCTTCGTAGTGGTAAAGATGCTTTTCATAGCGCCAATGCCATTGTTACGGCATTAAAATTAGGATTAAGGCAAACCGGTATTGATGAAAATTATATCAATTTAGTTGAGGATACAAGTCGTGACAGTGCTAATGCTTTAATGACTGCTGTGGGACTAGTTGATTTGCTAATTCCACGTGGTGGAAAAGGTCTTATTAAAGCTTGTACCGAAAACGCTAAGGTGCCTTGCATTGAAACAGGCACAGGAATATGCCATATTTTTGTTGACAAAGATGCTGATTTAGACAAGGCTTTGAAGATTTTAGATAATGCAAAACGCAGTCGACCTTCAGTTTGTAATGCCTGTGAGGTTTGTTTGGTGGATAGGGCAGTTGCTAAGGAATTTTTACCAAAACTTCACAGTTTATTCAAAAACACAAACCCCATAACTGAGATAATAGGGGATGAAGAAACATGCCAAATAATTCCTGTTACTTTGGCTGATGAAAATTCCTTTGATACCGAATTTTTGGATTATAAAATTGCTGTTAAAGTCGTTGATGATGTTACCGAAGCAGTAAAGCATATTTCCAAACATTCAACCCATCACAGTGAGAGCATTATTTCCGAGTGTCAAGATGCAATTAACTATTTTACATCTCGCATTGATTCGGCTGCAGTTTATGTTAATGCTTCCACAAGATTTACCGATGGTGGTGAGTTTGGTCTTGGTTGTGAAATGGGTATTTCAACCCAAAAACTTCACGCAAGAGGTCCAATGGGACTAAATGAACTTAATACTTATAAGTACATAATTATTGGCGACGGCCAAACGAGGTAGGAGAGAGTTATGAGTATTTCGAAATACGGGTTTATTGGCTGTGGCAATATGGGTGGCAGTTTAGCCCGTGCTGTTTGTAAAGCAGTCGGCTCGAATGACGTGTTACTTGCCGACAAAGCAACTGAAAAGGCCCAATTTTTAGCCGATGAATTAAAATGTAGTGTTGTCGATGTAAAAGATATTGCAGGGGGTTGCAAATATATTTTTCTAGGTGTTAAACCTCAAGTAATGAAAGATACCCTTGATGAAATTTCGGCGATTTTGAAGGAAAGAGATGATCGTTACATCTTAATTTCCATGGCTGCAGGTATTGAAGTTGCAAATCTTAAAGGTATGTTAGGTTTTGATTGTCCTATCATTCGCATAATGCCCAATACACCGGTTTCGGCAGGTAAAGGTATGATTGTATATTCCTTTGATGAAAGCGTGTCTGCAGAAGAAATAAATGAGTTTACTGATGCCTTGCAATATACCGGAAAACTCGATGAAATTGATGAAGGATTAATTAATTCGGCAACAGCTGTCTCCGGATGTGGTCCGGCTTTTGTATATTTGTTTGCTGAGGCTATGGCTGATGCTGGTGCCCAGTGTGGATTACCTTACGATAAAGCGCTCGAGTATACCTTTCAAACTATCGCAGGCGCTGCCGAGTTAATGCAAACATCAGGTAAACATCCTTCGGTTTTAAGAGATGAGGTTTGCTCTCCCGGTGGTAGCACCATTGAAGGTGTTCATGCTTTGGAAGATAATGAATTTAGAGGAACTGTTATGTCGGCTATTAATTCTTCTTTTAAAAGAACAAAAGAACTTGCTGAAAAATAAAAATAAAACCCTCTTTCGAGGGCTTTATTTTTTTTACATAATTTTAACATTCTTTTGCTTGACAATAATTAACAAAAGTTCTATAATAGTTAGCAGGCTAACTATTGAAATGGTAGGTGTATTATGCTAAGAGACAAAGAAATTGGCTTTGTTATTCGAATACTTAATAATGCCATAAAGCGTGATGTTGAAAAAAGCAGAAATATACTTCAGGTTGAGCATATTAAGGGAATAAACGGTTGGGCAATTCATTATTTTTATGAAAACCGTGATAACGATATTTTTCAACGTGATTTTGAAGAAAAGTTTTCAATAAGAGGTTCAACGGCTTCTCGAATGCTCAAAACTATGGAGCAAAAGGGTTTTATTGAGCGAATAAGTGTTGAAAATGATGCTCGACTTAAGAAAATAGTTCTTACCGAGAAAGCCATAAATCAGCATAATTTAATTATCAACGATATAACCAAAAGAGAAAAACGTCTAAGAAATGGAATTTCTGAAACCGAATTGGAAACATTTTTTAGTGTTATGAAAAAGTTAACAGCAAATATGGAGGAAGAAAATGATTAAGACCCTGGCAAAAAGTATTCGTGAATACAAATTACCTTCAATTTTAACACTCATTTTTATTATGGGTGAGGTTTTGATTGAGGTTTCAATTCCTTTCTTGGTAAGGGATATGATTAACAATTTTGAGAATTTGAACGGCTCAACGACTATTAACGATGTTTTCAAAACCGGCTTAATGTTGGTTGGTATGGCGTTAATTTCCTTGTGCTGCGGTGGTATTGCTGCGTTAACCTGTGCAAAAGCATCAGCAGGTTTTGCTAAAAATCTTCGTAAGGATATGTTCTCAAAAATTCAAAGTTTTTCCTTTAAGAACATTGATAAATTCTCTTCAACATCCTTAGTAACAAGACTTACCACCGATGTTACCAATGTTCAAATGTCTTACATGATGATTATCAGAACTGCTGTCAGAAGTCCAATGAACTTCATTTTCTCAATTATAATGGCCTATTTGATGGGTGGTTCGCTTGCCACAACCTTCGTTGTGGTTGTGCCTATCTTGATTTTTGGTCTCTTTATGGTTGCAAAAAAGGCAATGCCTGCTTTTAGACGAGTTTTTAAAAAGTATGACCGTTTAAACGAGTCTATCGAAGAAAACGTACGTGGTATGCGCGTTGTCAAGGGCTTCTCTCGTGAAGAATATGAGAAAAAGAAGTTTAAGACTGCTGCAGATGA
>JAZSPH010000090.1:0-12559 GCA_045537355.1 Acutalibacteraceae bacterium
AGGGGATTATGAAAATATAATCAAAATTGTTGATATTCCACGTGGCATTTTAAGTGAAGAAAAAATAGAAAAGCGTTTAGATTATTTCAGAAATAAAGGATTTAATGTCGCTTTTTGCGGCAATTTAAGTGCCGTTACTATCGCAAAGGAAAAGGGATTTATTCCTTTGGCTGATTTTGGACTTAATATCTTTAACAGTTACAGTTTGAAAAAGGCTGAGGAGTTAGGTTGCAAAGGCGCAACCCTTTCCTATGAATTGGGTATCACCGAAGGCCGTTTTGGTGGCAATATTCCAAAAGGTATTATTTCTTACGGAAATGTACCCTTAATGTTATTTAAAAATTGCCCCTTAAAGAATGGAATTTCTTGTGCTGACTGTGATAAAAATGGCTACTTGACCGATAGACTGGGAACGAAATTCCCCGTCAGATGCCGAATGGGTTACAGCGAAATGCTAAACTCGGTTCCCATCTGGTTGGGGGACAAACAAAAAGAACTTGTAAATTTAGATTATCAGGTGCTTTATTTCACCAATGAGAAAGCCGAAAGGGTAGAAGAAGTAATCGAAGCTTACCGTTATGAAAAGCCTTGTGATACAAAGTATACAAGAGGTTTATATTTCAAAGGTGTTATATAATTTCGGTTGATATTTATAAGTTTTTTCAGTATAATAGTATATATATTTCTTTTAGGAGGAATTATCGTGGATTATAAACAGTTTTTTGAACAAATCAGAGGTAAAAAAATTGCTATGTGTGGTATTGGTATCAGCAATACTCCACTTATAATGAACTTTCTTAAAATGGGCGCAAAGGTTTATGCATGTGACCGAAGAACCCGAGAGTTAATCGGTGATGTGGCGAATGAAATTGAGGCTGCAGGTGCTGAACTTCGCTTGGGCGAGGGTTACCTTGATAATTTGGAAGTTGATATTATTTTCCGTACTCCCGGTATGAACTGGAATTTACCCGAACTTGATAAGGCTCGTAAAAAAGGTATTGCCGTTACAAGTGAGATGGAAGTTTTCTTTGATTTATGTCCTGCAACAATTTTTGCAGTTACAGGTTCTGATGGTAAAACAACCACAACCACATTAATTTCCAAAATGCTTGAGGCTGAGGGTAAAAATGTATTTGTTGGTGGTAATATCGGCAAACCTTTGCTTCCTGAAATTGAGAATATTACCAAGGATGATTTTGTTGTTGTTGAACTTTCTTCTTTCCAATTAATTTCAATGCGCAAAAGTCCTGATGTGGCTGTTGTTACCAATGTAGCTCCCAATCACCTTGATGTTCACCGTGATATGGATGAATATGTTGAAGCAAAGAAAAATGTTATACTTCACCAAAACGCTTTCTCAAGAACTGTTTTAAATCGCGATAATGAGATTACCGAAAGTTTCCGTAAGGATGTTAGAGGTCAATCTTTAGGATTTAGTATGAATCGCCAGTTGAATAATGGCGCTTGGGTTAATGATGATGGTGTGCTTTGTATGTCGTACAGAGGTATGGATTTGCCCATCATTAACAAAAAGGAAATTGCTATTATCGGCGAACATAATGTTGAAAATTACCTTTCGGCAATTGCGGCCGTTTGGGGTTATGTTGGCGTTGATGCCATTAAGAAGGTGGCTCGTGAGTTTGGTGGCGTTGAACACCGAATTGAACTTGTGCGTAATTTAAACGGCGTTAAATACTATAACGATTCTATCGCTTCAAGTCCCACAAGAACCATTGCTTGTCTTAAGGCTTTCGATAAAAAAATCCACCTTATTGCAGGTGGTTATGATAAGCATATTCCTTTTGAACCTTTGGCACCTTTCGTAATTGAAAAGGTTGAAAAGTTATATCTTTGTGGCGCAACTGCCGAAAAGATTGAAACTGCCATTGTAAATAATGAAAATTACAAAGGAAACCCTGAAATCGTAAGGGTTAAGGATATTGCCGAAGCACTTGAAAAGATACAAGAAAATGTTAAAGAAGGGGATATTGTGGCACTTAGCCCTGCTTGTGCCAGTTTTGACTCTTTCCCCAATTTTGCTGCTCGTGGCAACTACTTTAAGGAGCTTGTAAATAAACTGTGATAGATTTAAAAAATACACTTTTTGAATTGTCAAATGCCGATGGCATTGGCAACATTACCGATGTATCCGATTTGAGCTTCAATATATTATCAAAGTTTTGTCCTTGTGAAAAGACCGATAATTTAACAGTTATCGGTTTTTTAAAAGGGAACAGTGATTATACCTTAATGCTTGATGCCCATATTGACCAAATCGGTATGGTTGTAACAAATATTGATGAAAAAGGTTTTTTGACTGTAAAAAACGCAGGTGGCATTGATATTCGTGCTTTGCCCTCTCGCCGTGTTACTGTTCACGGTAAGAAAAAAGTTACGGCTGTTTTTTGCAGCACCCCTCCTCATTTATCAAAAGGGGAACAAGCCTTTGATGAAATCAGTGATATTAAACTCGATACTGCTTTGGGTGAAAAAGCAAAGGAAATTATTTCGGTTGGCGACTATGTTACCTTTAAAACCGAAGCACGCGAACTTTTGGGTTCAAAGGTTTGTGGCAGGTCCTTTGATGACCGTGCAGGTGTTGCCTGTTTGATTAAAATCGCTCAAATGCTTAATGGTAAAACTTTACCCTTCAATGTGGCTTTTGTTTTAAGTGATGGGGAAGAATTGGGACTTCGTGGTATTCGCACTGCATCATTTAAAATTAATCCCCAAGAAGCCATTGCCATTGATGTTTCCTTTGGCGATGGTATCGGTATTAGCAATGATGAGTGTAGCAAACTTGGTAGTGGGGCTATGATTGGAATGTCACCAACACTTGATAGTGCTGTTTCTAAAAAACTTATTGCTTTATGTGAGGATAAAAATATTCCTTATACCCTTGAGGTCATGGGTTCGAGAACCGGCACTAATGCTGATATGATTTCGGTAAACCGTGAAGGTGTTAGAACCGGTGTGGTTTCCATACCTTTAAGAAATATGCACACCGATTCTGAAATTGTTGACCTTAAGGATTTGGAAAGCCTTTGCAATTTGGTTTGTGAATATATACTTTCCGGAGGTGTTAAGGATGTTTGATATTTTGAAAAATCTTTGCAACCTTGATGCCACTTCGGGTGATGAAAAAAGCGTTAGAGATTTTATTATTAGCGAAATAAAAGATTACTGCGAATATCGTGTTGATAATTTAGGTAATATTATTGCCTTTAAAAAGGGTAAAAAAGAAAGCGTTAAAAAATTGATGCTTGATGCCCACATGGATGAGGTTGGCTTGATTATAACTTCGGTTACTGACGACGGTTTTTTGAAATTTAAAACTGTTGGTGGAATTGATATTTCGGCTTTGATGTTCAGAACTGTTAAAATAAACGGCAGCATTAATGGTGTGATTAGTGGCAAACCTATTCATTTAATTGGTGGGGATGAGCGCAAAAAACTTCCTAAAGTCGAAAGCCTTTATATTGATATTGGTGCTTCTTCAAAATCCGAAGCGTTAGAACATATCGCTCTTGGTGACAGGGCTGTTTTATGTGGCGATTTTGAAGAAAACGAGCAAAATATAATTTCAAAAGCCCTTGATGACCGTGTTGGTTGCGCAGTTTTGGTTAAACTTATTAAAGAGTTTGATGAATTCGATTTTTATGCTTCCTTCTCGGTGCAAGAAGAGGTTGGACTCAGGGGTGCTAAGGTGTCGGCCTATGCTATAAACCCGGATAGTGCCATTGTTTTGGAGTCGACCACTGCTTCGGACATTGCAGGGGTTGGTGAAGCCGATAAGGTTTGCACTTTAGGAAATGGCGTTGCAATTTCCTTTATGGATGGCGCCACCGTTTATGATAGAGAATACTACAATTTCGTTTTAAATAGTGGTCTTGCCTGTCAACCTAAAACTGCAGTTGCAGGTGGAAACAACTCGGGTGCTATTCATTTAAGCCGTGAAGGTGTTAGAACAATTACCTTGTCTCTCCCTTGTCGATATATTCACTCTTCCACTTCGGTTGCTTCAAAGCGTGATTGCGAGAGTATGTATGCGATGGCTTTATATATGCTTGATGCCATTTGTGGTGGTAAGATTTAATGATTACATTAACATCAAAAATTCCGGATTTTAATGTTTTATCTACATCCTGGGTTAAAATTAAATGCCTTTACGAGTCATATAAAGATGATGATAAGGTTATGTTTTGGGTTGGGAATGATGACAGTTGCGTTATTGCCCTGACCGACGGAAATATGATGATTCATAATATTTCTGCCGATTTGGAGGAACTGAAAGCCTTTGTGGATGTCATTAATCCTGCTTGTGTTTTTAGCGATTATGAAACATTGGTCGGCATCGGCCGTAAACCTCGGGAAAGGATTAACTCCCTTTACCGAAAGGCTGATATAGAGGGTGAAACATTAAGCGACAATTTAAATAGCAGGGAAGTTTACGACCTGCTTGATGTTGATGGCTTATCCTTGCCTGAGTATCCTTATTTTGCCGTTGATTATTGCCATAGATTAAATAATGGCTTTGCCCAGTGTTTTGCTTTGAAGAATACTTGTTGTGCCGTTAGTTTTAATTGTGGCGACAAGGCGATTATGAACGGAATTGCAAGTCATAAAAAGGGTATGGGCAGTGTTGCTTTAAAGGGGATTTTACAAAAAAATATTGGCAGAGATTTCCTTGTTTGTTGCCGAGATTCGGTTCTCGGGTTTTATGAAAAAAATGGATTTGACCACTTGGGATTTTGTGGTTATTGGGTGAAAGAGAATGTTTGAAACTAAATTTTTTAACATTGATGAAAGACTTTTGAAATTGGATGCAAAAGCCTTGGAACGTTCAAAAAAGGAATTTGAGCGCATCGATAATATAACCGAGTTTAATCAGTTAAAGGTGCTCAAAGCCTTTATTGATAACGGTGTTAGCGAATCTTCTTTTGCAGGGTCTACCGGTTATGGCTATGACGACAGAGGTCGTGAGGTTTTAGAACGAGTTATGGCCGACTGTATGGGTGCCGAAGATGCCCTTATGCGCCACAATTTTGTTTCGGGAACTCATACCCTAACTGTGGCTTTGTTTGGTGTTTTAAGACCGGGGGACAAGGTTATTTGCGTTACAGGAAGACCTTATGATACCATTACTGGTGTTTTTGGTATTGATGAAAAAACCGATGGTTCACTTGCTGATTTCGGTGTTTTGTACGGTCAGGTTGATTTAAATAAAGATGGTATGCCTGATATTGAAAATATTAAGACTGTATTAGCTAAAGAAAAGCCTAAAATGGCTTATATTCAGCGTTCTCGTGGCTATTCCACACGACCTAGTTTAAGAATTGCCGATATTAAAGAAATAATAGATGCTGTAAAAGAAGTATCTCCCGATAGTATAATCATGGTTGATAACTGCTACGGTGAGTTTGTTGAAACCTTGGAGCCCACACAAATCGGCGCCGATATTATTGCAGGTTCATTAATTAAAAACCCCGGTGGTGGCATTGCTCCGACGGGTGGTTACATAGCAGGAAGAAAAGATTTGATTGAAAAATGTTCCTATCGTTTAACCTGTGCAGGTGTTGGCCGTGAGGTTGGCGCCACATTGGGTCATTCAAGAGAACTTTACTTAGGTCTTTTCTCGGCTCCTCATGTTGTTGGTGAAGCCTTAAAAACAGCAGTTTACACTGCATCGCTCTTTGAACTTTTGGGATTTGAGGTTTCCCCAAAATCCGATGAGATAAGAGGGGATATTATTCAGTGTGTTACTTTGGGAAGCGCCGATGGTCTTGTGGCTTTTTGTCAAGGAATGCAGTCGGGTGCACCGGTTGATGCATTCGTAATTCCCGAACCTTGGGAAATGCCGGGTTACACCGACCCTGTTATTATGGCAGCAGGCGCCTTCACTTTGGGCGCTTCTATTGAACTTTCGGCCGATGGTCCCATAAGACCTCCTTATGCTGCTTGGATGCAGGGTGGACTTAATTTCCACAGCGCTAAAGCAGGTGTGCTTTTAGCAGCGCAAAAAATGTTAGAGAAAAACGCTTTGGGAGAAATATAATGGAACAGATTTTTGAAGGCAAAGTGTTTGAAATTTTGCCCACCTCAAATGGTATAATTTTTTCTTATTTTAACGGTGAACAAGAGGACGGTACCGTTCAGGTATCTTATAAAATGATTTCCTTTGAAAATCGCCGTATGACCGATATTGCAAAGAATGTTTATATGGTAACCAAGTTTGGTAACGGATATAAAGCAGTTGAAAAACTTTGCGAAAATTACATTACCGTAAAATCTTTGCTTTTGCCCGGTGGAAATTTCTTTATTCTTCATAATGATGGCACGGCTCAACTTGTGGGTTCTGATGGTGAACCGATTTGGACAGGCAGTTTAACCTATCGTGGTTTTGCTCCTGCTGATATAATTTTGTTTGGTGATGGTCTTTGGGCTTGTTATGAAGAGGCAAATATTCTTTTAAAGTTTAGTCTTGAAAATATGAAACAAGAATTGCGCATTGGTGGAAAAGAGTCTCCCTTTGACGGTCCTTGTGATTTGTATGATGAAGATGGCAATTTGGTTATTTGCAGTAAAAACTCGGCAAAAATCCAAACTTTAAATTTTGAAGATTATGAAATAGGGGATATTGAATCCTTCGAAGAACCTTTACTTCAGTATGTAAAGGTTGGTAACTACAAATTTGTGGCATTAGAGTCGGGATTATATGTTTTATAAATTAAGAGCAGATTTTTCTGCTCTTTTTTCTTGACATTTTATTCTACAGGTTGTAGAATAAAATTGTACTACAGGTTGTAGAATAGGAGGGTTTAAGTTGGTTGATTTGAGACTTGGCGAGATTGAATCTAAGTTTGCGGAGATAATTTGGGAAAACGAACCCCTTGCTTCATCACAACTTGCTTTTTTGGCTGAAAAAGAATTTGGATGGAAGAAGACAACAAGTTATACAGTTTTAAAAAGATTGTGCCAAAAGGGGATATTTCAAAATTTAAATGGTGAAGTAACTTCTTTGATAAAAAAAGAAAAATATTTTTCCCTTAAAAGTGAACAATTTATTGAGGAATCTTTTGGTGGGTCTTTACCTGCTTTTTTGACAGCATTTACAAGTGGAAAGGCTTTAACTCAAAGAGAAATTAAAGAAATCAGAAAAATCATTTCGGAATATAAGGAGGTTTGAATATGAGCACCTTGTTCTTGAAAATTTTTGAAATGAGTATTACTGCAAGTTGGGTTGTCTTGGCAGTAATTTTAATGCGATTTATACTAATTAGAGCCCCAAAGTGGATAAGGGTTATTTTATGGAGTTTTGTAGGGTTAAGATTAGTTTTCCCCTTTTCTATTGAAAGCATTTTTAGTATGATACCTAGTGTTAGTTCATCATCGGTAACTATATACGAAACTGAAACTCAGGCTATTGTTTTGGATTTGCCGGTATTTAATCAAAATATAGATTCTTTGACTCCTAATGTTGGCGATAGTGTTGACCCGTTGCAAATCCTGGTTTTTGTTATATCAATAGTTTGGATTTTGGGCGTAATTGCAATGTTTGGTTATTTGTTTATAACATACATTAATATAAAAAACAAAGTAAAAGAAGCCGTTTTATTAAATGGAAATATTTGGATTTGTGACAATGTTTCTACACCTTTTATCTTAGGTATAATTAAACCTAAAATTTATTTGCCCAGTTCAATGGACAAAAAAGATAAAGATATAGAATTTGTAATTGCGCATGAAAACGCCCATTTAAGAAGATTAGACCACTTATGGAAACCTTTTGCTTTTTTATTGTTGTGTGTATATTGGTTTAATCCGCTTTTATGGTTGGCGTATACTTTACTTTGCCGTGATATTGAATTGGCGTGTGATGAAAAGGTTTTAAATGAGTTGGGAATAGATGTTAAAAAGCCATATTGCGAAGCACTTGTAAATTGCAGTATTAACCGAAAAACCATTTCGGCGTGTCCATTAGCCTTTGGTGAAAATGGTATTAAAAGAAGGGTAAAATCAGTTTTAGCCTTTAAACCGGCAGGTATAATTATTACTGCTTTATCAATTAGCCTTGCAATAATTGTTGCAATTACTTTTTTGACCGACCCTGAAAAAGAAGATGTAAAACCTAATAATTCCAATGTTTCTCAAACACAGGAAACTCAAAATTCTTCTTTTGCAACCAATAACAATGTTGTTATTTCTGCTAATAGTTTTGGGTTTGAAAACGGAAAACCTTATATAGCAATAACGCTTAAAAACAATGGCGATCAGAACGTTGTTCTTTACGGTCAGGATTTTTATATTTTGGACGGCGATAAAGTAGTTGAATCAAATGGCACAGTCTTTTATGATTTGTTACAATTTATGCTAAAATCCGGTGAAAGTGATGTTTTAAGTCTTGATTTACAGGATTATACATTAAAGGACAACAAAGTATACCGACTTGTCAAAAATTTTAAAATTGAGGGAAGCGATAAAACTTACGGTGGATTTATAGATTTTAAAATTGATAGCAGAGAGGTTAAGGGCACCCTTTTAAATTGTGTCGGTACTACCGATGACGATAGTTCTGTTGACAATGCTTTTGGCAATGTTCCTTTGTATCTTTTTGGAGAGGATAATATCCTATATTCCAATGTGTATAATGGTAAAGAAAACATAATTAAAAACTGGTATCCAATTGGAAAACTTGAAAAATTCAAAGTAAGTAAAAAAGATTTTCGTGAGACCTCACTTGTTAAATGGCATAGCTATAGCGAGTCGGTGGAAAGTATTATTGCCAATAATAAAACGGCGCTCAGATATGTTAATGACGAAGAAACTTTTTATTATAAGTTGCTACAACAGAAAGACGGGTCTTATTATTTGATTGAAGGTTGGACCGGAAATGATGGTATTTACCGTGTGCTTAAAATGTCAGTGGTAACAAGTGAGCCGTTGGCAGTAAACAAGGTTTCTCTAACAACAATACCATCAAAATTTGAGGTGGAGAAAACTGAAATTATTGACGGTGTTTCTCAGATTTCAAAATATTTAAAAGGTGACCATTGGATGGAAAAAAGTGAGGGAGAATGGGTCAAATTCTATCCTTCAAGACCAAGTAAGCATTATCTTACGGTGCATTTTGCAAATGGTTCATATATGCATATTAATTTATATTTTTCTAATAAAGAAGACACTGCCTACGCTTCAATTTTTAGAGGCAAAGGTGAGGTGGTGCATTACTCTTCGCTTTCAAACGAGGACTATACAAGGGTTATTTTGTCAGATGAATTAAGGGATTTTATACTTCACAATATTTTGAAATAAAGAAAGAGGCAAGGTTTAAACCTTGCCTCTAAAATTTTGTTTTTATTTTGAAACGGTTTCTAAAAGGGAAGCGAATTCGGTGCTTGCTTCGGAGTTTTCGTTGTTTCCTTTTGAAATTTTTGATTTTGCGCCTTCCAAAGATTCGATAAGCGCAGAAATTTCGTTTGTGAAATTTTGAGCAGTTTCATTAATGGAGTCACGCAAATCATTGAGTGCTGAGTGGGTCTCCTCAATTGCCGAAACGTTTTTATTAATCTCGTTCTCGGCCAGCTTGGAGTTTGCCTCGGCATTAGCCATAATGGTTTTAGCGTTTGTGTTAGCAACTAAATATAGTTTGCCGATGTTTTCGCTAAGGCGCTCCATCTCGGCTTGTTTTGCAGTAAACTCATTAAGCTTCGATGTAAGTTCAGCTTTTTCAGCATTGAGTTTTACTTCGTTCTCGAGTAAGTTGTTAATTTTATCTTCCAAGGTGTTAATATCTGCTTTAAAGGTTTGCTCCTTTTCTTTAAAGTTATTGTGGAGCTTTTTAATGTATTCTACAACATCGTCTTGGTTGTAACCAAAGAGACTTTTTCTAAATCCTATTGCCATTTTTTAATTCCTCCAATACGGATATACAACTTTATATTAGCAAACTTTCAAAAATAAAGCAAGATATTTTTAAAATTCCTTTAAAAATATGGCAAAATCGCCGTTTTTACAAGATTTTATTCGTTTGAAATGTAGATTTTGCAAAAAAATGAATTTTTTTCAAAAAAGTCTTTATTTTTTGATTATAAAATGTTATAATAACTCGGATACCTAAAATTATGGGTATAACTATGTTAATAATGGAGTTTTCCATAATAAAAATCAGGAGGTTGACTTAAATGAGTCACAAGTATGTTTACCTTTTCTCAGAAGGCGACGCAAGCATGCGTGAGCTTTTAGGTGGTAAGGGTGCTAACCTTGCAGAAATGACCAAAATCGGTCTTCCTGTTCCTCAAGGTTTCACTGTTTCTACTGAAGCTTGCACACAGTATTACGAGGATGGCAGAAAGATTAATGATGACATCCAAGCACAAATCATGGTTGGTATTGACAGAATGGAAGAAATCACCGGCAAGAAGTTCGGCGATAAAACTAATCCTCTTCTCGTTTCTGTTCGTTCCGGTGCTCGTGCATCTATGCCCGGTATGATGGATACCATTCTTAACCTCGGTCTTAATGAAGACGTTGTTGAGACAATGGCTGCTCAATCCGGTAATGCTCGTTGGGCTTATGACTGCTATCGTCGTTTCATTCAAATGTATTCTGACGTTGTTATGGAAGTTGGTAAGAAATATTTCGAAGAGTTAATCGACGAAATGAAGGCTGACAGAGGCGTTACTCTTGACGTTGAACTTACTGCTGATGACCTTAAAGAATTAGCTCAGCAATTCAAGGCTGAATACAAAAACAAAATCGGTAAAGATTTCCCCTCAGATCCTAAAGAGCAATTAATGGGCGCTGTTGAGGCTGTTTTCCGTTCATGGGACAACCCCCGTGCAAACGTTTACCGTCGTGACAACGATATTCCTTATTCTTGGGGTACCGCTGTTAACGTACAAATGATGGCTTTCGGTAACATGGGTGATGACTGTGGTACCGGTGTTGCATTTACTCGTGATCCAGCTACCGGTGAAAAGGGTCTTATGGGTGAGTTCTTAACCAACGCACAAGGTGAAGACGTTGTTGCTGGTGTTCGTACTCCTATGCCTATCGCTGAGATGGCTAATAAGTTCCCCGAAGCTTTTGCTGAATTCAACAAGGTTTGCGCTACTCTTGAAGATCACTATCGTGATATGCAAGACATGGAGTTCACCGTTGAGCACGGCAAACTTTACATGCTTCAAACCCGTAACGGTAAGAGAACTGCTAAGGCTGCTCTCAAGATCGCTTGCGATTTAGTTGCTGAAGGTATGATCAACGAGCAAACTGCTGTTGCTATGATCGATCCTCGTAACCTTGATACTTTATTACATCCTCAATTTGATGCAAAAGCTATCAAAGCTGCTACACCTGTTGGTAAGGGCTTAGGTGCTTCTCCCGGTGCTGCTTGTGGTAAGGTTGTATTCACTGCTGAAGATGCAGTTGAGTGGAACAACCGTGGCGAGAAGGTAGTTCTCGTTCGTCTTGAGACTTCTCCTGAAGATATTACCGGTATGAAGGCTTCTCAAGGTATCCTCACCGTTCGTGGTGGTATGACCTCTCACGCTGCCGTTGTTGCTCGTGGTATGGGTACTTGCTGCGTATCTGGTTGTGGCGACATCATTATGGATGAAGAAAACAAACAATTCACTCTTGCAGGCAAAACCTACAATGAGGGTGACTATATTTCTATCGACGGTTCTACCGGTAACATCTTTGATGGTATCACCCCCACCGTTGATGCTGAAATCGTTGGCGAGTTCAAGACTATCATGGACTGGGCTGACAAGTTCAGAACCTTGAAGGTTCGTACAAATGCTGACACACCTGCTGACGCTAAGAAGGCTGTTGAGTTAGGTGCTGAGGGTATCGGTCTTTGCCGTACTGAGCATATGTTCTTCGAGGCTGACAGAATCGCTGCTTTCCGTGAAATGATTTGTTCTGACACTGTTGAAGGTAGAGAAGCTGCTCTTGCTAAGATTCTTCCTTATCAACAAGGCGACTTTGAGAAGCTTTACGAAGCTCTTGAAGGCAACCCTGTTTGTATCCGTTTCTTAGATCCTCCTCTCCATGAGTTCGTTCCCACTGAAGAGGCTGATATTAAGGCTCTTGCTGATGCTCAAGGCAAAACTGTTGCCGACATTAAGAACATTATCTCCAGCTTACACGAGTTCAACCCCATGATGGGTCACCGTGGTTGCCGTCTTGCAGTTACTTATCCTGAAATTGCTAAGATGCAAACAACTGCTGTTATTCGTGCTGCTATCAACGTTAAGAAGGCTCATCCTGATTGGAACCTCGTTCCCGAAATCATGATTCCTTTAACCGGCGAAGTTAAGGAAATGAAGTTCGTTAAGGATATCGTAGTTGCTACTGCTGACGCTGAAATCGCAGCTGCAGGCGCTGACCTCAAATACGAAGTTGGTACTATGATGGAAATCCCCAGAGCTTGTCTTACTGCTGATGAGGTTGCTACTGAGGCTGAATTCTTCTGTTTCGGTACTAACGACCTTACTCAGATGACCTTCGGTTTCAGCCGCGACGATGCAGGTAAGTTCCTCACCGCTTACTATGATAG
>JAZSPH010000062.1:0-25427 GCA_045537355.1 Acutalibacteraceae bacterium
TAAAAATCCCTCAGACTAAAAAGTCTAAGGGATTTTTGGAGCGGGTGATGGGAATCGAACCCACACGACCAGCTTGGAAGGCTGGGATTCTAGCCATTGAACTACACCCGCATATTTGGAACAAAAAATATCATATCACAAAGTATTTTATTAGTCAAGATATTTTTTCAAAAGTTATAACAAAAACTTGACAAAATCATATCATAATGATATACTAATTTAAAAATTAAATGCGTTGAAGGAATTATTTTTAGTATCACGCGCGTTTTAGAGAGCCGTCGGTTGGTGCAAGACGGTACCGCAATGCTTAAAAAGTCTCATTCCCGAGCAGAATGGCCGAAAAATAGTAAGCTGTTCCGGAGTGCTCCGTTATCATGGCAAAAAGCTTGTTAGAGCTTTACCGAGAGACCGTTAATTACGGTAATCAGGGTGGTACCGCGAAGAATTTTCGTCCCTGAGATTGCAATAAGCAGTCTCAGGGCTTTTTTTATGAGACTGACACTAAAGGAAAGTGAGAAAATTTTTATGAAAATCCAAATTTTCGACAAAACTATGTCATCAAAAAACCAAACATTCAGTTTTAAGGAGAAACTTGAAATTGCCCGTCAACTTGAAAAGTTGAATGTTGATGCTGTTGAGCTGGGCGCTATCGAAAATCCTGCTGCTGATATGTTGCTTGTTAAAACAGTGGCTTCCTTTGTAAAAAACAGCGTAATTTCGGTTGGTGCAGGTTACACCGAGGAAAGTCTTAAAAACGCTTTAACCTCTCTTGCAACTGCAAAACATCCTCGCATCAGGGTTGAGGTGCCCGTTTCCACCGTTGGTATGGAATACACCTGCCACCTTAAGGCTCCCAAAATGCTCGAAACCGTTTCTTTCTTGGTTGAAGAGGCTAAAAAGCAATGTGCTGATGTGGAATTTTGTGCTTTGGATGCAACAAGAGCCGAAGCCGACTTTTTAAAGGATATCATCCTTACTGCTTGTGATAAGGGCGCTAAAATCGTAACCCTTTACGACAACGCAGCCGAAATGATGCCCGATGACTTTGGTATGTTTATCCAAGATATTATGTCCTACATCCCCGAAGGTGTTGCATTAGGTGTTGGGGCTGACAATAAAAACGGTCTTGCTGTGGCTTGTGGTATGGCTGCAGTTAAAAAGGGTGCAACCGTTATTAAAACTGCCGTTTCGGGCGACAGTATTGCCCTTGAAACAATGGGTAACATTGCTAAAAACTGTGGACCCAAAAACGGTTTTGAAAGCGGTCTTAAATATACCGAAATGCACCGTATTTTAGTCCAAATCGGAAGAATTATCACCAATGCTCAAAACGAGAGCAGTGTTGTTACCTCGGTTAGCCACATCGAGAGTGGTATCAACCTTAACAAAAACGATACCAAGGAAACTGTTTTATCCGCCGTTTCACAATTAGGCTACGATTTAACCGAGGAAGACAGTGCAAAGGTTTATGAAGAGTTTTTGCGTGTTTGCGAAAACAAAACCGTTAGCGCTCGTGAACTTGATGCCGTTGTTGCCAGCGTTGCATTGCAGGTTCCTCCCACCTACAAACTCGTAAGTTATGTTATTAACAGTGGTAACATTATTTCCACCACTGCTCAAATTACAATGGAAAAAGACGGAAAACAACTTCAAGGCATTTGTCTTGGTGATGGTCCTGTTGATGCAGCCTTCTTGGCTGTTGAGCAAATTGTTGGCCACCACTACGAACTTGATGATTTCCAAATTCAGTCGGTTACCGAAGGTAAACAGGCTTTGGGTTCAGCTGTTGTTAAACTTAGAAACGGTGGAAAACTTTATTCCGGAACCGGTATCTCATCCGATATTTTGTCGGCCAGCGTTCGTGCTTATATTAATGCCGTTAACAAGATTGTCTACGAGGAGGCGTAAAACTTGAAGTACTCATTTTTAACAAAAGGTTGGCACAATAACACCTTCGATGAGTTTTGTGATGTGGCCAAAGAACTTAAATTTAAGGGTATTGAACTTCATAATATTCACAATCGCCTTTTCACCGACAAGGACGGTGCTTTCCACGATTACACTTCGGCTCAAACCCTTCGCAAACTTTTTGAAATGAAGTTAGAAATTCCTTGTATTGACACCATTTGCAATTTGGCCGATGGTTCAAAAGAAGCTGAAAACATTAAAGAGATTGAGGATTGCATTAACATTGCTTCCAATCTCAAAATCCCTTATATCCGTATTTACGCCAGTGAAAAGCAATACACCGAAGAGAAAAACCAAAACGTTACAAACATTATCACCAAGGTTTTACCTAAGGCAGAAGAGAAAAATGTTTGTCTTCTTTTAGAGACCAGCGGTATTTATGCCGACACTTCAAAACTCCGTGCGGTTTTGGAAAGTTTTGCAAGTGATACTTTGGGCGCATTGTGGGATATGTATTCCCCCTACTTTATGTGTGATGAGCAACCCGAAACCACCATTAAAAATTTGGGTGCTTACATTAAACACGTTCACATTAAGGACGCAATAAAAACTGCCGATGGCACCGAATTTTGCCTTATGGGCGAGGGTGAAACCCCTATTAGCGAAATGATGCAGGCTTTAAGAAGCGTAAACTTTGACGGTTTCATTTCTCTTGAATGGGACCCCAAATGGTTTGAAGAACTTGATGATATGGAGATTATTTTCTCCCAGTTCGTAAACTATATGAAGCAGTTTAGCGACACTTCTAAAAGCGACAACTCCCTTTACTATAATCGTGCTCATACCGGCCGTTATGTTTGGGAGAAGGACCGTCTTATTGACTGCACCTTCTCGGAGGTTCTTGACCGTATGGTAGAAGAATTCCCCGACCAATACGCTTTTAAATATACCACACTTGATTACACAAGAACTTATAGCCAATTCAGAGATGATGTTGATACCTTTGCCCGCTCCCTTATTTCTATGGGCGTTAAGGCAGGTTCCCACGTTGCCGTTTGGGCTTCCAACGTTCCCCAATGGTTCATCGCTTTCTGGGCAACCGTAAAATTAGGCGCTGTTCTTGTTACCGTTAACACTGCATACAAAATCCACGAGATTGAATATCTTTTGAAACAGTCGGATACCCATACTCTTATTATGACCGAAGGTTCAAAAGACTGTAACTACGGTGAAATCATTGCCGAACTTTGCCCCGAACTTGGCACAACAAAGGTGGGCTCTCCCTTGCACAGCAAGAGACTTCCCTTCCTTCGCAATGTTATAACCGTTGGCTATCGCTTAAAGGGTGCAATGACTTGGGAAGAGGCTGTTGCCCGTTCTTCACAAGTGCCTGTCAGCGAAGTTTACCGTATGGCTTCTATGGTTGACAAGGATGATGTTTGCAATATGCAATACACTTCGGGAACAACAGGTTTCCCCAAGGGTGTAATGCTTACCCACTATAACGTTGTTAACAATGGTAAATATATCGGCGACAGAATGGAACTTTCCACTGCCGACCGAATGATGATACAAGTGCCAATGTTCCACTGTTTCGGAATGGTGCTTTCCATGACATCTTCCATGACCCACGGCGCCACCATGTGCCCAATGCCTTACTTCTCGCCAAAATCATCTTTGGCTTGTATCAACAGTGAGCGCATCACTGCATTTAACGGTGTTCCAACAATGTTTATTGCAATGATGAACCACCCCGACTTTGCTAAAACCGATTTCTCACATATTCGTGTTGGCATTATGGCAGGTTCTAACTGTCCTGCTGACCTTATGAAGAAAGCAACGGTTGATTTCAATATGAAAGAAATCGTTTCGGTTTACGGTCAAACCGAGGCTTCCCCGGGTTGCACAATGGGCAGTTTCTTCGACTCTTTGGAGGTTCGTACCGAAACCGTTGGTTCGGCCTTTGCCAATGTTGAGTGTAAAATTATCGACCCCGAAACAGGTCTTGACTGTCCCGATGGTGTAAACGGCGAGTTTGTTGCCCGTGGTTATAACATTATGAAGGGTTACTACAAAATGCCCAAAGCCACTGCCGAGGCTATTGATAAAGATGGTTGGCTCCACACAGGCGACTTGGCTTGTCGTGACGAGAATGGTAACTACCGTATTACAGGCCGTCTTAAAGATATGATTATCCGTGGTGGCGAAAATATTTACCCCAAGGAAATTGAAGAATTTATCTATACCTGCGACAAGGTAAAGGATGTTCAGGTTATCGGCGTACCCGACAAACAATATGGCGAAGAGATTTACGCTTCCGTCATTCTCAAAAAGGGCGAAACCATGACCGAGGATGAAATGAAGGCTTATGTTGCTGCCAATATGGCACGACACAAGGTTCCTCGTTATGTTGAATTTGTGGATGCCTTTCCCATGAATGCAGCAGGAAAAATTCTTAAATACAAAATGCGCGAAGATGCAGCAAAGAAATTAGGACTTGATAACTAATGTTTAAGGACTATTATGTAATTGATGCCCATTGTCACATTTACCCCGAAAAAATTGCTTCCAAAGCAGTTGCAGGCACCGATAATTTCTACGGTGTTGTTTCGGCCAACAAGGGCACCATCACCGACCTTTTGGAGCGTGGCAGTAAGGCCGGTATCGACCACTTTATCGTTCAGTCGGTTGCCACCACCCCAAAACAGGTGAAAAGTATTAACGAATTCATTTCGGCCAGTGTTAAGGAGTACCCCGACCTTTTTACAGGTCTTGGTACCCTTCACCCCGAAAGTGAGGATATTATAGGTGACATAAATCATTTGGTGGAATTAGGACTCAAGGGAGTTAAACTTCACCCCGATATTCAAGCCTTTAAACTTGATGATTACCGTTGCCTTAAAATCTACGAGGAATGTGAAAAACGCGGTCTCATAATGCTTCTCCACACGGGAGACAACCGTTATGACTACTCAAACCCCAACCGACTTCTTCCCTTGCTTAAAACATATACTAATTTAAAATTTATAGGTGCACATTTTGGTGGGTATTCTATTTGGGATGAAGCAGCCGAGAGTTTAAGTGGAATTGACAATTTTTATGTTGACTGTTCTTCTTCCTTCCCCTTTATTGAAAAATCTCAAGCAAAAGAACTTATAAAGCGCTACACTGCCGACAAGGTTCTTTTCGGCACCGACTATCCCATGTGGGATGCATCAAGTGAACTTGAATATTTTTTCTCTTTAGGTCTTGACCAAAAGGAAATTACGAGTATACTAAACTTAAACGCAAAAAAACTTTTTAATTTGGAGTGAAATTAAATGAGCAATTATAAAAAGGGCACTCAATGTGTTCAAGGTGGTTACACACCCGGTAACGGCGAACCCAGACAAATACCTATTATTCAAAGCACAACCTTTAAATATGCTACCAGCGAAGATATGGGTAAACTTTTCGACTTGGAAGCAAGCGGATATTTCTATACCCGTCTTCAAAATCCCACTAATGACAGTGTTGCTGCTAAAATTTGTGAGTTAGAGGGTGGTACTGCTGCAATGCTTACCTCTTCGGGTCAGGCGGCATCCTTCTATTCTATCTTCAACATCGCTTCTTGTGGCGACCATATTGTTTCTTCCTCCACAATCTACGGTGGAACCTACAATCTTTTTGCCGTTACAATGAAGAGAATGGGCATTGAATTTACATTTGTAAGCCCTGATTGCACAGAGGAAGAATTGAACGCGGCTTTCAGACCCAACACAAAGGCAGTTTTCGGCGAAACCATCGCAAACCCTGCTTTGGCAGTTTTGGATATCGAAAAGTTTGCAAATGCGGCTCACAGCCACGGTGTTCCCCTTATTGTTGACAACACCTTTGCAACCCCTGTTAACTGCCGTCCTTTCGAGTGGGGCGCTGATATTGTAATCCACTCCACCACTAAATATATGGATGGTCACGGCGCAGGCGTTGGTGGTTGTATTGTTGACTCAGGTAAATTTGACTGGACCCGATACCCTGAAAAATTTGCCGGTCTTTGCACCCCCGATGAAAGTTACCACGGCGTAACCTATACCGAGCGTTTCGGTCTTGGTGGCGCCTTTATCACCAAGGCTACTGCTCAACTTATGAGAGACTTTGGTTCAATTCAGTCTCCCCAAAACGCTTTCCTTTTAAACCTTGGTCTTGAGAGTTTGCACCTTAGAATGAAACGCCACTGCGAAAATGCTCTTGCCGTTGCAAAGGCATTAAAAGATGATGACCGCATCGCTTGGATTACCTGCCCCGATTTGGAAGGTGACAAGTATTACGAGTTGGCTCAAAAATATTTGCCCAACGGTGGCTGTGGTGTTGTTAGTTTCGGTGTCAAGGGCGGAAGAAAGAATGCCGAGGCCTTTATGAAGGGTCTTAAAATCGCAGCTATTGAAACCCACGTTGCCGATGCTCGTTCCTGCTGTTTGCATCCTGCAAGCGCTACCCACAGACAAATGAACGATGCCGAGTTAGAGGCTTGTGGCATTTCTGCCGATTTAGTTCGTTTCTCTTGTGGTATTGAAGATGCCGAAGATTTAATTGCCGACATTAAACAGGCTTTAGATTCGGTTCAATTTTAAGATAAAAAAGAAAAGACTCGATGAAATTCATCGAGTCTTTATTTTTATTCTATTGTTTCGCCTTTAACCAACCTATCGGCTAAATTCTCAATATCGCTAAGTGCACTTGCAGCAATTTTACCCATATCAATTCCATCAACGGTTGTTTGATACCTTGTGGTATTAACCCTTGTGAAAATGATATTTGTTTGGGTGCCATCATGATATTTAACCCTGATTGCTATGTCAGCAGTGGGGGTGATGCTTTCGGTTGTGTGGTCCTGGGTGTTAAGAGAAATAACTTCACGATAGAAGTTTTGGAAATTGGAGCAAACCAACTGTTTATCATCGTTATAGATTATAGTGTAAGGTTCTTCGGCATCTTCCTCATTTGCCGTAATGCCAAACTTATAACTCTTTTCTTTTGTTTCAAAGATAAGCTCCGAAATGTCATCGATGTTTGCTGTAAACAATACATTTTCATAGAAATCAACAGCAGTATAGTTTGGCAACACACCAATATTAGAAGCAACCACTCTATGAATAAGTTTACTGTTGTTGGACACAACTGCATAATCACCGTCGGCCTGAAGGGCGAATTTATAGGTAATGGTTTTATCGCCAACCGTCATTACAGTAGTCAAATCAGGATTGTCAAGGCCCACCTTTGCAAGGGAAGCGGCGCTCACATCATAAGCATAAGCACCTGCCACCAAAATTCCGTCTTGATAATGGGGGAAAACATTTTCAATTCCCTTTGCCAATCGTTTTTGAGGAGAAACCACCAAGTATCTATAATACTCAGAAATTGCATTGTCTTCATTTTTAACGATTTGAACGGTTTGGGGGAAGTTCTTTCCGCTTACGGTCAAAGCATCAAATTCCTCGGTTTCTGCTCCAAAGCCTTCAATGTTATCGGTATTGGCAAAATCCAAAATATCAAAATTAAGTGATGTGTAAACACTATCAGGAACAAGATATATCTTACCATCAATACCAAGATAATAACCACTGTTATCAAGGGATTTTCCACCCAAAGTAATTTCGTAAGACTTTTTATCTTTAAGGTTAACAGTTGCCTTAATAGCAGGATTTTCGAGTCCACACTCAGCAGCAGTCTTTTTGGTTATCTCTTGACGGGCTGATATATCAGTAATTGCTGTAACCACATTTTTGATGCTGTCCGAACCGGTAAGGTCTTTTGAAACCTGTTTTGTATACCAAATTGTTTCATCATCTTCGGTTTCGGAACAAATTTCGGTTGTCGCATCGCCATTTACAACGGTAATGCTTTCAACCTTATCCGCATCAACTTTTTTTACACTTATGGTGTTATCGGGTGTTGACGAAGTGCCGGTTTCATCCTCTAACACCGGAATGAGTTTCACAACAGCCACCGTTGAACCAACAAGCACCAAAAGAGCTAACACTCCTGCCAAGATTTTTGGCAGGATTTTTTTCTCTTTTTTGTTAGTATCATTATGAATGGTAGGGTCGGAAAATATAGTCGAAACTTCTTCTATATCATTTGTTTCTTTTTCGGGAAAATCAGCCATTATGCGTTCCTTCTCTTAATAAATATTACGGTTCCAACTACTAAAATTGCAATAGGAATAATGAACATAAATATATTTCTCATGGAGTTGGCAGAAGACTCGGTAACCGACTCATAGTAACTCTCATTGGTAATGCTCTTGGTTACAAATGAAATACCAATGTCGCCCATATCAGCAGCACGGTCGGTCATAGCAAGAGCTAAGTTTTTATTGGAAACAGATTCGGTTTCATTGTAATCAGACGATAAGAAATAACTACTTGAGAAAACAGTAACTGTACTTCCGATTAACTTATTGTTATCATCATAGGTCACTTGACATGACTCAACAACAAGGGAATAAGGTCCGGCTTCAGCCTCTTTTGCTCCATCCCAATTTGCTGTAACATCCTTGGGTGCTTTTACTGTTGTTTCAAAACTTTGAATAACAGGAATTGTTTTGGAGTCTTTTTTGTCATCCCACAAGGACTTCATTGGAACGTTAGTACCTGTAAGGGTGAGTTTCATTGAAGCCAAATCTTTAATATTACCGGTATTTTGACCGATAAAGGTTGTGGGTTCATCAACAACATGGTAATCATTATCGGTTTCATAAAGAATACCATCGCTAATCTCAATTCCCCACTCATTCAAATATGAGTAAAGGGCAGTAAGATAAGGAGCTGTGGCATCAGCAAATACAATAAGTCCTTTTTCTAACTTGCCGCCATTCTTAAGAAATTTTGCAATTTCGTTAAGTTCGGACTCCATAAAGTCTGTTGTGGGAGCAGCAAGAACAAGAACATCAAATTTATCTGAAATTTTTCCTAAAACAGGAGTAGAAATCATCTCAACCTTATAATTGTTCTTTTCAAGAAGAACTTTATAACTTGCAGTAAGGTTGGTTGCCGAATGGCCTGTGTAAATAGCAACATTTACATCCTTAGCGCTTAATGCATAAGCAACAGCACCGGTTAGTGCAGTTTCGATATTATTACCGATAATTTCAGCAGTAGTGATGCCATAAGAAGCATAGGTGTCATCCTCACGAAGTTCGTAAATGTCGCCATAATTCAATTTCTTAAATCTAACGGTGCCGTCCTCACGTGTGGTAGAAACAATAATTCCACCTGCCTCTAAATCTTCGGTGCCGTAAACAGATGCAATTTCAGTAAACTCTGAAGATTGGGTATCCATAAACTTAACGTTGATTTTATCGTTATATTCGCCATATTTTTCAATAAGTTTAATGGTTTGGCTAAAATATGAGGTTTGAACGGTATCAGACATTACGTTGTAATACTGTTCGCCAACCGCAGTAGCATAGTCGGCGTAAATCTCTTTGGTTGCGCAAATAATAACGTCAACTTCTTTATCAATAGTCTTAATATACTCAATATTTTCCTCACTGATTGAGTTTTGCTTTTGAGCAGTCATATCAAACTCTAAAATGAAACGGTTGCTAAGAGCAGTGACCAAAATATTAAAAACGATAATTCCCACCAAAACCATTGCAGTTAAAGCGATGGAATATCCACCTTTTTTGGCAAAAAGAGTGTTTTTGAGAAGTTTTTTCTCAGGATTCTTTTTCAAAAATTTGAAGTTCATCTTTAACACCCTCCTTTAAGACCATCTTCTCTTTTCAAGCGAACGAACACTTAAAAAGATAAATACAGCGATAATACTTACAAAATAAACAACATCGGTTACCGAGAAAACACTGTCAGCAAAGTTGCCGATAGTTGCGATGAATCCTGCTTTTTCTAAGAATACAACAAAGAAGGAAACAACCGAAGCCCAAATTTTACCGAAAAAGCTTTCGCTTCCTTCGGGAACGGTTATCATGGAAGCAAAGTTAGACATATAAAGTATCAAAATATTAATAACCAAGGTTAAAATTGCGGAAATTGCAGGACTTTCGGTAAGACAAGAAATGAACATACCAATTGCAATCAATGCTCCACCTAAAAGCAACATTCCAAGCAAGGAGTAAAGATAAGATAAAACATTAACGCTTACTTTGGAAGCAACAATTATTTCAAAAATAACGGTGGGTGCGAAGGCCAACGCGTACACAGCAAAGGCTGCCAAAAATTTACCAAACACAATACCACTTAATTTAACAGGTGCAGTAATGAGGGCTTGGTCAATCTTTTGGCGACGGTCCTCACTCATAAGTCGCATGGTCAAAATCGGCATCAAAAAGGTAACAACCGAAGCCATTTGAATATTGATGATTTCAACCTGGGGTGAACCTGCAGAATAAATAATATAAAAATAAAGTCCTAAAAAGAAATAAAAAGCGGCTAATACTAAATATCCCACAAATGTAGTGAAATAAGCCTTGAATTCTCTCTTAAAAATCGCAGTCATTTATTCTTCCTCCTTTTCCACAGTCAGAACCTCTGTTTCGCCGTCGGCAACTGTTTCACTTTCAGGATTTAACAATTCTTTTGCTTCTTTAGAGTCCATATCGGTAAGACGAAGGAATATTTGCTCCAAAGACAATTTATTGTCGTTTAATGCCAAGAGTTTTCTGCCTCTTGAAACAACACGGTCGAAAACATCACCACGAATATCCTGACCTTCTTGGGGCTCAATCAGATAGTCATAACTTCCACTTTCCATTTGACCCAAAGATGTAACCGATTTAACGCCCTTAACCGATTTAAGAGCTGTAAGCATATCGGTTTCGCTACCCATAATTCTTGCAAGCAAGGTTTTATTATCGGACAAACGATGAGCTAAGTTTTCGGCAGTGTCATCAGCAATGATTTCGCCACGGTTAATAATAATAACCCTTTTGCAAACTGCCTGAATTTCGGACAAAATATGGGAGGACAAAATGATGGTATGGTTTTTGCCGAGTCTTCCAATTAAATTTCTAATCTCAATAATTTGTTTGGGGTCAAGACCAACGGTGGGCTCGTCCAAAATAAGTACATCAGGGTTCCCGATAAGAGCCTGAGCGAAACCAACTCTTTGGCGATAACCTTTTGAAAGGTTTTTGATAAGGCGATTAGCCACATTATCAATACCAACCAAACGTAAAACCTCATCAATGTGGGGTTTCTTGGGGAATTTGACCTTTTTAAGGTCGTAAATAAAGTTTAAGTACTCTCTAACCTTCATATCGGTATACAAAGGGGGAATCTCGGGGAGATAACCGATACGGCGTTTTGCCTGTTCGGGATATTCAACAATATCAAAACCGTCGATTTCAACCTTTCCTTGAGTCATGGAAAGATAACCGGTTAAAATATTCATAATTGTGGATTTACCGGCACCGTTAGGTCCCAAAAAACCGATAACTTCGCCTTTTTCAATGTTGAAACTTACATCTTGTACTGCAAGATGAGTTCCATACCTTTTGCATAGGCCTGTAACATTAATCATTTTGTTTCCTCCTAAAGTTACTTTATATCATAAGTATAATACCAAAAAAGTCCTATACTTTTTTTAACAAACTGTAAATTTACTCTTTTGCCTTGACGGGGGTTTGAGCCACAAGTATGGCCACAAAAACCAAACCGCAACCAAGCAATTCTCTTGTTGTTAAAGCATTGCCGGAAATCAGCCAACCACCCAGCGCTGCAAAAACACTTTCGAGGCTCATGGTAATCGAAGCCACGGTGGGTTCGGCAAATTTTTGACCAACGATTTGCAATGTGTAAGCCACACCACTTGACATTATGCCAAGATAAAGAATTTGGGGAGATGCGGCAAGAATGTTGCCCACTTCGATTTTGTCAAACTCGGAAATCACTGAAAGCAATGCCGAAACAACTGCTGCCACCAAAAACTGCATTATAGAAAGCTTTACACCACCGGTAATTCCAACGAATTTATCCACCGACATTATGTGCAACGCAAAAGAGACAGCGCAAAGGAATATCAAAAAGTCGCCTATGTAAATTCCGCTGACTCCCTTTGAAAAGCAAAGAAGATAAATACCCGATATGGCGATTAAAACGCCCAGTAAAACGGGAAGCCCTACCTTCTTTTTCAAAAATATGGAGAAAATAGGCACTAAAATCACATATAAAGCAGTTATAAACCCTGCTCTCGCTTCGCTGGCAACCCCCTTGGGATAGGCGGCAATTCCAAACTGTTGGAAATTGATGGCCACCGAAAGGCAAAGCCCACACACAAAAGCACAAACAAAATATTGCTTTCGGGTCTCGGGGTTTTCAGGGAAAAATCTTTCCCCTTTTTTTTGGGTAAAAAGCCAAAAAAGATATAACACAAAGGCTCCGATTGCCGAGCGCAATGCATTAAAAGCAAAGGGTGATACCAAAGAAGCAGCGCCACTTTGTGCCACGAAGGCCAGGCCCCAAATAATTGCAGCCACTACAAGGATTAAGGTGCCTTTTAAATTATTATTTTTCATTCTTTGGTTCCTTCATACTTAAAGAAATTCGCTTTTTGGCAACATCAACGCCGATAACATAAACATCAACAATATCGCCAACCTTCAAGACCTCTAAGGGGTGCTTGATAAATCGGTCGCATATATGAGAAATGTGAACCAGTCCATCCTCGTGCACACCGATATCCACAAAAGCACCGAAATCAATAACATTTCTAACGGTACCTTTAAGTTTCATACCAACCGTTAAATCTTCCAAAGACATTACATCTTTTCGAAGCAAAGGTTGAGGTAATTCATCACGAGGGTCTCTTCCGGGCCTGGTTAATTCCTTGGTTATATCCACAAGGGTCGGAACACCGATACCTAATTCCTCGGCTGTCTTATCAAGACCACGGTTTTCTACTATTTGGGGAAGTGAAACCACCTTGCCGATTTTAACATCATTGGAACTGAAACCGCAGAGTTTTAAAAGTTGTTCGGTAGCCTTGTAACTTTCGGGGTGAACCGAGGTGTTATCAAGCACATTTTTGCCGTCAGCCACTCTTAAAAATCCTGCGCACTGTTCGTATGCCTTGGGGCCTAGTTTTGCAACCTTTAAAAGTTCTTTTCTATCGGTAAATCGACCATTTTCTTCACGGTAAGAAACAATGTTTTTAGCAACGGCAGTTCCCACACCTGCAACGTGGGATAAAAGTTGCACCGATGCAGTGTTAAGGTCAACTCCCACCGAGTTAACGCAATTCTCCACAACGCCATCAAGCGCCACCGCCATTTTAGCCTTGGGCATATCATGTTGATACTGCCCAACACCGATAGCCTCGGGGTCGATTTTAACAAGTTCGGCCAATGGGTCTTGAAGTCGCCTTGCGATGGAAACGGCACTTCTTAAGGATACATCATACTCAGGGAATTCCTCGGCTGCAAGTTTTGATGCCGAATAAACACTGGCACCTGCTTCGCTGACCACCATATAAGAAAGTCCATCATTTAACTCTTTAATAACCTCAGCTGCAAAAACTTCGGTTTCGTGACTTGCTGTTCCGTTACCTATGGCAAAAACCTCTACCGAATGTTTTTTAACAAGTGCTTTGATAATAATCTTGGCCTCTTCCACCTTGGACTTGGGTGGAACGGGATAAATTACGGCAGTGTCAAGCACCTTGCCGGTACCATCAACAACAGCCACCTTGCAACCGGTTCTGTAACCCGGGTCCAAACCTAATGTAACCTTGTTTTTAACGGGTGGTTGCATTAAAAGTTGTTTCAAATTTGTTGAAAAAACCTTAATTGCGCTTTCACTCGCCCTTTCGGTCAGGCTCGAGCGAATTTCTCTCTCAATGGATGGGAAAATCAGTCTCGAATAAGCATCTTCGGCAGCCTTAACAACATAAGGCGTAAAGACAGAACCCTCTTTAATGTGGTTCTTGGATATGATAAACATTGCCTTTTGACTGTCAAAATCAATGCCTATTTTTAAAATATCTTCCTTTTCGCCACGGTTAATGGCAAGAATTCTATGGTCGGGAATTTTGGAAACAGCTTCACTGTAATCGGCGTACATTTCGTAAACCCCTGCATCCTCCACAGCCGATTTAACATTTATAATACCGTGAGCCGAGCAAACAAAACGCATTCTTTTTCTAATGTCGGCATCATCGGAAATTTTTTCGGCGATAATGTCTAAAGCGCCACCAATGGCATCCTCGGCAGTTTCAACACCAAGTTCGGCGTTAATATACTCGGCAGCGATTTCTTCCACCGATTTTTCAGCTTCACCCTGGGCGTAAATAATATCGGCCAAAGGTTCAAGACCTTTTTCTTTTGCAACGCTTGCCCTTGTTTTCTTTTTCTTCTTGTAAGGGCGATAAATATCATCCAGTTCGGTGAGTGTTTTGGCGTTAGCCACAGCCTCGGAAATTTCCTCGGTCAAAGCGCCCTGTTCTTCAATGGATTTTAAGATTTTTTGTCTTGTTTCATCCATATTGCGAAGATATAAAAGTCGCTCACTGAGTTTTCGCAAAACTTGGTCATCAAGACTTCCCGTTGCCTCTTTACGATAACGGGCAATAAAGGGAATTGTGTTTCCCTCATCAATGAGTTTTACTGCATTTTCAACCTGAAAAGCCTTAAGAGTTAATTCTTCACAAAGTTGTTTTATCAAATCCACCGGGACTACTCCTTAAACGACAAAATAATTCCATTAATTATATCATATTTTATAAATTTTAGCAATTAATTTTTGGAATTTTTTTAAATATTTAACCTTGAAAAAACAGCACAAAATAATATGGGTGAAAAAAATGAAAACAATAAGAATATTAAGCAAAATTTTGTTTTTTGTGCTTTTGATTTTTGATATTGTCGTCTTTGGCGCAGTTTTCTATCTTACGGATTATATCGGCGAGGATTTTAAAATAAAAAAGGGAGAAACCTTGAATATTAATTCCCCTTTGCCCGTCACGGCAGTTTATAACGGAAGTCAAGTTGACTCAGGCCTAACCCACGAACAGGTTGGATGTTTTAATGTGGACCTTAAAATGTTTGGAATAATTCCTTTTTCAACGGCGCAGGTTCAGGTTGTAGACCGAATGCATGTTGTGGTTTTGGGCCAACCTTTCGGTATGAAACTTTACACAAAGGGCGTTTTGGTGGTAGATGCCACCGATGTCCCCACCGAAAAGGGCAACCTTAACCCTGCAATGATGAGTGGCATTCAGGTTGGGGATTATATTTTAAGGGTTAATTCCAAAAAAATCTCCACAAACGAAGATTTGCTCTATGTGGTGGAAAACAGTGGCGGACAAAAATTGGAGTTCGAAATTTTAAGAAACGGCGAACAAATGACGGTTTATTTAACCCCGGTCATCTCCAAAGAAAACGGTCAATATAAAATCGGGATTTGGGTTAGAGATTCTTCGGCGGGAATAGGCACCCTCACCTTTTACAGTCCCATGACAAACATCGTTTGCGGCTTGGGTCACGGGGTTAGCGACAAGGAGACAGGGGAACTTTTAACACTTCAGTCGGGAGAAATTGTAACTGCCGAAATTTACGACGTCCAAAAGGGCGAAAAAGGAACGGCAGGCCAACTGAAAGGTCACTTTGCCTCAAAAACTTTGGGGAATATTCTCCTTAACTGCGAGGGTGGAGTGTATTCAGAAGCGACAGGAAAGTTCACCTTCGAAAGTTTGACCGAAATCGCCTTTAAAAGCGAAGTAGAAAACGGCAAAGCCCAAATACTTTGCACCATAAACGGCACCGAGCCTCAGCTTTATGATTGTAAAATAAGCATTAAAAAAAGCAATTTCAATGCCCCAACCCAAAATATGATAATATCGGTTACCGACAGTCGACTTTTAGATGCCACAGGAGGTATCGTTCAAGGCTTGTCGGGAAGCCCAATTTTGCAAAATGGCAAGTTAATCGGCGCTGTAACACATGTTCTCGTAGACGACCCGACAAAAGGCTACGGCATCTTCGCTGAAAATATGCTCGAAACAGCGCAAAGTGTAGCAGAGAACAATAAATTGAAAGAAGCATCATAACTTAAAGGACTCCAAAATGGAGTCCTTTTCTATTGCGTTTATAGATAAGATATGATAAAATTGATTATAAAAACTTTTAAGCTGGTTATATTATAAATAAAGGAATTGAACCTTTTTTATTGTTGAGGAGATGTTTAAAATGAAGCGGTTATTATCACTTTTTCTATGTTTGCTTATGATTATAGGCTGCTTTGCAGGTTGCAAGAAAAAAGCAGTACCCACAGTTGCAAGCGGCGAACAAATTACACGTGGTGCTTGGGTTAAGTTATTAGCAGATAGTTTTTATCTTAATAGCACAACAGAAAAACCATATTTTTCTAATATTGCAAAAGATAATGAATTATTTAATGCTGTTCAAGCTTGTGTGGATTTAGGTATTATAGAAAATGAAGATACGTTTAATAAGGATAATGCCGTTACATATAAAGAAATAGCATTAAATACCATTAATGCTATTGGTATAAGCACAGTTCAAGATTATTTAAAAACTGATAAAAAGTTGTCTGAGAAACAACTTATAGATTTTGCAACAGATAAAGATATTGTAAAAAGTGTATCTGAAAATTTTGCAACGACCACAGATGCCCAAAATGCAGTTAAAACTGCAGTTGACTTATATATTAATAAACCTTTTGTTGAAAAGGAAAAAATAGAACTTAATGACGATGTTATTGATTTAAAAGACAAAAAGATAACTGTTGCTAACGATTCTTTTACTTATGATAAGGCAGACAAATTAAAAGTTGGGGATATTATTATTCTTCCACCCACAGAGGAATATGTAAGCGGCGTTGCACGTAAGGTCGAATCCGTTTCAGGTAATACCGTTAAAACCACAACACCTAAATTAGAAGAGGTTTATGAAACGATACACCTATCTTCTGTAACTGTTCCTAAAGTTTCTGATATTAAGGCAGCAAATAACGGTGTTACTTTTGAAAATTATTCTGAAATAGAACTCACCTCTGCAAAAAGCAAACCCCAAGTTACAACACTTGCCCTTAATTCAAAAAATAATAGCGATGTTCTTTTGCTCGATAATAAGGGAGCATCGTTTAATGTCAATATTAATATTACAAAAGGAAAACTTTCAATAGACGAGGGTTGGAATTCTTTAAACGGCAGTTTTTCCGAACAAGATATTAAGAACAACTATTTCCAATATAAAGTTGATAAAAATGGAAATTTATATACCTCAAAGTATAACAGCGGTTATGAAATAAAAGGTAAAATAAGTATTTCTGATTTATCACTTACAAATGACATTGACTTTGGTTTAATTCAGGGCTTGAAAAAAGCAGAGACAAAGGTGAATTTTAAAGCAAGCGTAAATTTGTCCGTTAAAGGTAAAATTAACGAAACTATCGATGTTTTCACAACATCAATACCGATAGGAACAACAGGTATTTGGGTGGATGCTGTATTTTCTCTTGTGTTTGACTCAAATGGTGATGTGTCTGTAAAATGTACACTTGAAAACACAACGACTTATACATACGAAAAAGGTCTTAAAACTGCTAACGATACTAAATTGAATAACAAAGCTGCTATCTCAGGAAAACTTTCTGCAAAGGTAGGACCAAGGGCGGTCTTAGTTGCACTTGGTATAGATTTGTTTGATATTCAGGCAATGATAGGTTTGGCATCAAAGGCAGAGGTTAGCGCAGAACAAGGAACAAGTGAAATTCCTTGTGTTGATGTTAAGGTTTATGCACCGACATTGTCTATTGCATTTGCAGGCGATAAAAACACATTACTTAATCAGCTAGGGTTTAGTGCTACTTGGAAAGTTTATGATATAGACGGCGGTTGGCAAAAACCTTTAACAACACTTACATATCATTATGAGGCAAAAAATGGTTGGGTAGATAAATGCACACATCCTGAAAAGACTGCGAGCGAAATCACAACAACATCATCTCAACAACAGAGTGCTTCTCAGCAACAAAACACAACTCCACAACAACCGAGTTCCTCATCTCAACCGAGTCCCTCATCTCAACAAAGTTCTTCATCTCAACAACAAATAATCAAAAATGATATGTTTAATAATACATATTGGCTTTTAGGATTTGGGCAAACATTGGGCTCAATGTATACAGCAAAATTTTATAAAAACGGTACTTTTGACGCTGTTACTCAAGGCGGTATATCACACGGAACTTATAAGGTTGTCAATGACAAACTATTCATTTCGGTAGATTATGTAAAAAATGCTGAATTTATAAAAGTAGAAGACGGATTTCGTTCAACAATGAAATATCAAATGCAAGTGGGGTCTGGATATTACGAGATGTCCCCTATTACAGAAGATGATTATTTAAAATCATATCAAAATTATGTAAATCAAAACAGTACATCATCCAAAGAAGAACAGCAGCAGGAAAACAGTTCTAATATCACTTCTTCAACAGAAGAAAAAACACATTATAATGAGCCAAAGCTTGGTAAATATAGTGCTCAAATGTGGTGGAATTCAGATAATAAGTCATATGTATATATAACATTAAAGGAAAAGGGCGTATTTACTATCGAGTCTAATTTCGATTTAAAAAATTGGAAAGACTGTGAGCCTTTTACTAAAAATGGAACGTATGTTTTAGAAGATGCAGATGGCAATATAACTTGGTTGATTTTATACATAGACGATAAAGAATATAGAACATATGCGGTGGGTAATGACGGAACATTTTTTCAAGACCAAGAAATCGTTTTTAACTACACTAATTCTGAGGAGACTAATGAACAGCAAACAACAAATATAACTTTAACAGAAGCCAAACAAATTGCTGAAAATTTGATTTCAAAATATCATCAATTTTCCTTTTTAGGTGTTTGTTGTGATGTTGAGTATATCGATAAGGATATGTCTAAATTTTTAACACAAACACAAAAAGACATTTATTGGGGCACACAGTACAAATTAAATTGTTGTCATTCTATCGGCGAATCAAAAAAACATATAAAACAATATATTGACGAATCGCTTTTGGGGAATTTTTATAGTGACAATTTCTTCTTTGATGACAAAACCAACCTTTATGTAATTCTCGGTGCTTTTGGTATCCTAGGGTATGAGGAAATTTCGATTGTTGAATATTCATCAAGTAAGATTGTTGCGAGAGCAACAATAGAAGATATAGATGGTTATACAGGGGCTTATGATACATTTATCTTGCAGAAGAAAGGTAATGGATTTTTAATTACAGATATTAAACAATAAAATAAATTTTTAACAGCAAATTATAATTTGTTGCCTAATAAATAGGAGGTTAAATTAATGTTTAAAAGAATAGCGATGGTATGTTTAATAATATGTTTTTTATCAAGTTTGATTGGTTGCTCTTCAAATTCTACATCCGAACAAAATGATACCATAGCAGAGAATCAAATTAGTGAAGAAGAGACATTATCAATCCCTGTTAATTCTGACAATGATTTTACATATACAATTGATGGCGATACAGTTAAAATTATAAAGTATATCGGTGAAAAGAATATGGTTGGCATTCCCTCTACAATTGAGGGCATGGAAGTAACAACTATTGGGATGGGAGCTTTTGAGGAATGCAGAAATGTTATAGCAGTGCACATCCCAGATAGTATATCTACAATTGGACAACACGCTTTTTATTGTTGTAGTAATTTAACTGATATAATTATTCCGAATAGTGTAACCACAATCGGTCATGGTGCTTTTCAAGGATGCTCTAATTTAAAAAGAATAAACATACCAAACAATCTATCAACTATTCAAACGGCGGTGTTTGAAAATTGTAGCAGTCTTGAAAGTATTACTATTCCTGAAAGTGTAACAGATATTGCTAGAGGAAGTTTTTGGGGTTGTAATAGTCTTAAGCAAATTAAGGTTGATAAAGACAATCCCATGTATTCTTCATATGATGGCGATTTATATAATAAGGCGAAAACCACACTTATTAGATTTTCTGCTGGAAAAAGTACGATTGATTTTTCCCCTAGTATTACCGAAATAGGAGATGCGGCTTTTAGTCGTTGTGATAATATTATAGATGTCACCATTCCTGATACTGTTACATCGATTGGTGAAGAAGCATTTTATTGTAAAAACCTTACAAATCTTACGATATCTAGCGGTGTAACACATATGGGTAAATTTGCTTTTTCAAATTGCGATAATCTTACAAATGTTACTATTTTAGATGGAGCAACAGTAATAGGTGAACGCGCCTTTCAGGATTGTGATAATCTTTTAAATGTATATATTCCAGACAGTATAACCGATATTGAATATTATTCTTTTTTGGATTGTGATAATTTAGTGATTACTTGTCATAGAAATTCCTATGCCGAAGAGTATGCTATACAGCATGATATTTCTGTATCATACAAAGATTGATTTTCTATCATTTTATAATATTATAATAATATTTTATTTTTTCTTGACATTTTAATAAAAGTAGTTAATTATTATAATGTACCTTTTAAATAAAAGAAGGCGAAATGTTTTAAAAGCTTAGGAATAGAATAAATTAAAGCGGAATTTAATTGAAGAAAATATTTTTTTAAAGAAGATACAAAAGTTTATTTAAGAAACAAATGGTGTGATACCGGTTGTACAATGATACAAAAATCAGCCAAAATTATTCTGTGGGCTGAAATTTACTCATTTTCAAGATAAAATGAGCATTTTAGGGTAAAAACAGACTGAAAATCGCTCAAAAATCGTGTTGTATCTGCCTTGACACACTCGTGTCCGGCAGTCCGATTTTGCAAAACGGTAAATTGGTGGGTGCAATAACCCACGTTCTAATCGACGACCCAACAAAAGGCTACGGCATCTTTGCCGAGAATATGCTCGAAAACGCACAAACCATTTGCAACCAACAATTAAAAGACGCATCATAAAAACAATCCTCTATTAATAGAGGATTGTTTTTATTTCTATTGCAATTATGCTCATATTGTGTATAATAACAACAGAAACCTAAATGCCAAGAAAGGAAAATTCAGATATGTTAAATTTGATTCCTAATGTAAAAACTTTAAATTACAAAGAGGGCTTTTTAAGTAAAAAATCCATATATTACAATAATTTAAATTGCGACCAACGTGTACTAAAAGTCTTGGAAAAACTTCCCTTTGGCGAGGATGGCACAAAACTGGATATTAATATCGTTATCAAGGGCCAAGACCGAGAAGGTTACGAGTTAACCATCGATGAAAACGGTATTCAAATAAATGCCGACTGCAATGAAGGCGCTTTTTACGCCCTTCAAACATTGAGACAAATTTTCACGCATGACCAAGTTCCTTATCTTTACATAAAAGACGAGCCCGATTTCAAATACCGTGGTTTTTACCACGATATAACCCGTGGAAAGGTGCCCACCGTTGCAACCGTAAAATCCCTTATCGACCAAATGGCTTACTACAAACTCAATTCTTTGCAACTTTATGTGGAGCATACCTTTGAGTTTGAAGAGTACAAAGATTTGAACGAAAAATTAGGTTTCTTATCTAAAGAGGAAATCAAGGAAATTGATGCATATTGCGAAGAAAATTTCATTGAATTTATCCCTTCCCTTTCTACTTTCGGACATTTGTACGAACTGCTAAATCAAGACAAATACAAACATCTTCGCGTATTAAAGGAATATGACAGCCCGAACACTTGGGTTTCAAGAATGGATCATCACACAATCGACCCATTAAACCCTGAAAGTTTTGAGGTTATTAAAAGCCTTATAGACCAATATATCCCCAATTTTAAAAGTGACTTTTTCAACATTTGTTGCGATGAAACCTTTGACCTTAAAGAGTATGCAAAAAACGGACACGATGTTGGAAAATTATATATTGATTTCGTAAATAAAATTATTGAACACCTAACAGAAAATGGCAAAAAGGTTATGATGTGGGGAGATATTTTACTCAAACACCCCGAAACCATTGATGTCTTGCCCGAAGATGTTCATTTCCTATATTGGGAGTACGGTCCCGAACCCCACGAAGAAAATATTGTAAAATTTGCGGAAATGGGCCGAAAGCAAATCGTTTGCCCCGGCACAAGTTCTTGGAGCCGACTTTGCGAAAGAGTGGAAATAGAAGAAAAAAATATTTCCTTAATGGCCGAATACGGTTACAAACACGGCGCTTTAGGTGTGCTTAACACCAACTGGGGCGACTGGGCTAATCCTTGCAGTTTGGAACTTGCAATGTACGGTTTGGTGCTTGGTGCCGAGAAGTCTTGGTCGGTTAAAACCGAGGTTAATGATGATTTTTATAATCGTGTAAACTTTATTTTGTTTAAACAAGAAAACGGTATTCAGTTGCTCAATGAATTGAGCCAAATTCACGAACTTGTTTCTTGGAACCCATTTTGCAATAATTATTTTGCCTATCGATATGACACAGGTTTCGAGAAAAAAGAGTGCCTTTTCGAAAGTGTCGAGAACATCCAAAGAAAATGCAAAAACTTTATTGAAAAGTTAAACTCTGAAAAATGGATTAACGATGAGTATCGCCAAGAAATGCTTATTTCAGCCGAAGGCCTTTGTTTAATGGCCGAGTTGTCGGCAAAAATGTCGGGCGAAGAATGTGTTCGATTAATCGACACAAAAGAGTGGCTTAACAAATTTAAAACCAAATGGGTGCAAAAAAATAAACCAAACGAATTGTGCCGAATTGAAGAAATGTTCACCTACTTAGAAGAAAACTGATTTTTTATTCTATAAAAAACGACCCCTCAAGGTTTAATCGCCTTGAGGGGTTTTATATTTCAATGGATTATTTTCGATATATTGGAAAATTTCATTATAATCCTTTTGATTGCGAATTATATGGTCGTAATATCTGGGTTGCCAAATATTTTCACCGTATTCCTTATTACTAAACCGTTTAAATGTGCTTATAAATTTTGCAATAACCGAATTTTTATTATCATTTTTAATTGTTTCATACGTAGGGACAGGCGTCCCTACATTAATGTTTGATAATATCCTTTTTCTATCTTTAACACATATTGTGATAAAATATGCTCCCTCTTGGGAATAATTGTAATTCTCTAATCGGTTTTGTTTGCGTTTTGCTAAATCCATTTAACCAAACCAATCCCTATTCCACAAATTCTGCAATATCTTCTATACGACAATGCAAAGCAGAGCAAATTTTATCCAATGTTTTGGTTTCAATATTTTCATTAGCCTTTAATCTTCGAATGGTTTTGCTATCTATTCCACAACTTTCTCTTAACTTGTAGGTTGAGAATTTTTTCTTTTCCATTGTAACCCATAATCTATCAAAAATTATCATATTTATTCCCCCTTGACATATCTTATTATGGGGGTTATAATCCTAAATATTAAGGGGATATAGTCCCCATATAATTGGGGATAGCTTTTTGATAAAACGAATTGTTATAGCGGTTGCCGAGATTACAACAATTATAATGAAGCGAAAAAATATATAAGTTATTATTTGAATGATATACGAAAACAAAACAATATCGTTATCCTTTCAGGTTGCGCCACAGGTGCCGACACTTTGGGAGAAAGATATGCAAAAGAAAATGGTTTTAAAATTGAAAAATACCCTGCAAATTGGGAAAAATACGGCAAATATGCCGGACCTAAACGAAATAAAGAAATGGCAAAAAATTGCGACTGTGTTATATGTTTTTGGGATGGAAAAAGCAAGGGAACTAAATCTATGATTACCCTTGCAGAAGAATATAAAAAACCAATTAGAATAATTAAAATTTCACAATAAATAAACCCCCAAGGTTTTCCTTGGGGGTTTGGTTTTTAGTATTTTATTTTACTTCGTAGCCACCAACGGGACGGATGGACAATACGTGGCAGTTGCCTTTGCCGAAGAACTTTTCGGAATATTCCTTAAATTCTGCAACCTTATCAGTTGGCACATAGCACTGAACAGCACCTGCGAAGCCACCACCGTGAACACGGCAAGCACCCTCTTCACCCAAGAAATCCTTGGTGAAGGCAATTCCCAAAGGAATACCTTGCATTGAAACATCCGAAAGAGAGTAAAGGTTTTGTAGGTAATCAAAAGAAGACTGACCTGAACCGTTAACAAGTTTTAAGAAGCCGGCAAAATCGCCCTTTTTAAGAGCAATTTTTTGGTCTTCAACTCTTTTTTGCTCGTGGAAGAAGTGGAAAGCGCGAAGAATTGCACGGTCGCCACATTTCTCACGAAGTTCGGGAATTCTTGAATAGAACTCTTCCTCGTTAGCATCTCTTAAGAACTCAACACCCAAAGCTTCACTGATAGCCTTGCACTCAAGGGTGATACCTGCGTAATCAGCAGTAAGGTTGGTATGGTCGCCACCTGTTTCAACGAAGCAAAGACTGTAACCGTAACCTGTGATATCAAGGTCGATACTCTCGGTAATGGGGTTTGCAGGGTCGTTGAAATCGGCATATGTAAAGCCACCCATACTACTTGCCATTTGGTCCAAAAGGCCACAAGGCTTGTCGAAATAATCACGTTCAGCAAACTGACCGATTTTAGCAATTTCGATGGGAGCAATTTTATTATCAAAGAACATACCGTTCAAAATTGTACCGATAAGTACCTCAAAAGCAGCTGAAGAAGAAAGACCCGAACCTTTGAGTACATTAGAAGTGGTATAAGCATTAAAGCCTTTGAGTTCGCAACCTGCCTCCACAAACTTGTGGCAAACGCCACGAATAAGGGCAATTGCTTTGCCTGACTCGTTTTCCTTTTTAGCAAGGTCACCGATTTCAACACAGTCTTCGGGGTAACCTTCGGACTTAATACGAATTATGCCATCCTCATTTTCCGAAACAACGGCGATAACATCCAAATTTACACTTGCAGCCAAAACGCAACCGTGTTGATGGTCGGTATGGTTGCCGCCAACCTCGGTTCTGCCGGGAGCAGTAAAGAAACGAACCTCGCCCGAGTTGGGGTAAAGGGCAGCAAAACTATCGCAAGCGGCAGCATATCTCTTTCTAGCAACCTCGGTCTCGCCATATAAAAGACGGAAACTTTCATCAAATTTTCCATCTAAAACAGCAGATTTGATTTCATTAATATTCATAACTCTACCTCGTTTTTTATTTTACAAGCGCCAAAGTATCTCTTGCAATTGCGAGTTCTTCATTTGTGGGGATAACATAAACACTAACACGGCTGTCATCGGTAGTGATTTTGTTTTCGCCTCTAAGCGCGTTCTTCTCAGCATCGATTTCCAAACCTAAGAAGGTTAAATGTTCACAAACTTTTGCTCTTAATTCGCCATCGTTCTCACCAATACCACCTGTAAATACGATAGCATCAACGCCGTTCATTGCGGCAATGTAAGAACCAACGAACTTAGCAATTTGATAGCGTTGCATATCAATTGCAAGTTTTGCTCTCTCGTTACCTTCGTTAGCGGCAGCAACAACATCACGGTTATCGTTAGAAACGCCCGAAACGCCAAGAACACCTGATTCCTTATTGCAGATACGGTT
>JAZSPH010000008.1:0-21002 GCA_045537355.1 Acutalibacteraceae bacterium
TGGGCGATTTCGGCGTTGCCGGCTTTGGAACCGATGGTGTTGGTTTCACGGTTCATTTCTTGTATTAGGAAATCCAACTTCTTACCGGTGGCAACATCGCCATCCAACATATTTTTAAGTTGGCTTATGTGACTTCTAAGGCGGACGGTTTCTTCATCCACTGCAACCTTGTCAGCAAAAATAGCAGTTTCGGTGATAAGTCTTTGTTCATCAACGGTAGCGCTTCCCAAAAGTTCACGCATTTTTTCTTCAAGGCGTTCTCTATACGCCTTAACGGTTTCGGGAGAACGACTTTCAATAAATGCCACTGCCGATAATATTTCCTCAACCTTGGATAAAACATCAGCCTTTAACTTTTCACCCTCGGTCACACGCATTTGGTTGTAACTCTCAATAGCCTTTTCGGTAACTATCTTTAAAGCATTTATAACAGTCTCATCATCCAAAGCAGTTTTCTTTACCACCAACAACTCGGGGTTATTCACTATTGCCGAAAGTTTCAAGTCATCCTTGATTTTATACTCACGAGCAAGTCTCTTTAAAGCGCCGATAAAGGGTTTAACATACTGATGATCAATCTCAATTTGGGTTGACTTGTCGGTATTGTCTTCAACAAAAACGCTAAGTTCAACCTTACCTCTCGTAATGTTCTTGGCGCAAAGACTTTTTAAAGGTTCTTCAGCAAACTGATACGCCCTTGACATTCTTGAAGAAAACTCAAAATATCTATGGTTTACCGATTTAATTTCAACCGTAATATTAAGTCCGTCAACCGTCTCAACACAACGGCCAAAGCCGGTCATACTCTTTACCATAAACATCCCTCCAAACTAATGATAATGATTGTAGTTTGTCGAAACGCTGAAAAGCGCTTCGACAAGCCACTTGGAAAGTGGCTTTGGCAAAATTAAATTTTAAAATTTAATTTTGCACAACACTCATTGCAATGGATATGGTCAAATTTCGAAAGAAATTTGTTACAAAATCAAAGATTTTGTGTCGAAACAAGGATGTTTCGACCAATCATAACCATTATAATAATTCATATTATTATACCAAAAAACACCCCCATTTGTCAACTTTTAAAAGATGTCGGTAAATGTCCAAAAAACTTTGGTATATCCTTGCTTTGCCGGAGGTGAAAAAACTTATGAAAGAGAACGATAAACTACTTTACAAAACCATGAAATCTTTGCTCAACGAAAGGCTGTCCGAGTCAGAGGAAATCTCCCTTAGAGATGAAGGATTTTTTGTTAAAAATCCAAGAAGAAAAACGGCAGTTGCGATAGCCCTTTACAAGAAGGCAGTTTCAGGGGACCTTTCGGCTATAAAGGAGCTTCGTTCCATCGTAAGTGAAAAAACGGAGGAAAAACCGACAGACAGCAAAGGGGTGATTATTGTTGACGACCTCAAATCTTAAGGTTTCCCAGGTTGTGGGTCAGGGCTACGATGAGTTTTGGAACTCAAAGAAGCGTTACCGAATTTTAAAGGGTGGTAAGGCTTCCAAAAAGAGCGCCACCACTGCTCTTAACTTTATTTTAAGACTTATGGAACTGCCCGACAGTAATCTCCTTGTTGTCAGGCAAATTATGAACACCCACCGAGACTCCACCTTTGCCCAACTGCAGTGGGCTCAGGAACGGTTGGGTGTATCAGCTTTGTGGAAAAACACCCTATCTCCCCTTGAGATGGTCTATAAACCCACAGGGCAAAAAATAATTTTCCGTGGATTTGACGATGTTTTAAAGTTGGCTTCAACCACAGTTTCCAAAGGCTACCTGAACTTTGTGTGGATTGAAGAAGGCTTTGAAATTGCAAGGGAAGAAGATTTTGACAAACTTGATTTGTCGGTACCGAGAGGCACAGTGCCACCCCACCTTTATAAGCAAACGACGGTAACCTTTAACCCTTGGAGTGAAACCCACTGGCTTAAAAAACGGTTTTTTGACTCCCCCAATCCCGATTGCGACACCTTTTCCACCAACTACCTTGTAAACGAATTTTTAGACGAGACCGACCGAAATATTTTTGCTCGTATGAAAAAGACAAATCTTCGTAAATACAGGGTGGCAGGTCTTGGAGAATGGGGTATATCGGAAGGCTTGGTCTTTGAAAATTGGCAGGTTGGCCGTTTGGAAATTCCCAAATCCGAAGAATACAAATGGAAAAACTTCTTCGGTCTTGATTACGGATATTCCAATGACCCCACGGCCTTTATCGGATTTAAAGCCAACCCGGAAGACCTTAAAATTTATATTTTTTGCGAGTTTTACGAAAAAAGGCTTTTAAATTGCCATATTGCCGAGCGCATTAAAGCCTTAGGTTTTTCTAAGGAGCGTATTCGCGCCGACTGCGCCGAACCAAAGTCCAATGAAGATTTAAGACGTTTAGGAATCGGTCGAATTACCCCTTCTTTAAAGGGGCGAGACAGCATTTTAAACGGCATTGCAGCCATTAGCGAATACCAAATCACCGTGGACCCACGATGTGTTAACACCATCAGAGAGCTGTCGACCTATGTTTACGGTGATACCCTTAACGAACGGGGTCAAAGACTGCCGAAGGACAGCGACAACCATCTGTGTGATGCCTTGCGTTATGCCTTTGCCGATGTAAAACTTTTCAGACCCCAAAAAGAAAAAACCATTCAAATAAACGATGCTCTAAATTTAACCAAAAGGTGGGATATTTAATGTTTATATTATTACTTATCTTAATTTCCCTTTCGGCCTTTTTAATAGGCTTGTGGTTAGGAAAGGTTGTCTCCCTACCCCCAAAAAACCGAATTTCCATTCGAGCCATTGAGGATGAGGAATACCGAAACTTTCTAAACTACGACGGAAACATTCAGTAAAGGAGAAAAAATGGAACAAGAAATCAAACTAAACGACCAACCAGAGTCTAACCCCGAAATTACCGTTCCCGTAAAATATAACAAAGAAATTAAAGAACTTTCTTTGCAAGAGGCAGGAAACCTTGCCCAAAAGGGACTTAAATTTGAAGCAATTGAGGCCGATTACCTTGCCCTTAAAGATTTGGCAGCCAAGGAAAACAAAAGCGTTCCCGCATTTATTTCCGAACTTACCCTTTCGAAACGTTCAGCCTTAAAGGAAGAACTGACCGAGAAATGTGGTGGCAACGAAGAAATGGCTGAAAAAATCTTAAACCTTGAAGGCAATACCAAAACCGAACTAAATCTTCAAGAAGTTTACGAAGCCTTTGAGGATATTAAATCCCCCGATGACCTTCCTGCTGAGGTTTTGGAAAAGGCCACGTTAAAGGGCACAAACGCTTTGGACGAATATTTAAGATATCTCCTCGCCCAAAAGAAGAAGAAACAAGAAACCATCAAAAAGCAAAAAGAAAACGACAGCTCATCAGCAGGCTCCCTTATTAATTTAAAGGGAGGCCATAACCCTGAGACCGCCGAATTTTTACGAGGTCTCTGGAAATAAATTTAAGGAGAAAAATTATGTCTATTAATTCTATTGAAAACACCACTCGCTACACTGCCGAACTTGATAAAATGTTCGCTCAAAAAAGTGCAACCGGCTTCTTTGCCGACAATGCTTTAGCTACCAAATTCGTAGGCGCTAAAACCGTTATCATCCCCGATGTTAACTTCCAAGGTTTGGCCGATTACGACCGTGACTCAGGCTTTACAAAGGGTGCCATCACCGTTTCTAACGCTTCCTATACAATGGCAATGGACCGTGCCCGTTCCTTGCAAATCGACCGTGAAGATATGGATGAAACCGGTATTGCTAACCTTGCAGGTCAAATTTTAGGTGAGTATGTTCGCACCAAGGTCGTTCCCGAGTGTGACGCTTATGTAATTTCTAAACTTGCAAACATTGCCGAGACTCGCGCAAACCTTCTCGATTCCAACACCGAAAATCCTTACGAGACCCTTATCAGCCTCATAAACCAAGTTCAGTCAGCTGTTGGTTTTGATGAAGAATTGGTTGCTTTCATCGACAGCAATGTTTACGCACTCTTACAAAACTCTCCCGAAATCGCTAAGAATATCATCATTTCCGATTTCAAACAGGGCGATGTTAACCTTAAGGTTAAATCCATCAACGGTGTAACCTTGGTTCCCGTTGTAAGTGAAAGAATGAAAACTGCTTACACCTTCAAGAACACTGCTGCAGGAGGCTTCGTTCCCGCAGACAATGCTCGCAGTATCTACATGATGGTTTGCCCCAAGAAGGGTGCTCACCTTGTTAAGAAAACCGAGAATATGAGAATATTCACACCCGAGCAAAACGTGGATGCCGATGCTTACAAGTTTGACTACCGTATTTACTACGATGTATTCGTACCAAAGAGTGGTCTTGACTCCATTTGGGCTTGTGTATCTCCCGAACTTAACATCACTGCTCAACCTTCAAACAAAACCGTAACCGAAGGTAGCATTTCGGGTAACATTTCGGTAACTGCTACAAGCACAGGTGAAATCTCTTACCAATGGTATGCTTGCGCTAACGATAATGGCGACGAAGCCGTTAAGGTTGCAGGTGCAACATCTGCTTCCTTTAGTATCCCCACCGACCTTACAGCAGGTGACTACTACTTCTTCTGCTTAATCACCGTAAACGGTATTGCAGGAATTAAGTCCGACATTGCTACTGTAACTGTTAAATAAGACTTTTAAAAAAGGTAAGGCCCAAGCCATTGGTTTGGGCTTTACATCTAAAAGGAGAATATTATGAATTTAAAAGCGATAGAAATTTTTTCTGAATATCAAAAGGGCTGTGAATTCAAGTCTTCTTTGGGAACAAGGGGACTCTTAGAACAAAACAAAATCAACGAGCGTTTCTTTTTAGGCGACCAATGGCACGGGGCCCGACTTTCGGGAGACAAACCCTTGGTGCGCCACAATGTTATTAAGCGTATCGGTGACTATAAAATGTCCCAAATCTTAAATGAAAACACCCATATTGACTTCTCAGCCGAAGGAAACACCATAAACAGAGAGCCTGAAACCGCTCCCGTTATGAAGGCTTTTTCGGATTACTTTGCTATTTCAGCCGAAAGGGTCAAACTTGACTCCTTGACTGCAAACGCCCTTAAAACTGCCTATATTTCGGGTAGTTCCTTACTTTATACCTATTGGAACCCCTTACTCGAAACCGGTACATTTGCCGACGCTAAGGGCAAAGTTCCCATTAAAGGAGACATTAGTTGTGAACTTTTGAAAATTGAAGATACCGTCTTTGGCGACCCTTATTGCGAGGTGCTTCAAAATCAGCCTTATATTATAATTTCGGCCAAGAAAAAGGTGGAAAATGTTTTAAAAGAGGCTAGAATTTTTGGCGCCGATTTGTCCTCTCTTACCCTTATTGAAGAGTCGGCCACCGACGGCAAGGTTTTGGTTTTAACCAAATTCTACAAGACATACTCCCCCGAAAAAGGTGCTCGGGTGATGGCTGTAAAGGTTACCGAAAATGCAGTGGTAAGACCTGAGTTTTCCACCAATTTACGCCTTTATCCCTTTGCCCAATTAAACTGGGAAAGCAGGTCCAACTTGGCTTACGGCGAAAGCGAAATCACCCACCTTATTCCAAACCAAATCGCCATTAATCGCCTTATTACTGCAAATGTTTGGTCGGCAATGTCCACAGGACTTCCCATTATGCTTGTAAACGGCGATACAGTTAGTGATAAAATTACCAACGACCCTGCCCAAATTATTAAAATTTACGGAAGCAACGAAGATGTTGCAGGAGCAGTTAAATATGTTACACCACCCGCAATTATTAAAGAGTTTGATGACAGCATTAATAACCTTATCAACAACACACTAACCCAAAGCGGCGCCAACGAAGTGGCTCTCGGCGATATGAAGGCCGAAAATGCCACTGCTTTAATGACCATGCGCGACGCTGCATTGATGCCCCTTAAACTTATTAAGTCAAGATACCACACCTTCCTTGAAGACCTGGCAAGAGTTTGGGCAGATTTTTGGATTACCCATTACGGAAAACGCCAAATCAAACTCAAGGACGAAAACGGTTACAAGTACATTAACTTTGATGCCGACAAGTACAAATCACTTATTGTAAACGCGAAAATCAGCCTTTTAAAAACCTACGATTACTCGGGAAAAGAACAACTCGAAACCCTTTTGACCCTTTTTGACAAGGGCATTATCACCAAGGGTGAATTGCTTTCCAGAATACCTAAAGGCTTGGTTCCCAATATAGATGAAATTTCAAGAGAGGAGCAGTAAAAATGACAGGAAATGAAATTTTTAACCGTGTTTGTTTTCTTTTGGGATATTACGATTTTTTAAAGGAAAATGACAATATGAAAAGGTTGGCTTTTTGCCAAATTTTAAACCAAATTGCCGAAGAATTGCATTTAGGAAAACTTTCTTCCTTAAACGATAAATTTGAGTTAAATGACAAAACCGGTGATGCCTTAATCTACGGTTCGGCAATGCTTTTTGCCCTATCCCTTAAGGATGCAAACACTGCAAAGGTGTACTCGGCCCTTTACTCTGTTAAGCGAAGCATCGCTTTAAACACCCAGGAAAAAAGAGAGGATACACTGCCTTTTCCCTTAGACGGAGGTGCATAAAATGAAAGAATTAGACATTAAATCGGGTAAAATCAAGACCCTTCACATCCCTGCGTTAACGGGTGGACTAAACCTCACAAACCTTCGCCACGAAGCCCCCAAAAATTCCCTTAGAATTTCTAAAAATGTGTGGCAAAACAACTTAAATTTAGAAACAAGGCCGGGACTTTTGGCAAAAAAGGAGTGTTTAATCGGGGATGGACAATATTACCATCTCACCCCTGCCGTAACCGAACCTACATCGGTGGTGTACGAAAGTGGCGGGAAACTCTATCGCTTGGTTTACAAAAATGTGGATATTGATGTTTCCACCCAAATTTGTTTCACAAGTTTGGTATCGGAAGATGGAAGTGTTTTAAAAAGAGGTGAAATTTTATTCCTGAGAACCAGTTCGGACACCTTTTACATACCCCAAAAGTTCCATTTCTTTGCAGGTAAACCGGCGTCTGCTTCGGGTTCGGGAATTTTTGCCATTGTCAAACTCATAAACTGTGAAAATTCAGCCCAAGTAAGCAGCAAGATTTTCGAACTGAACAAAAATCTCACCTCCTGGACACAGGTCACTTCCACCTACACTCCCACAATTTTAATAAACGGTCGAGGAAACCGTTTTGATACTGCAAGACAGGTCAACCCGGTTCACACCGGTAACCCTACCAGACTTGAAGGCCAAAACGCCTTGACTCCGGAATTTTTTTCCTACTTTTCTTCCGATGGTTATTCCTCTTCCTTCATGCTTCCCTTTTCGACCCTAAACACTGCCACCGTTTCGGCCAGATTTTACTATTCGGCAAGAAATTACGTTGATTGGCACATCGGCGCATCTCAAACTTCGACCACTGCCACACTCTACAATGTTACGGTCACAATGAAGGTGAGTAGAGAAAAAGGCATTATCTCTTTTTCCACAGCTTCGGGTGAATATTCACTTCCCTTTGTCTCGGAGAACAACCAAAACAACCTTAGAGTTTTCGCATCCAAAGATACAGGATATTCTTTAACCGAAATTGCCGATGCCGACGTTTCTTTGACCCATGACGGTAAACTTTTTCTCGGCTGTGAAAACAAAATTTTCTCATGCTCTTGTGAAAATCCCTTTAATTTCCCCACGGACTCGGTTTCTCATCTTTGGGGAGAGGACACCTTTATCACAGCCTTAGCACCTTTGGATGACAAACTATTGATTTTCACAAAATCAAAGGTTTTTAAAGCCCATATTTCAGACGGCAAAAATCTCAATTCCCATTCTCTTTTAGCCGATAACAACTTTTCCAAAGGTCCACACTCCTTGGATATCACCTGCCTTGAACCTAATGTTGGTGCCACCCAAAAAAGTGCCATAATACCCCTTGGCAAAAAGCTTGTCTTTTTAGGGAGTGACGGTCAATTTTACAATTTAAGTCAAAGCGAAACCGAAAATATTTCCCTGAATTTCAGTGATTTCGTACCCCAAATTTTGGGTGAATATTCCACCGTTTCGGGGATTAAAGAAAAAAATAATCTAATCTTCTTTTGGGACAACCAAGCCCTTTGTTTTGACCTTTTAAATAAAGCTTGGAGTCATTGGGAATTCCCCAAAACCATCAAATTTTCAGGGGTATTTGCAACCAAAAAGGGTGCTCGTTTAATCATTTTAAACACCGAGTCCTTTATTCATTTTACGGCTGTTTTAAGCGGAGAAACCGACAAATATTTAAAAGGGTCTCATAATAATCCCATCCTCCAAGAGGACAAAATCGACTGTCATATTCGCACGGCCGAACTTTCTTTAAATTGCGACAACACCAAAAAAACCGTAACCTCAATAACCTTTAATTTGGAGGGCGACGGTGCCGAAATTTCGGTTAATGACCATGCCAAAACCCGAATTTCCGGCATAAAGGAAAAGAATTCCAGCGTCACACTTACTAATCCCATTACCCTTTGTCGAAATCTTTATATTGATATTAAAGGCACGGCGCCTTTAAAGGTTGGCAGTATTTGCATTAACTATTTAAACTTAAAGTTTTAAGGAGGAATTTTATGGATAACACAGTTTTAGTGGCCTTAATCTCCTTTTTCGGCACCCTTATTGGAACAAGCGGAGGAATTTTGGCATCGGGAAAACTCACTGCTTTCAGGCTTAAACAGTTAGAAACAAAATTGGACCTTCAAAGCAAAAGTGTTGCCAAAATTCCCGTTATTGAGGAAAAAATCCAAGGCATAAATCGCCGAATTATACTGCTCGAAAAGGATACTTCTTGTTATTTAGACCTTAATTGACAAACTCTTGACAATTGCCTTTAAAAGTAATATTATAGGGTTAGATTTAAAGAAAGGTTTATGGTGATTTTTATGTCAAGTGGCATAATTTCTGAGTCGGTTATTAAAAGACTTCCCAGATATTACCGTTTCTTAGGCGAACTTAAAGCCCGTGGTGTGGATAGAATATCCTCCCGAGAATTATCCGAAAAAATGGGCCTTACTGCCAGTCAAATAAGACAAGACTTAAACTGCTTTGGCGGTTTCGGTCAACAAGGTTATGGATATAATATTGAACTTCTCCATGGCGAAATTTCCTCAATTTTAGGCTTGGATATTCCTAAAAATGCCATTTTAATTGGTATGGGAAATATGGGTAAAGCCGTTACCATGCATATGAATTTCGAAAACAAGGGTTTCAGAATTGCCGGTCTTTTCGACGCGAAGGAGTCCTTGGTGGGTCAGATTGTAAGAAATCTGCCCATTCGCAACACTGAAGATTTGGATGAATTTTGCCGCGAAAATCGCCCCGAAATTGCAATTCTTTGTATCCCCAAAGAGGCAGCAAAAAAGGTTTCAAAACAACTGATTTCCCTTGGCATCAAAGCTTTTTGGAACTTCAGCCATTATGATTTGAAACTTGAAAATCCTGATATTGTTGTGGAAAATGTTCACTTAAGTGACAGTTTGATGCGACTTTCCTATCGCCTTAAAAACAAAGATTAAATTCAAAAGACCTATGCCGAGAACTCTCAGCATAGGTCTTTTTTAAAGCCCAAAAAAACGGTTTCGCTTCCCCAAATTAACAAAAGGCGCCGGGTCAGTTTTTACCAAAATGGTTTCCTGCCCGATAACCTCAATTTCCTCCCAAGGAATAACAATGTCATCCTCTCTTCCGAAAAGTCCCAAAAACCGAGGTCGACCGAGGATTATGACCGCTTCGGCCTTCCCGTCGGGACAAGAAAATTCCACATCGGCAGGATAACCCAAAACACAACCGTTTTTAACGCAAACTATTTGTTTGTTTCTGATGTCGCTTATTCGAGAAAGCATATATATTTCCTCCTTTAAAGAAAGCCTGAATTCACTTTAGAATTCAGGCTTTTAGTAATATATATGCTTAAAAATTTAAGGTTAGTCGTTTAAATCTTCTTCCTCTTCCTCATCTTCATCGTAAACACCAAGTTGACGGCGCTTTTCAATGTCAGCATCGGGATGAGCTTCATAATAAGGGTCGATTATATGTTTTCTGATGGCAGGGAACACACAATACTGAACAAGTAAAAACTTAAATGCAGGATAGCAAAGAAGTAAAACCACAAGAATAGTCAAAAGAATTGTCACAAAGAATTTATCCAATATACCTAAAAGGACATATCCCAAGGCCGCTAGAACTGCAAGTACAACGGTTGAACAAATAAAACAGATGAAATTATTCTTAATGTTTATGAAAACAAACTTAAAGCTATTCTTATAAACGGTCTTAAGGTCAAAACTAAAGGTGATTATAAGGGTCCAAATGTAATAATTCATTATTGTGAAAATAAATAAGAAAGCGAAGGTCAACCCAAGTGCTACAACCGATAATTTTGTATCTTGAATATAGAAGAAATAAACATCAAAAAACAAAACAATGTAAACCAAGGTGTTGATAATACCTGCTGCCAATGACTGTTTCCAATTTTTCTTTATTGTTTCAAAAAAGTCACTAAAACCGAAAGAGTGCCTGTCCCTTGCAGTATTTCTCGCAACATGGGTCATTCCCACGTTTGCAAGACCCGATGTGAGTTGGGGCAAAGCCAATAAAGAATAAACTATACTAATGGGTAAAAATTTCCAAAAGTTTCTGATGTATGTTTCAAAGAAAACAACAAAGGTTCTCTTTTTGGGAGCATCCTTCTCGATTCCGGGACCCTCTTTATTAAAATTCAAAAAACCAAATAACGCCATTTTTAAACTCCTTTATTTTGTCTTAACAAAAGTTACCTTTTCCATTATTGAAAAATCTTTAAATCCTAAATAATAACCGAGCCAAGAGAACAAAGGAATTACAAACAAACAAGCCACAACCCCTAAAAGCATGGGTATGGACAATTGAGAATAATAAATATTTCCCTTGGTTATAAGGGTAATTGTCGGATAAAAGGTGGGGCAAATAAATACCAAAAGGGAAATAGCTAAACCTTGCACCTTGTGAAGTGCCAAAAGCAACGCGCCCCATGGAATAATTGCCAAAAGTCCCACATAAAGACCCTTTAACTTATTGCCTTTAATATTACCTGTTTGGGCCAGGTTACGGTCCCTATATCCTCTATCCCAAAATTGGGGATAAATAAAACTAAACAAAATAGCCAAACAGAATATTTGACCGATAATATAACTTCCCCTCTCGCTACTTTCGGGGACCAATTTGATTTCGGTTTTTTCCAAGGTATATCCTTGTTCTTCGTATAAAGCGTATTTGGTGTCTTCCCCATCAGCCTTATAGTAGGTGTAAAGATTTTCCTGTTCACCGTCCTTGGTGCCGGTTACATAATATCCAGCAGGTACGGCAAAGAAGCCCACCGAAATTACCATAATTGAAATAACAATAAAAAAGCACAGCAAACTTACAAGCAATGTTCTGCCGAAAAATTTTGCTGAATCTTTAAACATATCCTTCATAATACTCTCCAATTAAAATATTTAATTACATTATATGCCAATTAAACAAAAAAAGCAAGAAAACAAAGCAGTTCTCTCGCTTTTTTTAAAATTTGTTCATAAAATTATTAAAAGCAGTCCTAAAAGCAACAAAAAACCCACCAAGCCAAGAGTCAAAATCAGTCTTTTTTTGCGCTTATGTTTTCTCCTTAAAGTAGGTCTCGAAGAATAAGTGTTATCCTTAAACCCCAAAACCAAACTTTCGGTGGCTTTTTTAAGCTCTGCAGGAGATAAATTGCCATATTCGGGGGTTACATAAATCACAATTTTTTCAAAAAATTTATTCCCCGTGTTATTAACTTCAATTACCCTTTTGTTTACGCCCTTAACCATAATTTTTCTCCTTTTTGAGATGATAATTTTATTTTTACCATAAAAAGGAATTGTTATTCAGGTTAACATAAAAATGTGGATAACTCGGTTAAAAAGTCTATTAAGTGGCTTAAAATCGTCGAATTTTATCAACTTTTGCATTATTTTTAAGTGTTATGTAAACTAATTTGGTGGAAAACTAAGAAGTTATTTTTGGGGTTCTTTTCGGCCGGTTAAGAAATTCACGGTGTTTTCAACCGAATTCAAAACCTCATCACTTGCCTTCTTCTCATCCCTTGAACGATAGTCATAAAGGGTGCAATATTCCGAAATATCCCCGTAAAGTTGCTTGGAATAATCGGATGTTATACGGGTCAGGTTTTGCAAAAATTCGCTGCCGTATTTTTTCATCTTTTTCTTGTCAAATTCGGCTACCAAGCGCTCAAAATGGGGCAAACAAAACTGAGGTTGACCATTAAACATTTCCCTGAAATCACGTTCAGTTTCATAGGTGCGATAAATGGTTTCGATCATTCTCCTCAGACCGAACTCGATTTTATCACAAATAAAGCAAGATTCGGAAATTTTGGCTGCTTTTTTACCCTTTTTACCGGCAGGTGTGAATATGTTTTTTGTGAAAACGCCCTTATTAATCTCATCGATGTGGGTTTGTAGCATTAAACTAAGTTGCAGTCGGCCACGGGTGGACAACATTTTATCGTAATGGTTTTGACAAAAGCCCACCTTGTTGGTGGCAATTCTTATATCAGGCTCCATCATCGCATCGCCCAAAATATATTCAATAATTCTTTTCTCGGCCCTTTTATACATTCGGCATATAGGGCACCCGTCGTTTTCCTCGAAAATTTCACTAATCGGTATGGTACAAATATCGTCACGCATAACTCTTCTCCTAGATTTTTACTATTTACATTATACCATAAAAATTGTATAATTCAACTTGAAGAGGTGAAAAAATGTTTACTGCCGAATTTAAAGATAATAATACCTATTTAACACTAAAAGACCCCTTTTCCCTACCCCAAACCCTTGACTGCGGTCAGGCTTTTCGTTTTGAGGTTATCGAGGGTGAAAAATGGGGTGGTGTTGCTTGCGACCGTTATTTGGAACTTGAGATTTTAGAAAACGGTCAGGTTGTTTTATACAATGTAAACGAAACCGAATTTGAAGGTGTTTGGCGTGACTTTTTTGATTTGGACCGAAATTACAGCGAAATCATTAAAAAAATTGGTGACAACGAGGTGCTTAAAAAGGCCTCACAGTACGGCAAAGGTATTCGTGTTTTAAACCAACCTCCTTGGGAAACCCTTTGCTCCTTCATCATTTCACAAAACAATAACATCAAAAGAATTAAGGGCATCATTTCCCGACTTTGCGAAACCTTTGGCGAAAAAATTGATGGTGGATACACCTTCCCCTCTGCCGAAAAGTTAGCCTCCCTCACCCTTGAGGATTTGGCTCCGTTACGAGCAGGTTTTAGGGCAAAATATATTCTGGATGCCGCAAAAAAGGTGGCAAGCGGCGAGGTGAACCTCGACACCCTAAGAAATTTACCTTACAAAGAAGCCCAAGCCGAACTTTTAAAAATTACAGGTGTGGGACCCAAGGTTGCCGACTGTGCCCTGCTTTTCTCCCATCACCATATTGAAGCCTTTCCCCAGGACGTTTGGATTAAAAAAGCCATGACCCGACTGTTCGGTGGTGCTTTGCCCGAAAGTGCAAAGCCTTATGCCGGAATTGTTCAACAATACATTTTCTTTTATGCCCGAGAGACAAAGCTTAATATCGAATAAAAAAACAACCCTTTTCTAAGAGCTGTACTCTTAAGGACAGTAACAAGAAAAGTTTCCCCACTGAACAAATCGGTGGGGATTTTTTATGAATTTTTCTTGACATTCTAAAAGAATTGTGATAGAATTCTTATAGAATTCTTAAGGAGGGCGTAGTATGAATTACGACAATATTATTTTAGAATTACTTGATAGGATAAAAGTGTTAGAGGAACAGGTGAAGATTTTGATGGAAAAAGAAAAAGAAAAAATCGCACCGATTAACAAGATAAGCACAAGAGACATTAAAAATTATATCAATGAGTGTAAAAAGATTGCACGAGATAATGGAAAAGACTGTCTTGTTTTAATTGCTGGTGATATTCACCGTGAAATGAAGTTAAAATCGGCTATGCCTATGGTTTGCAATGCGATGCGTCAGTGTATGGATATCGAGGACATTGTCTTATACGAAACCGCCAGTGGATATTCATCCACGCTAAAAATAGAGTATAAACTTTAAAAAGGTAATTTATATGAAAAGAAAAGGCAGAGGAGTCGGTTTATTTATCGGCGGAGTATTATTTGGTTTGATAAGAGGAATTTTCTTCAAAAATAAATATTAAGGAGCAAGCAAATGAATATAGAAACTATATGGAAACATATTCGATTTTGCGAGGGTCAGGTGTTTAAAACGGTTAGAGGTGTTGAATACACTTATTTGGTTTATGATAATTATCTTTTAATCAATGACGATAAAAGGCGTAAGATTGCAAAAGATTCTTTGATTACAGCACTAACCATAACAAACCCTACCCCTTCAAAAATCCAAAGAGAAAACATTTGGGGTCCGTCGTATGTTTATGGAATTATTACCGATAAGCGAATTAAAGGGTTTTAGGTTCGCCTAACAAGTGACATTTGGCGCCCAAGTGTCCTGCTTGCTACGGTATAAGATAAAATTAAAAGGAAGCACAAAAATTTTGTGCTTCCTTTTTTATGTCCTTTAGAGTATGACCCTTAAGGGTTGTTTTTATTTTAATCACTTAAAAAATCGTAATACTCAGTATATCTTGTGGGGATTCTATCGTAGATTTGGTCGTCGGTTGGATTATAAGGCAACGGAATAGTAACGTTACCACCCCAGAAACTTATAATCTGACGAACCTTCTCACTGCTTACCAACCAACGGTTTGCATCGATGGAAGTCACTCGGTTAGTATCCACATGTGTTATGGGTAAAAGGGCATAAGTGGGATTAACCAAAGAATAAAATCTTCTTGTTCCAAACTGTCCGTGGTGGGACATTTGAAGTATATCACATTGAATAGAATTCTTAAAATTATCGGTCAAGAAAAACATACCCTCGTTTGTTGCGTCGCCGGTTATCATCATGCTTTGACCACCAATGTTTATCTTGAATATCAAGGATGTATGATTAAAGTCACTTAAACCTCCACCTTCTTCGAGAGATAAGGGGAAAAGGTCCTCATAGGTGAAAAGCATATCAATAATAGCGTTGCCAATATAATATTTTTCTCCTGCGTGAGGTCTTATAATCTTTGCATCGGAATATTTTTTAACACATTTTACAAAATTGGAATAGGAATAATATTCATCGTGGGAAAGGCCCTCGGTTTTATCCCCTATTACCCTAACCGGTGGGAAATTGTAATAAAAAGATTCAATTACAACCTTATCGGCAAAATCCTCAGTAAAGGCATTAAACGCACCGATATGGTCATCGTGGGCATGGGTGAATATCCAAGCGGCGATGACCGGTTTCTCGGTACCTGCCGGAGACTGTTCTTTTAAAACTTTTAACATATTGTTGGAGTCTAAATGCTTATAATCTCCTGCGCCACCGTCGATTATAATAAATCTACCGTCTGAAAGTCTGATAATAAAGCCCATTCCCGCATAAATCGGTTTGTTTTGGTTTTTAAGTCCGGTAAATAAACTTTGTATACCCTTATTTGTATATTTGTTATCTTGTTTTCGTGGATATAAATCCCCTAAAGGTTCCGAAACAACCTTTAATTTACTGTTACCCGATGTGAAAGACACCGAAACAAAGGTGGTGCTGTCGGTAAGGGAGATAAAATGGCTGTTATCTATTTGATTTTCATCATATTTTTTGAAGCCCGAGTTTATCAATTTAGCCACATAAGACTTGTAATCTTGGAGGGTTGCCGAATCCACCATTTTTACATATCTTCCGTCTTGTTTAAACTCGTTTAAATTATCAATATCGATATTATAATTGGGCAATTGATTCTTTTCCAATGGTATTATAAGCTCCCATTCCGAAGAGGTTGTGGTCGAGTTGGTACTTGCCACTTTAGAACTCTCCTCTTTTAAAATTTCCTCTTTTGAGCTCTCCTGTTTGGAATTTTCCTTTTTCGAACTTTCCTCTTTGGGATTTTCTTTTTTAGAACTTTGATTTTTAGAACTTTGGTCTTTTAAACTTTGCTTTTTGGAGCTTTCCGACTCGGAATTTTCCTTTTTGGAACTTTGCTTTTTGGAACTTTCAGCTTTGGAATTTTCCTTTTTAGAACTTTCCGACTTGTGGTTTTCTTTTTTAGAACCATTTTGTTCCAAACCGGCGTTTGTGCTACTTACGGGGATTTTCGAGGTGGTTGTTAAAGATTCGTTCATACTCGAAGACTCGCTCCGGGTGTCTGTGGCTGTTTTGTCAGAATTTGACTGACCATCACCCGCTTCAAAGCCTTGATAAGCGCCATCAACATCATCAATTTGGGCGCTGTTGTTATCAGCTTTTTCATTACAACCGGATAGCAAACACACCGTCAACACAAGAGATAAGATAATCGCTAAAATTCTTTTCATTTTGTTCTCTTTAATATCAAGAAATTTTAATCAAAATAGCCTGTATATAATATCTTTTCAGGACTTTCCGGGAACAAGAAGGCATACAAATCAATGAAATAATCATCGGTCATACTTGCAATATAATCCACTACAATTTGGTTGGGTTCGTTCTCAGAATAAGGGGTTTCCCTTTCGTAATAAATCCTGTCAATATACCTCATATGGTGGGTAAAAATCGGTGAAGTTTTATTTCCGCCAATCAAATCAGCCAAGAGTTTTTCGTAGACTTTTGCCATCATCGGCTTGATAACCGTGTCAATTTCCGACTGAACCTTATCATTTTTATAAATCAAATCATAATTGTCCGACTTGGCTTTTTTTAAAGCGGCAAAATGTTCTTCATCCATTTTAATATAAGGTTTTCCAAAACTATGTTCAATAATATTCACAATAAGATTATTAATGATTTCCGAATTGTGGGTACCGATTGCGCCATCCTCAAAAACATCGTTGTTTACAAGGTGGGCTCTTTCGGCATCCTGCCTGTCTTTGCCTAAGTAAGCAATAATATCCGAAATTCGCACAACGCATCCTTCCAAGGTGGAAGGGATGAGTTTTTTCACATTGGCTCTATCCTTGTAGCACTCCTCAATTTGGTGGTCAAACCGGTCAAAATCCTCCATCGGAGACGGACAATATTTTGAAAGTTCCATTTCTCCGTCATGGGAAGCAATTCCGTTTAAGGTTTGAAGTGAAATGTTAAAGGGGAAAATTTGGTCAAGCACCCTTACCGAATGAATATTATGGCTAAAATGTTTTCCCGTGCGTTCAAATAAAAGTTCATCTAAAAAACTTTCTCCTGCATGACCGAAGGGGGTATGGCCGATATCGTGACCCAAGGCAATGGCTTCGATTAACTCAAGGTTAAGCCCCAACGCCCTACCGATGGTTCGGGCAATTCGGGACACCAACTGAACGTGAAGTCCTCTTCTTGTAATGTCATCATTTTTATAAAAGGAAAAAACCTGGGTTTTGTCGGCATAGCGATTATAAAAAGGACAGTGCATTATCTTGTCAATATCCCTGATAAAGGCAGGACGAATTAAGGTGGCTTTGTCCCTTTGGGGATTACGGCGAATAACATCCTCTTCCCTGAAAGCGTAAGGACTAATTCCTCCCAAGGCTTTAAACTCTCTTATTTTATTTTCGGTTTCTTTGGATAAAACTTCATATTTAAGCAACTGTTTCACCTCGTTTTCAAGTATATCACACTATTCAAAAATTTACAAACAAAAACCCATTTTTTAACATCAAAAAGCCTCCTTTTACACATATATAAGATAATGCCGTTAAAATAACCAAAAATTTTAGAAAAATAAGTGGTATTTTTTCCGAAAAAACGTGTTTTTTGTATTGATTTTATTGTAGGGGTTTGTTAAAATATAGACAATGGTGTTATTATGCGCTTTATGTGGCATAAAATCCACCAACCCTCGGCAAAAACATTAGGCTGAGAAAAGTAAAAAACTTCTGTATTGGTCAAAACAGAGGAGGAGGAAAAAATGAATAAAATTACTGTAATTGGTTCCGGCAGCGTAGGTTCTACCATCGCTTACACATTAACTGTTACCGGCACCGCATCCGAAATTGTGATGATCGACATCAACGAAGAGAAATCACAAGGCGAAGCAATGGACATTAGACAAGGCGTTCCTTTCTGGTATCCTGCTAACATTTATGCTGGCTCTTATGCTGACGCTAAGAATTCCGACATCGTAATCATCACCTGCGGTCTTGCAAGAAAGCCCGGTCAATCCCGTTTGGATTTGGCTCAAACCAACGTTGATGTGTTGAAAAAGGTTTCATCCGAAATCGTTAAACACGCTCCCAACGCTATTTACATAATCGTTAGTAACCCTGTTGACGTTCTTACCTATGTATTCCACAAGATTTCAGGTATTCCTGAAGAACGCATCATCGGTTCAGGTACCATTTTGGATACTTCTCGTCTTCGTACCCGTGTTGCCGAGTACTACAATGTTAACCAAAAGAACGTTCACGCTTACGTTTTAGGTGAGCATGGCGATTCAGCTTTTGTTCCCTGGTCTATTGCTAATATTTCAAACGTTCCCGTTGAGGATTATGCTAACGCTGTTGTTGACTCCGAGTTCCACGCTAAGTTTGACCGTGACGAAACCGAAGAGTATGTTCGCCGTTCCGGTGCCAGCGTTATTCGCAGCAAGGGCGCTACCTTCTATGCAGTTTCCATGTCGGTAGTTCACATTTGCAAATGCTTACTCAGTGGTATTGATACCACCATGACCGTTTCCACCATGCTTCACGGTGAATACGGCATTGAAGATGTTTGCTTAAGCTTACTTAATGTTGTTGGCAGAAAAGGTGCTCACGGCAAGGTTCTTCTCCCCCTTAATGACCAGGAGGTTGAATCTTTACGCCACAGTGCAGCCTGCATTAAAGAAGTTATTAACAATATTACTATCTAGGAAAGAGGTTTTTATCTATGGAATATCGTATTGAACATGATTCTATGGGTGAAATGAAGGTTCCTGCCGACCGTCTTTGGGCTGCTCAAACACAAAGAAGCCACGAGAACTTTGAGATTGGCGTTGGAATTGAAACCATGCCCGCTGAAATTATTCACGCTTTCGGTGTTTTGAAAAAGGCTGCTGCCATTGCAAACCACGGCTTACGCCCCGAAAAGATGACTGCCGAAAAGGTTGAGGCTATCAAAGAGGCTTGCGATGAAGTTATGGCCGGCAAATTAAGTGGTCACTTCCCCCTCGTTGTTTGGCAAACCGGTTCGGGTACCCAATCCAACATGAACTCAAACGAAGTTATCGCTAACCGTGGTAACCAAATTTTAGGCCAAACTCTTTTACATCCCAACGATGATGTAAATATGAGTCAGTCCTCTAACGACACCTTCCCAACTGCAATGCACATTGCTGCAGTTTTAAGTTTGGAAGATAAACTTATTCCTGCTGTGGAAACCTTAATCGAAACCTTCAAGAGACTTGAAAAAGAAAACGAAGGTATAGTTAAGAGTGGTAGAACCCATCTTCAAGATGCTACCCCCATCACCTTTACTCAAGAAATCAGTGGTTGGCGTTCAAGCCTTGAGCGTGATGTTGAGTTAATTAAACTCGCTATTAAACCTCTCCACGAGTTAGCATTAGGTGGCACTGCAGTAGGTACCGGTCTTAACGCTCCCAAAGGTTTTGATACCGGCGTTGCTGAAGAAGTTTCCAAAATTACAGGCAAGAAGTTCGTTACAGCCTCAAATAAGTTCCACGCTTTAACCTCTAAAGACGAACTCGTTTTCGCTCACGGCGCTGTTAAGGCTCTTGCTGCTGATATGATGAAGATTGCAAACGACGTTCGTTGGTTGGCTTCCGGTCCCCGTGACGGTCTTGGCGAAATTTTCATTCCCGAAAACGAGCCCGGTTCTTCCATTATGCCCGGTAAGGTTAACCCCACCCAATGCGAAGCAGTAACCATGGTTGCTGTTCAGGTTATGGGTAACGATGTTGCTATCGGCATTGCTGCTTCTCAAGGCAACTTCGAACTTAATGTATTTATGCCCGTTTGCATTTACAACTTCTTGCAGTCTGCTCGTCTTTTGGCAGAAGCAATTGTTTCTTTCAACAAGAACTGTGCTGTTGGTATTAAGGCAAACAAAGAAAAGATGCACCACAATTTGCACAATTCTTTAATGCTCGTTACTGCTCTCAATCCTTATATCGGATATGAAAACGCTGCAAAAACTGCTAAGAAGGCATATAAAGATAACATTTCTCTTAAAGAGGCTTGTGTCCAACTCGGATTTTTAACTGCTGAAAAATTCGATGAGGTTTTCCATCCTGAAGAGATGGTATAATTCGGAGGTAATAAAATGAAGGTTAGTTATTTCCCCGGATGCACCCTTAAAAATAAAGCTAAAGACCTTGATTTGTATTCATACAAGACTGCTGAAGCTTTGGGTGTTACTCTGGAAGAAATTGAAGAATGGCAATGCTGTGGTGGCGTTTTCACCACTGCTAACGATGAAGTTGCCACAAAACTTTCCTCCGTTCGCGCTTTAAAATATGCTGCCGACAAGGGTCAGCCTTTGGTAACCGTTTGCTCTGCTTGTCACAATGTTATTAAACAAACAAACCATGCAATGCAAACCAACTCCCAATTCGCTGACAAGGTTAACAGATATATGGCGAACGACGGTGCGTACAACGGTGAAACCTTGGTTTACCACTATTTAGAGTTGTTACGTGATGAGGTAGGTTTCAGTACCATTAGAGAAAAGGTTGTAAACAGCCTTAAGGGTAAAAAAATCGGGGCTTACTACGGTTGTTTACTTTTACGTCCCAACGGCGTTATGAGAATGGACGACCCTGAAAACCCCACAATTATGGAAGATTTTATCAAGGCTTTAGGTGCCGACGCTGTGGTTTATGCCAAGCGCAACGAATGTTGTGGTGGCTACATTTCAGCCGAATCACCCGAAACTGCCAAAAAGAACAG
>JAZSPH010000040.1:0-14555 GCA_045537355.1 Acutalibacteraceae bacterium
ATTTATCGGCATCAATAAGAACCGAGATCTTTATTTCGCTGGTGGAAATAAAGCGGATGTTGATATCGGCAGAATAAAGAGCCTCGAACATCTTGGCAGCAATACCGGGATGGCTTTCCATACCTGCACCGACGATAGAAACCTTAGCAGTGCTGTCATCTAAACTAACCGACTTAAAGTTAAGTGAATCCTTCATATTGTTAAGTGCTTCCATAGCTGTTTCGCCTTGGTCGAAAGGAACGGTGAAGGTGATGTCCTTAGTGCTGTCACGACCAACAGATTGAAGAATAATATCAACATTAACTTTGTTTTGTGCCAATTTATTAAATACCTTAAATGCAACACCTGGTGTGTCTTGTAAGCCTACGATAGAAATAGTTGCAACGTTAGTATCTTTTGCTACGCCTCTGATTAAAGTTTTTTCCATTTTAACAGTCTCCTTTACGATAGTACCGGGTTTTACTTCAAGGCTTGAAAGAACTTCAAGCTCAACATTATATTTTTTAGCCATTTCAACCGAACGGTTATTAAGAACTTGTGCTCCCAAAGATGCGAGTTCCAACATTTCGTCATAGCTAATTTCATCCATCTTAACAGCATTGGGAACCTTGCGTGGGTCGGCTGAATAAACACCGTCAACATCGGTATAAATTTGGCATAAATCAGCCTTCATTGAAGCTGCGATAGCAACAGCACTTGTATCAGAACCACCACGACCAAGGGTTGTAATATCATCATATTTATTAAGACCTTGGAAACCTGCAACAATTACAATGTTTTTCTTAGCAATTTCGGTTTTAATTCTTTCGGAATCAACGCGTTTGATACGGGCAATACCGTGGTGGGAATCGGTTGCGAAACCTGCTTGCCATCCGAGTAGGGAAATTGCGGGGCAACCGAGAGTTTCAATAGCCATTGCAAGTAAAGAAATTGAAATTTGTTCGCCCGATGCTAAAAGCATATCCATTTCTCTTTTGGAAGGATTTTTGGGGTTGATTTCTTTGGCTTTTGCAATTAAATCGTCGGTTGTGTCGCCTTGAGCAGATACAACAACTACAATATCGTTACCTTTTTTATAATCTTCAATAATTCTTCTTGCAACATTGAAGACTCTTTCGGCATTTGCAACTGATGAGCCACCGAATTTTTTAACTATTAACATAGGTTATAACCTCCTTGGAATATTACGAAATAGTGTGTAGTATTTTAATTGTGCAATCTTTGAAAGAAGAAAGCTTATCTTTTAAAATACTAAGACTAATTGGTTTAGTTATAAAACAAAGTTCATTTGAAAACTCGTTTTTGGTATGGTTTTCGGTCAATTTAGCAAATTGATTATCAAAAGTGTTTGAAATAGTGTTGAAATCTTCACCAATAATGCGAACAAACATCATTTCATCAGCATCGGTGTTTTTAACAACATAACCTTCTTCGCCGTCGGCCCAATCAATATATTTACGAGCATTAATATGTTTAGCACAGTCAATGATATCGGCAACAACAGCACTTGCAGTCGCCTCTTTACCTGCGCCCTTACCATAGAACATAACTTCGCCTGTTTGATTACCGTTAATCAAAATCGCATTGAACACGCCATCAACATGAGAAAGCATATTGGCACGTTTTACAGCAGTAGGTCTTACTTCAGCGGAAATTTTGCCGTTATCAAGTAGTTTTGCATGACCGATAAGCTTAATAACATAACCTAAATTATCGGCTGCATAAACATCTTCTAAAGTGATGTTTGAAATACCCGAAGTTTCAACCTGTTCGGGATAAACGTGTTTTCCAAAAGCTAAGGTTGCCAAAATACAAACCTTGCGACAAGCATCGTGCCCCTCAATGTCGGCAGTGGGGTCTTTTTCGGCGTAACCGTTATCTTGAGCAAGTTTTAAAGCATCCTCAAAACTCATATTATCCACTATCATTTTATTGAGAATGAAATTAGTTGTTCCGTTTAAAATGCCCCAAAATTCAGTGATTTGATTAGCTGAAAGGCATTGGGTCATTGGTCTTAGTACAGGGATACCGCCACCAACACTTGCTTCGAAAAGGAAGTTCACATTGTTTGCCTTGGCGATTTTAATGAGTTCAGCGCCCTTAACAGCAACAAGTTCTTTGTTGGAGGTAACAACGCTTTTTCCGGCCAATAGACATCTCTTAACGAAATCGTAAGCAGGATTAACTCCGCCCATAACTTCGGCAACAACCTTAATGCTGTCGTCATTTATAATGTCTTCAAAATCTGTTGTGAATTTATCGCCATAGGGAAGTGAAGAGAAATCTCTTAAATCTAAAATGCGAGTAACATCAACTGTATCTTTAATTTTTTCGGCAATTAGGTCATTGTGGTTTATCAAAATCTCGGCAACGCCCGAGCCTACCACACCATGGCCTAAAATGGCAATATTCATATTTTTCCTCCGAGAGTAAATAATAACTAATGTATTATACTACACATATATTTAAAAATCAATAAAAACTCTAAAATTGTGTCATTTTTGTTTAAAATTAATAGTTTTTTTCTATAAGGAGGTGTGTTTTTTTATGGTGAAGGCGAAAAAACAATTTATAATAAATGCAATTTATTATGGTTTGTGGATATTAATAATTTTGCTTTCGGGCAAATTTTTATTTAAATATATACTCCCGTTTGTTATTGCTTTAATAGTTGCGAGTTTAATGCAAAAACCGGCGGTTTTTTTATCTAAAAAAACAGGGATTAAAAAAGGGAATTTAGCAACGATTATTTCGGCTGTTGCCTATATATTTTTGGCAGTAATTTTGATTTTTCCAACCTTAAAAATTTTCTCCTTGACAGGGGATATTATCAAGTCTTTAAGTGGATTTTCTGATATAGCGACTAAAGTTTATGAAACCGCGGAAAAAATATCAGAAAGTATTTTTGGAAATATTTCTCCCGATCTTAAGGAAACGGGTAATAAGGTGTTTAAAAGCGTTTTAGAAAATGGTCTTTTAAAGGTTTCTGCTGCTTTGTCGAACTTGGCAGCAAATGTGGTGAAATTTGCTCCGACTTTTATTTTTAGTAGTATTGTCGCCTTGGCTTCTACTTGTTATATCGCAAAGGATTACGACGGTTTTGTGAGCTTTATAAAAAAGATTATACCACAAAAAACTGCCGGAAACATTTTTAAAATAAAGGTAATTTTAAAAGAATCGCTTTTGAAAATTCTAGGAGGATATATAATTCTTTTTTTTATAACATTCGCTGAATTATCAATAGGATTATTGGTTTTAAGGGTAAAAAATTGGCTTTTGATTTCCTTGGGTATTGCTTTGCTGGATGCATTACCTGTTTTAGGTTCGGGTGCATTTTTAATTCCGTGGGGGATTGTTAATGTGATAATCGGAAATAGTTTTTTGGGAATTGGATTGATGATTTTATATTTAATTATTATGCTTGTTAGAAATTTTGCCGAAGCAAAAATTGTTGGCATTAAAACTGGAATTAACCCATTATTCATTCTTTTTGCAATGTTTTTGGGTTTAAAATTATTTGGTTTCTTGGGTCTTGTGGGTTTGCCGGTAACATTTATTGTTGTTGTTAAATATTATAAGAATGAGATGGAACAAGAACTGTCTTAAGAGTCTCAAAAAAGGAGTGTAAATAAATGGGCTGTAATATAGAACTTGAAAGCATAACAAGTGCTATTAAAGCGCGAGATTTGCTCAGGCGAAAAAATATTAGAGTTAAAATTGAAAAAACCTCAAACAGCACTAAAAAAGGCTGTTCTCATTCGGTTATAACCGATAAAGATTGTGAAAGTGCTTTAAAAATATTAAAAGGTAATGTAAAAATAATCGGAATTTCATAATGGCTATGAGTAGTCGAAAAGTTCTTGTTTCGACACAAAATCTTTGATTTTGTAACAAATTTCTTTTGAAATTTGTCCATATCCATTGCAATGAGTGTTGTGCAAAATTGAATTCGTAAATTTAATTTTGCCAAAGCCACTTGAAAAGTGGCTTGCCGAATCGCTTTTTAGCATTTCGACAAACTACAATCATTATAATCGGGTGTTTAATACACCCGTTTTTTAATGTATTTTAAAGGGGGAAATATGGTGATTTATTTTGATAATGCCGCTACAACAGGTGCAAAACCAAAAGGGGTGATAGACGGTGTGAAATTGGCCTTGGAACGTTATTCTGCAAACCCGGGCAGAGCAGGGCATTCCCGTTCAATTGAGGCGGCCGAAATGGTCTATAAAACCCGTGAAAAACTGAGTGATTTTTTCGGTTCTGACGGACCCGAAACGGTGGTTTTCACACAAAATTGTACCCATAGTGCTAACTGTGTTATCAAGGGTATTTTGAAGAGGGGAGACCATTGCATAATTTCAGCATTGGAACATAATGCAGTCATAAGACCCCTTGTGAAAACCGGCGTTTCTTATAGCGTTGCCGAGGTTTCGATGACCGATGATGAAAAGACTTTGGAAAACTTTAAAGAGAAAATCCGACCTAATACGAGATTAATATTTTGTATGGGCGCCTCTAATGTGTGGGGCAAGATTTTGCCTATAGGAAAAATCGGTGAATTATGCCGTGAAAAGGGAATTTTATTTGCGGTGGACGGCGCTCAAAATGCAGGTGTGCTTCCTATTGATATGAAAAAACAAAATATCGATTTTCTTTGTATTGCTCCCCATAAAGGTTTGTATGCTCCTATGGGAATCGGTGTACTTATTGCCCGTAAAAACATACCTCAAACAATAATTGAGGGTGGAACGGGTACAAATTCTTTGGAATTATTTCAACCTGATAGGCTGCCTGAAAGATTAGAAAGCGGAACGGTGAATTTGCCCGGGATTATGGGCATTTCGGCAGGAATGGATTACGTTAAGTCTAAGGGGATTAATACGTTATACGAAGGGGAATTGGCATTAATTAAAAAACTTTATACTCAGATGAAAACAATACCTGAAGTGATATTATATACCCCCGAGCCTAAAGGTGGAGATTTTGTCCCTCTTTTGAGTTTTAATGTGGTTGGTGAGCACTCATCGAAGGTGGCAAATTCGCTTTCGGAAAAAAATATTGCAGTAAGAGGAGGACTTCATTGTTCGCCTTTGGCACACAAGCGAATGGGGACGGAAAATATTGGCGCCGTAAGAGTTTCGGTTGCAAGTTTTAACAAAGAGGAAGAAATAAATAAATTTATGATGGTTTTGAGGACAAAAATATTAAAAAAATAGTAAAAAGGTGTTGCGACAAAGGGAAATTTATGTTAGAATATACTGTGTAATATAATATAAATTTCTAAATTTAAGGATGTGAGATTTTGGGTAGCTTGTGGAATGCAATTTATTCCGTTTGGAATTATATTGTTTATGCTGTTTCAAACCTGAGAATCCCGTTGGATATAATTGATATTTTGATTATGGCCTTTATAATTTATAAGGCTTTGGAGTTTTTGAGAGATACTCGCGCAGGTCAGCTTGTAAAAGGAATATTTATGCTCATAGCCATTTACTTTATTGCTGACTGGCTGGATCTTGCAACTATTGAGTGGTTACTTAAAACGATTGTTAATTCTGTTATTATTGTGGCGGCTGTTATTTTCCAACCCGAACTTCGCCGTATTTTGGAAAAGGTTGGTAGAACAGGATTTAAAACAACCCAACTTTTAGATGGTAAACAAGATGCAATGGTTACCACTATCGAAAAGGTTACTCGCGCTGCAGGTTCAATGCAAGACCAAAAAATCGGTGCTTTGATTGTTTTTGAAGGCAAAACCCAATTGGGTGAAATTATCAACACCGGTACTATTGTAGATGCTAAACCTTCGGCTTCGGTGATTAGTAACATATTCTTCCCCAAGTCTCCGTTGCATGATGGAGCCATGATTATTCGCGATGGCAGAGTTTATGCTGCCGGTTGTATTCTTCCATTAACCCAACGAGATGATATCAGTTCTGATCTTGGCACACGTCATAGAGCGGCGATTGGTATGACCGAAAATTCGGATGCAGTTGTTTTGGTAGTTTCGGAAGAAACCGGTGTTATTTCCATTGTTACTAACGGACAAATAACAAGAAATTATAATGCCATATCTGCAAACCATGAACTTTGTCGACTCCTGCTTTCGGATGAGCAAAAGGAAAACGAATCGGTTGTGTCAAAGTTTATAAATGCTATAAAAAACAAAAAATTAAAAAAAGGAAAGGATGAGAAAAATGCTAAATAAACTTAAATCCTTTTCCTTTAAAGAAATCCTTTTTAACCGAAGATTTACGATACCTTTTTCGATTTTTTTGAGTTTCGTTTTGTGGATGTCAATTTCGGTTGGCCAAAAGGATATCATTGAACGTTCATTTTCCGATATTTCCGTAACCGTTAATATGGAAAATACCTTTGCTTCGGAAAATAAAATGAGTATCATTGGCGATATTTCCGAACATAAATTTACTGTTATGGTAATGGGCAAAAATAACGTTGTTGCCGCCTTGACTGCCGGTGAAATCAGTTTATATGCTTCGGCAGCTGCCGTTGACAGTCCCGGTGAATATAATCTTGAAGTTTTGGCTTCAAACTCTTCAGGTATGGCAGATTATGATATTGTAAGTATTTCTCCTAAAACGATTAAAGTAAGTTTTGATTATGTTGAGACAAGAGAGTTTACCATTACTGCAGTGGCTGATGGTGCTACTGCTTCGGAGGGTCTTATTGCTGAGGCCGCTGTTGTTAGTGGCATTGAGAATAATACTATCACAATAACAGGTCCAAGAACTGTTATTAACAGCATTGCTACCGTTACTGCCAAGGCCAAGGTAAACAAAACTCTTTCCGAAAGTAAAACATTTGACGCTAATGTTGTTTTACTTGATGAAAGGAATAAGGAAATAAGCACCGAGAACTTACAACTCAGCACCGACAAGGTTAAAATCATGGTGCCGATTTCTAAAAAGAAGACCGTTCCTGTAAAGGTTGACTTTACTAACACACCTAAAGGTTTTGACAAAAGCAGTATAAAATCTTCTGTTGACCATTCGGAAATCACAATTATCGGAACACCTGAAACGGTTGATAAAATCACCGAGGTAACTTTATCGCCAATTGATGTTACAACTTTGGGTGCTGAAACAGCAACCTTTGATGTATCTCCGAAATTGCCCGAGGGTGTCAGAATGTTTGATACCATCAATAATTTTGTGGTTACGGTTGAATTGGATAATTACCGTGAAAAAACCATCAATATAACAAACGTTAAAACAACCGGTGTTGCAAGTGGTCTTTCAGCAAATGCTTCAGGCATTAAAAATGTGAGAATTTGTGCGCCAAGTAATGTAATTAATAGAATTAATGATAAAAACATCTATGCAATAATTGATTTGACCGATAAAAAGGCCGGAGAGCATGCTGTAAATGTTTCGGTGGCCTTTGAGGGAATTAATAATGCATGGGCTGTCGGCGCATATCAAACTACAGTAACTATTAAATAATTTTAAGGGGAGGGAATATCCTCCCCTTAATTCGAATTTTGTCATTTTTTTCTGACCTGAATAAAATGTTTTTAGGGAGGGATTTACATGGCAAAATATGTATTTTTGGCGGTTTTGATTTTTTTGGCGATTCTGGGATTATCCGAAATTATACATACAACTAAAAAAATGATTTTATCCTCATTGAAAAGTGGCAAACGGATTATTGTTCTTGTTGTTTCAAACGAGGATTTTAATAGGGAAATATTAAATTTGTATTTTGATTTCAAGTGGCTAGGAAATAAACTGGCCCAAGAAATATTTGTTGATAATTCTAATATCGGTGATGAAAATACCGAAGAATTTAATGTCTTGATTAAAAAAACAGGATTTAAAGTTTTGGAAAACACTAATTTTTAGGGGGCGGAATAATGGGTGAAGAACTGAATTTTACCGAAATTAGCGGTACTGTCCAAAAAATCACCTATCAAAATTCCGTCAATGGCTATACTGTGGCTTCGGTTGAAACCAAGGATGAAGAGATTACTGTTGTTGGAATTTTGCCATTTTTGTGCGAAGGTGACACAGCGAGTTTTATTGGTGAATATACCCTTCATCCAACATATGGCCAACAATTTAAGGCTGCGGAGTTTAAAAGAATAATCCCCCAAAACCAAGCCGATATTTTAAAATATCTTTCTTCTGGCGCTGTTAAGGGTATTGGCCCCGCAACGGCTCGAAGAATTGTTGAAAAATTTGGCGAGAGAAGTCTTGATGTTATTCAAAATAACCCTGATGAGTTGGCAACTTTAAAGGGTATTTCTTTAGAAAAGGCTTTATCTTTGAGTAAAGAATTTGCAAAACAATACGGCATTAGAGAAATTATGCTTATGCTTTCGAAATATGGCGTCGGCGCCGACAGGTGTTTGAACATTTATCGTCGTTTTGGCGAAAGGTCGACTGATATTATTAAAACTAATCCGTACACTCTTTGTGAGAAAGGAATTGATTTTCCTTTTGAAACGGCTGAGGAACTTGCCGAAGAATTGGCAATAGATAAAAATAGCGAGTTAAGGGTAAGCGCGGGTATTGAGTATGTTTTAAGGCGTAATCTTAGCAATGGTCACACCTGTTTGCCGAGAGATAAGTTTATTAGCGTTTGTTCCGGGCTTTTAGAGTGTAATGAGAGTACGGTTGACATTTGTTGTGACCGACTTATTGATTGTTTTAGATTATCTTCAAGGGTTGTTGGAAAAACTGAGTTTATAGCCTTGCCTGAATATTTTTCGGCCGAGCAATATATTTCGGCCAGGTTGCTTTCCATTAAAGGAAACATTGATAAAACGATTACGGTTGATAAACTTGAAATTGTACATGTTGAAAACCAATTAAATATTAAGTTTGAAGATTTACAAAAACAAGCGATTTTTGAGGCTTTTGAAAATGGTATTTTGGTTTTGACAGGTGGCCCCGGTACGGGTAAAACCACCACCCTTAATGCCATTATTAAACTTTTCGAAATTCGGGATTTGGATATTGAACTTGCTGCTCCTACCGGCAGGGCTGCTAAGAGAATGACCGAACTTTGTGGCAGAGAAGCCAAGACAATACACCGATTATTAGAGGTTGAGTGGAGCGAAAACGAGGAGCGTTCCTTTGCTCGAAACGAAAAAAATCCTCTCGATTGCGATGTTTTAATTCTCGATGAAGCCTCAATGATAGATGCGCTTCTTTTCAGCGACCTTTTAAAGGCGCTTAAGAGTAGCACAAGGATTATAATTGTCGGGGATTCGGACCAACTTCCAAGTATTGGCGCAGGTAATATTTTGGGTGATATTTTGGCTGCCGATATTTTCCCTGCAATTCGCCTTAAAAAGGTTTTTCGCCAAGCATTAAAGAGTAAAATTGTCACTAATGCCCATGCAATTATAAACGGTCAAGAAGCCGATTTTAGCGATAAGAATTCCGATTGCTTCTTCCTTAAAAGAGGGGACAAGTATTCAACCGTTAAAACCGTGTTGGAACTGGTAAGCGAGCGTTTACCTTCGGCTTATGATATTGACCCATTGACTCAGGTTCAGGTTTTGTGTCCCACAAAACTTATGGATACGGGCACGGTTAACCTTAACAATTTGATGCAGGAAAAACTTAATTCTCGTAAAGGTAAGGAACCTCAACTAAGTTACAAAGGTTTTTATCTCAGGGTTGGGGACAAGGTTATGCAAATCAAAAACAATTATGATTTGCAGTATAAAAAGGATAACGGCGAATACGGTACGGGCATCTTTAACGGCGATGTTGGTTATATTGTCGATATTGATATTAGAGGCGGAATTTTAAAGGTTCGCTATGATGATAAGGTGGCAACCTATTTTTCGGAGGATTTATCTCAACTTGAATTGGCTTATGCCGTTACCGTTCATAAAAGCCAAGGTAGTGAATACGACTATGTTGTTATTCCACTTATGGATGTGCCAAGCAAACTTAAATATCGAAATCTTTTATATACGGCAGTAACGAGAGCTAAAAAAATGCTTATTTTGGTGGGTGACGAGTCGGTTTGGTATGCCATGGCAGAAAACGACCGTAAAACCTTAAGATATACCCTTTTAACCGAGTTTTTAAAGGAAAAATCTCAATATGGATTTTATTAAGAAGATGGTTTCAAGCATTTTTGATGCGATATTCCCAAACAAATGTATTTCTTGTGACAGAATTATCCCAAAAGGTGAAAGTTTGTGCGATTTTTGCCTTGAAAGTTTAGAAGAAACGAATTTCGACGCAAGATGTAAGGTTTGTGGAAATAAAAAGGCAGACTGTAAATGTAAATATTATGTATATCATTTTACTGCTGCGACTGCACCTTTTTATAACGAAGGTGTGGCTCAAAAGATTATGTATGACTTTAAGTTTAATCGTAAAATCCACTTTGCGAAATTTATTGCTGAGCGAATGGCGATTTCGGTTAAAAATGATTTCTTTGATGCCCGGTTCGATTGTATTGTTTATGTTCCTCTTAATTTAAAACGTGAACTTAAAAGAGGATATAATCAAAGTCGAGAATTGGCTAAAGAACTCTCACACATTTTAAATTTACCATTGGTTGAAAATGCTTTGGGATGTAATGAAAAACGATTACCCCAAAATAAGACAAAGGGCAAACAACGCTTTGAAAATGTTAAAGGTATGTATTATCCTAACATCTCTTTAAAAGGCAGAAAAGTTTTGCTTGTGGATGACATTAAAACCACAGGCGCTACTTTGGATGAATGTGCAAAGGCGTTATTTAAAGCAGGTGCCGTTGATGTGCACTGTGTTACGGGACTTATTTCTAAAGGAAAAAATAAAAAAAGGTAGGTTATTATGGCAACAGATATTGGTATTGATATTGGTTCTTCCAAAACCGTAATTTTTTCAAGTTCAAAAGTGCTTTTTGAACAACCTAATGTTGTTACGGTTGATAGCGACACTTGGTTGCCCGTATATTTTGGTGAAAAAGCAAAGCAAACTCAGGGCAGAACTCCCGAAAGTTTGATGTGCATTAACCCCATTGAACGAGGCGTAATTTCGGATTATGAAATTGCTGAAACAATGCTTAAAAATTATATGACCGAGTGTTTGGGTAATAAGGTTTTAAGACCAAAGATTATGGCGACTTTACCTGCCGGCCTTACCGAACTTCAACATCACTCTCTTCAAAATGTTATTGAGGGTGCCGGTGGCCGAAATGTATTTATTATTGAAAGTCCTTTGGCTGTGGCTTTTGGTTTGGATCTTGATTTCACAACACCTCGTGGTGCTCTTATTGTTGACGTTGGTGCAGGAAGCACCGATATTGCCGTTGTTTCCATGGGTGGAATTTCGGTTTGTGAATCCTTTAAGACCGCCTCTTTTGATATTGATAATCAGATTATCAGATATGTTAAAAGGGAATATAATATTGAAATCGGCAATTTAACGGCCGAAAACATTAAAATCAAAATCGGTGCTGCCGTAAAACGACCTGTTGAAATTGCGATGGTTGTTAAGGGTCAAAATGTATTTACAGGTTTGCCCGAAAGTTTTGAAATTACTGCTGACGAAATTTACGAGGCAATTTCGGATACTGTTAATGCCATTTGCAATGCCGTTAGGGAGGTTATTAATAAAACCGACCCTGATTTGGTATCTGATATTTGTGAAGATGGTTTATATCTTTGTGGTGGTGGCAGTTTACTTGCAGGTTTTGATAAGAAACTTAGCGAGTATTTAGGAATTTCTGTTAATATGTTGCCCGACCCATCTTACAGTGTTGTAAAGGGTGCAGCGGCAGCCCTTAAAAATCCCGATATGCTTAAAAATGTGGATTATAGAATGCGTTCGATTAAGGAATTGGAAATCGAATAAAGCAAACACTTTAAAGCATTAAAGTTTTTTTGATTTTACGGTTGACAAATGGTAATTTTAGGTGTAAAATTAACCTTAGATTTTGAAAGAAGGCGAACAGATTGTTTAACTATGTTTTTAAGTTTTACTTTTTTACTAAGGGTCTGTCTGTTTGCCGAGAAAGTTGTTAGAACTTTAAGTGATCAGTCAGCCCGTAACTGTTATGCTGTAAAAAAGCAAAACCGTTACGGGTTTTCTTTTGAAAGGAAGTAAATTATGGTTAATGAAAAAATGTTAGGACTTGGTAATAAACGTTCGGTTATTAGAGAGATTTTTGAATATGGTAACAAGCGCCGTAGCGAAATTGGTGCTGAAAATGTATATGATTTTAGTCTTGGAAATCCAAGTATTCCGGCTCCTGAAAAGGTTAAGGAAACCTTGATTTCTTTAATCGAGAATACCGAGCCTACTAAACTTCACGGATACACTTCAGCTCAGGGTGATTTAGGTGTTAGAACTGCAATTTGCGATAATATTAATGAGAGATTTAATGTTGGTGCAGCACCTAACTTAATATATATGACCTGTGGCGCTGCTGCTTCGCTTACAATTTCACTTAATGCCATCTTAAATCAAGGGGACGAGGTTATTGTTTTGGCACCCTTTTTCCCTGAATACACCGTGTTTGTTGAGAAGGCAGGTGGCAAGGTTGTTGTTGTTAAGTGCCGTGAGGAAGATTTGCAAATTGATTTTGATGCGCTCTCCAAAGCAATTAACCCCAACACAAAGGCTATCATAGTGAATTCTCCCAACAACCCATCGGGTGTTGTTTTGAGTGAAGATACAATTTCAAAATTGGCTGATTTATTAAACGAAAAGCAAAAAGAGTTGGGAACCGACATTTTCGTTATCGCCGATGAGCCTTACCGTGAACTTGTATACGGTGACGTGGTTGTGCCTTATATGCCTAATTACTATGACAATACCTTGGTTTGCTATTCTTACAGTAAATCCTTGTCGTTACCGGGTGAACGTATAGGTTACATATTTGTTTCTCCTAAAGTGGCGAATTGTGGTGATGTTTATGCTGCAGTTTGTGGCGCTGGTAGAGCATTAGGCTTTGTTTGTGCTCCCAGTCTTTTGCAATATTTGGTTGCAAGTTGTCAAGGTTTGACAGGTGATATCGAAGCATATAAGAAAAATCGCGATGTTTTATATAACGCTTTGGTTGAGTATGGTTACACCGTTGCAAAGCCCGATGGAGCATTTTATTTGTTTGTGAAATCTCCCGAAGAAGATGCAAATGCTTTTTGCGAAAAAGCAAAATCGGAGGAAATTTTAATTGTCCCCGGTGATGATTTTGGTTTCAAAGGTTATGTAAGAATTAGTTATTGCGTTGCCCTAGAAACAATTGAAAATTCCTTAGAAGGATTTAAAAGACTTATTGAACAATATTAGGTGATAAATATGACTGAACTTGAAAGGTCAAGACAAATTATTAATGAAACCGACAAGGAAATGGCCAAACTTTTTGAGAAGCGAATGGCTGCTGTAAAAGAGGTTGCTGAATATAAGAAACTTCACGGTTTGCAGGTTTTAGACCCTCAAAGAGAACAGGAAGTTGTAAATCGTAATTTAAACTCCTTCCAAGCGGAAGAACTTAAATCATATTATGCGACCTTCCTTAACAGCACTATGGAGGTTTCTAAGGCGTATCAACATAGATTACTTGAAGGTATGCGCGTGGCTTTTAGTGGTGTCAAGGGCGCTTTTGCCGAGGTTGCAGCCAAGAAAATTTTCCCTGATGCTGTCACAATGCCTTTTGCCGATTTCAAAGAGGCTTACAATTCGGTGGTTGATGGTATTTGCGACTGTGCTGTTTTGCCTTTGGAAAATAGTTTCAATGGTGACGTTGGCAAGGTTTTGGACTTGGCTTTTTTTGGTTCGTTATATATAAACGGAATTTACGATATTGGGATTACCCAAAACTTGTTGGCAAACGAGGGTGCTGATTTAAATAGCATTACACAAGTAATATCCCATCCACAAGCCTTGGGTCAATGCAGTGAATTTATTAAGAAACACAATTTAGAAACTGTTGAAGCCATCAATACTGCTGTGGCTTCAAAACAGGTTGCAGAGTCGGGCAGAACCGATATTGCTTCCATTGGAAGCTTAGAGGCAGCAAGTGAATACGGACTTAAAATTATTGAGTCCCATATCAACGATTCTAACAGTAACACAACTCGTTTTGCTGTTTTCTCTCGTGTTAAAAAACAAGCTTCGGCTGATGATAAACATTTTGTAATGCTTTTTACCGTTAATAACGAGGCAGGTGCTTTGGGTAAAGCAATTTCAATAATCGGAGATAACGGATTTAACCTGAAAGCCTTAAAAAGTCGCCCAACCAAAGAACTTGTTTGGAGTTATTATTTCTACGCTGAGGGCGAAGGTAATATTAACAGTCAAAAAGGCGAGGAAATGTTGAAAGAACTGTCTTTAAAATGCAGTGAACTCAAAGTGATGGGCAGTTTCGAAAAGGAGATAATGCTTAAATGATAATTCCTGTTAAAACAAATACAGGTGAATATAACATCTATTTAGAAAAGGGTGCTTTGGCGAAAGTTGGAACACTTTTAAATCTAAATAGAAAGGTGCTTATTGTTACCGACAGTGGTGTTCCCGAAGTTTATGTGGAAACGGTTGCTAATCAGTGTAAAGAACCATTTATCGTTACCATAAGTC
>JAZSPH010000041.1:0-4827 GCA_045537355.1 Acutalibacteraceae bacterium
GTTGCTGACCTTAAGGGTAAAAAGGTTTCTATCGGTGCTCCCGGTTCAGGTGTTTACTTCAATGCAATTGATATTCTCACTGCTGCAGGTCTTACCGAGAAGGACATTAATCCTCAATATCAAAACTTCGACCAAAGCGCTGATGCTTTGAAAGACGGTAAAATCGATGCTGCATTCATCGTTGCCGGTGCTCCTACACCTGCTATCACCGAACTTTGCATGACCAACGATAAAACAAGAATCGTTCCCATCGATGGTGAAATTGCTGATAAACTTATGAAGGACAACACCTTCTACTCGGTTTACAAAATCCCCGCAGATTCTTACAAAAACCAAACCGAAGAAATTACAACTGTTACCGTTAAAGCTACCTTAATCGTAGACGCTAATGCTACCGAAGATGATGTTTATAAGATTACAAAAGCCATCTTCGACAACATGGCTGACATTTCTAAGGAACACGCTAAGGGTGCTGAACTCAGTCTCGAAAATGCAACCGAAGGTTTAACCGTTCCTTTCCATGCCGGTGCTGCTAAATACTTCAAAGAAAAAGGCATCGAAGTAGCTACAAAATAATTACAGTACATTAATCTTAAAATAGCTGTGGCGGCTCTAAGCTGCAGCTATTTTAATGCTTAAAAGGAAGGTTAAAGTTTTGTTATTCTCAAAAAAGAAAACTACCGAATCTCAAGCTCCTATGGACTTGGATGCGGTAATGAAAAAGTTTGACAGAGAATCTAACACAAGAATTTGGGAAGGCGCTCCCAAAATCATTGTAAACTGTATTTTAGCTTTATTTTCTCTGTTTTGTGTTTATGTAACATTCTTTGCAACATGGCCCCAAGAAATAATTCTTTCAAGTTTTATGGGCTCAATTGTGCTTGCAGGATTTTTACTTTACCCCATTAAAAAGGGTGAACAAAAGGTAAATTCAATACCTTGGTACGATATTATTTTAATGTTTTTAGGCTCAGGTTCCTTCTTTTATTACACCTTTGATGCCTTAACCATTATTAAACAAGGTAGAAATTTTGAAACCCATCAAATAATAATCGGTGCAATCGGTATTCTTTGTCTTGCCGAACTTTGCCGTAGATGTGTGGGTCTCCCCATTCTCGTTGTTGCAGGTTCATTTATTGTATATGCAATTTTTTGGGGACTTCCAAATCCTGATGTTTTCAGAAGAATTGAAACATTGATTAGTCAGTTGTTCTATTCAACAACAGCAGGTATTTTATCCACCCCAATTAACACCTGCGCTAAATTTATTGCAATATTTATCATTTTCGGTGCTTTCCTTGAAAGAACCGGAATTGCCGATTTCTTTATTAAGATTTCAAATTCCGTTGTTGGTGGCTTCTCAGGTGGTCCTGCAAAGGTTGCCGTTGTTGCCAGTGCAATGGAAGGTATGGTTTCAGGTTCGTCGGTTGCCAACACTGTCGGTTCCGGTTCGGTTACCATCCCCCTTATGAAAAAAACCGGTTACAAACCCGAGTTTGCTGCTGCCGCCGAAGCTTCGGCTTCAACAGGTGGTCAAATTATGCCTCCCATTATGGGTGCTGCTGCATTCCTTATGGCCGAAAACATTGGTGTTCCTTACAGTAACATTGTTGTTCGTGCAATTCTACCTGCAGCCCTATATTTTCTTGGTGTATTTATTGCTGTTCACTTAGAGGCTAAAAAAGAGGGTCTTCGTGGTCTTACCAAGGATGAATTACCAAAATTCTTGCCCCTTTTAAAACAGTCTTATTTACTCTTACCTTTAATTCTCTTAATTGCTTTGGTAAGCTCAGGTTCAAGATCTATTGCTTACGCTGCTGCTATCGCAATTATTGCAACCATCGTGGTTGGTTTAATAAACAAAGAAAATCGCATTTCTCCCAAACGCATTTTTGAGGCTCTTGCTGCCGGTGGTCAAGGTATGATTACCGTTGCTGTTGCTTGTGGTGTGGCCGGTATTATTGCAGGTACCATCACCATGACAGGTCTTGCTAACATTATTATCAACGGTATCGTTGCTATTGCAGGAAATCAGATTATTATAGCCTTGTTCTTAACAATGCTTTGCTGTATCGTTCTTGGTATGGGTGTTCCCACCACTGCGAACTACTGCATTATGGCGGCAACCTGCGCTCCTATTCTTATTAAGATGGGTGTTCCTGATATTGCGGCTCACTTCTTTGTTTTCTATTTCGGCATCGTTGCCGACCTTACTCCCCCTGTTGCCCTTGCAGCTTATGCAGGCGCAGCAATCGCTCAAGCAAACCCAATGAAGACTGCCTTTACTGCAACCAAACTTGCAATCGGCGCTTTCATTGTTCCTTATGTATTTGCTCTTAACCCTGCAATGCTTTTTGTTGAAACAAGCGCACTTGACGTTATCTTAATTTGCATAACCTCAATAATCGGTATATTCGGTGTATCTGCAGCCCTTGAAGGTTTCTTCCTCCACCGTATGACCTGGTATGAACGTATCATATCTGCTGTTGGCGGCCTTTGCTTAATCTTCCCCGGACTTGTTACTGATATTGTGGGTATTGCCCTTGTAGGTTTTGTGTTTATTCTTCAAACGGTTATTAAGCCAAAAACAGCTTAATTTGATACTATTGAAAAAGGACTTGAGAGAAATCTCAAGTCCTTTGATTTTGCAATACAAATTATTTATCAACTACAATCAGCATTGCATGTTGTCACTGTGAAAAAACTAATGTATAGTTAAAACATTAAAAATCTTCTTTAACGGAGAAATCAATATGGCAAAAAAACTATTAGTATCAGTAACTGATTTTGGTGCTGTGGCAAACAGCGATGCCGTACAGACCGAGGCTTTTCAAAAGGCTCTCGACCACTGCTTTTTAGCCGGCGGTGGCGAGGTTGAGGTTCCTGGCGGAGTATATATAATAGGCGACATTCGAATAAGGAACAACACCACACTGCATTTACTTGAAAATGCAGTTTTAAAGGGGAGTAAAAACCCTAAAGATTATCGCAATATTTTAAAAGACCAATTAGAACCCCTGCCTGCAAGCGAGGCAACCGATGCACATTGGCATGGCCCTTTTGAATGGATAAAAATGGGTGGCGGCTTTAAGGTTCACTTATATACTGCAGGAAGTTATTGGAATTATGGTATTATACGCGCTGTTTTTGCTGAAAATATTGCTCTAATTGGTGAAAAGGGCAGTTTAATTGATGGGAACAATGTTTACGACCCCGAAGGCGAAGAAAACTATCGTGGACCACACGCAATAAATATTCATTTTTGCAAAAACGTCAAGTTGCGAGGATATACGGTTAAGGACAGTTCCAACTGGGCTCATGCAATTTTTCAATCAGAAAAAATACATTTTGAAAATCTCACTGTTTTAGCAGGCCACGATGCTCTGCATACAAGGACTTGCAGTGATGTTAAAATATACAACTGTAAATTGATTACGGGCGATGACTGTATTGCAGGATTTGATAACATAAATGTTCATGTTAAAGATTGTGAAATTAGTTCTGCTTGCAGTGCATTCAGATACGGTGGTTATAACATTTTGGTTGAGGATTGCCACATTTACGGTCCCTGCCAATACCAATTCAGAGGCAGTTTTACCCATGAAGAAAAAATTTCGGGTGCTCTTATTTCGTCTTCTCCAAAAGCACGTAACAATATGCTGTCGTTACTTACCAACTTTGTAACTTCCGATTTACCCGCACGCCATGCGCCCGGTAGAATTGTATTCAAAAACTGCTGTGTGGAAAATGCCGATAGATTTTTACATCTCAATTTATCGGGTAATGAAGCGTGGCAGGTAGGCCATCCACCAAAGGATATTACCTTTGAAAACATAAAAGCCGAAAATATATCTATGGGTGTTTACTGTTATGGCGATAGCATTGTGCCCATAACCCTTAATCTTAAAAACATTGAATATTCAGTTCGTGAAGGCAGTGAACAAGAGCCGATTTTCAAGGTAGCACATTTTGATAACATTAACTTCCATAATGTTAAAATTTCAAACTATAAAGGCAATGCCCTTATTAAAACATGGTCGGATGGAGGCAATGTAAACGTAAATAATCTTGACTGTGATACGAAGGACGGAGAGTTGCTAGTTAAAGCAACCGAAAAATTTATATGCAATGCAATTTGAATACAAAAAAGGACTTGAGAATTCTCAAGTCCTTTTCATTTTTTGCATATATTCTATAATCAATATAAATTTAAGCAGGAGGGAATGGACCCCTCCCCTACATATTCTGAAAATTATTAAATACCAAGCGACTCAAAGATTCTTAAGCTGTTTCTTTTTTGCTTGACTATTATATATGTGTATATATATAATTAATTATAACTTATATGAAAAGTGGGTTTGAAATGGATATTACAAAAGTAGATAAAAACTTTATAGTTGAAAGCAATATTAATATTCCCGATATAAAATTCTATGATGTAAAAGAAGCACCCTTTAAAATTTACGGCGTATTTTACGAAGATGAAAGATTTCGCAGAATGCCCAAAGCCATAGCCAAAACCGTTAATGACGGAGTAGCAGGCCTTCACGAACATACTGCAGGCGGAAGAATAAGATTTAAAACCAACAGCCCCTATGTTGCAATCAATACAAAAATGCCCCATATCGGCCAAATGCCCCACTTTGCACTTACCGGTTCTTCCGGCTACGATTTGTATATAAAAGAAGATGGCATGGATAGATATTTTCGTTCCTTTGTTCCTCCCTTTAGTATGACAGGTGGTTACGAGAGTGTTATCGAATTTGGAAACAATGATCTTAAAGAAACTACTATCGATATGCCTTTGTATAGTAGTGTTAGTGAACT
>JAZSPH010000006.1:0-17558 GCA_045537355.1 Acutalibacteraceae bacterium
TATAATATCATAACTGTAAACATTTTGCAACAGTTTTTTTCTATTTAACAACAATATTTACCAATTTTTTAGGAACATAGAGTTCTTTTATTATTGTTTTGCCCGAAATCTCGTTTTTGATGCTTTCGGTACTCTTAGCAAGAGCCAAAGCATCGGCTGAAGAAATATCAGTTGCAACATTTAAGCGAGCCTTGATCTTACCATTGATTTGAACAACAATCTCAACAGTTGCATCAACACATTTTGCTTCATCAAAGGTGGGCCACTTTGTTTCATTAAGCATACCTTCAAAACCACAATTTACCCATAATTCTTCGGTAATATGAGGTGCAAAGGGATTTAAAAGTATGATAAATGTTTTAAATTCATCACGGGTAATCTTACCGGTAGACTGAATAGTATTAAGCAAAGACATAAGCGCTGCAATTGCAGTATTCATCTTAAGACCTTCAATATCCTCAGTAACCTTCTTAATGGTTCTGTGAATTTCAGCCTCAATTTCCTTGCGATATTCACCCTCAACCAAAATATTGGTCAAAGCCCAAACCTTATCCAAGAAACGCTTACTACCCTTGATGGAAGACTGGCTCCAAGGAGCTGCCTTTTCAAAGTCACCGATGAACATCTCATATACACGCATAGTATCGGCGCCATAATTTTCAATGATTTCATCAGGATTAACAACATTACCTCTTGACTTTGACATCTTCTCGCCGTTCTCACCCAAAATCATACCGTGGCTGGTACGCTTTGAATAAGGCTCAGCATTAGGAACAACGCCAATATCATAAAGGAATTTGTGCCAGAAACGGCTGTATAACAAGTGAAGTGTGGTGTGTTCCATACCACCGTTATACCAATCAACAGGGCACCAATATTCAAGTGCTTCTTTTGAAGCTAATTCCTTATCATTGTGGGGGTCACAATATCTTAAGAAATACCAGGAAGAACCTGCCCATTGAGGCATTGTATCGGTCTCACGTTTAGCAGGAGCGCCACAGTGAGGACAAGTTGTATTAACCCAGTCGGTCATCTTTGCCAAAGGAGACTCACCGTTATCGGTAGGCTCATAGGAATCAACATTAGGAAGAACCAAAGGAAGTTCACTTTCGGGTAGTGGAACATATCCACACTTCTCACAGTGAACAACAGGGATAGGTTCACCCCAATATCTTTGACGAGAGAATACCCAGTCACGAAGTTTGTAGTTAGTTTTAACGCTACCAATTCCCTTTTCGGTCAACCACTCTTGGATTTTAACCTTAGCATCTTCAACCGATAAACCATTTAAGAAATCGGAGTTAACAAGAGTGCCTGTTGCACAGTCGGTAAATGCTGCTGCTTGAACATCATCGCCACCTGCAACAACTTCAATGATAGGAAGATTAAATTTCTTTGCGAACTCCCAGTCACGAGTATCGTGAGCAGGAACTGCCATAATAGCACCGGTGCCGTAAGAAATTAATACATAATCGGAAATGAAAATCGGGATTTCAGTGTTATTAACAGGGTTAATGGCAGTAACACCTTGGAGCATAACACCGGTCTTATCTTTAGCCAACTCGGTACGTTCAAAGTCAGATTTCTTAGAAGCTGAAACTTGATATTCCTTAACTTCATCGAAGTTCTTAATCTTATCGGCCCATTTGCTGAGTAATGGATGTTCGGGAGACATAACCATATATGTAACACCAAACAAGGTATCAGCACGGGTGGTAAAGATATCGAAGGTATCACCGATATTGGTGTTAAAGGTAACTTGAGTACCGTAAGAACGGCCAATCCAATTTCTTTGTTGGGTCTTAACACGGTCGATAAAATCAACATCGTTTAAGCCATCAAGAAGTTTCTCGGCATATTCGGTAATCTTGAGCATCCATTGGCTTTTTTCCTTTTGAACAACTTCACTGCCACAACGCTCACAAACACCGTTTACAACCTCTTCGTTAGCCAAAACGCACTTACAAGAAGTACACCAGTTAACAGCCATTTGGCTCTTATAAGCCAAACCTTTTTTAAAGAGTTGCAAGAAAATCCATTGGGTCCACTTGTAATATGAAGGGTCGGTTGTGTTAACTTCACGAGCCCAGTCAAAAGAGAAACCTAAAGATTTAAGTTGTCTCTTAAAGTTTGCAATATTGTTTTCGGTAACAATTGAAGGATGGATATGGTTTTTAATTGCAAAGTTTTCGGTAGGAAGACCGAAAGCATCCCAACCCATTGGATACAAAACATTGTAACCTTCAAGTCTCTTTTTACGGCTAACAATATCTAAAGCAGTGTAAGAACGGGGATGTCCAACATGCAAACCTTGACCCGAAGGATAAGGGAACTCTACAAGGCCATAGAATTTAGGCAATGTGTAGTCATTTTTAGCAGCAAAGGTTTGTTTTTCATCCCAAATATCCTGCCACTTTTTCTCAATCGCACTATAATTGTAAAAATTTTCCATTATTAATCCTCTTTTTCGTTTACAAGAATTTTATCTAAATCAACCTGTTCGCCGTCACTCCACATTTTGTCGAGATCATAGAACTCACGCTCATTACGGCCGAACACATGAATAATTACCGAACCATAGTCAAGGGCAACCCAACCGGTCGCTCTACCTTCAATATGATGGGGTCTTAAACCGGCTTCCTCTAATTTTTCTTCAACCTCATCACAAAGGGCGCGAACTTGAGTTGAAGAGTTTGCAGTACAAAGCAAGAAATAATCAGCAAGTACTGTAAGGTCGCCAATTTTAATTGCAGAAATGTCCCTACCTTTTTTCTCGTTAAGGGCATTAGCCGCAATGGTTATAATTTCAAAACTTTCCATTAAATAGCCTCCATCATTAAAACAGTTTGATTATAGGCCGAAACAGTGTCAGGATGAATTGCTTTCCCCTGTTCGGTCAAATCAATAATCGAATATTTAAGGGCATAAATAAATGCCTCATCCAAAGACTTATCCACGAGTTTTCGCATAATGTTAACATCGGGATAATTTCGATCTTTGGAAGTAAAGTCGGCAAGATATAAAATCTTTGCCGTTAAAGACATATCAGCCTTTGCAGTTGTATGATACCTGACAGCATCTAATATCTCAACATCTTTAATTTCCAAATATTTTTCAATATACGCCGTACCCGAAATTGCATGCCAAAGTTTCATGGCATTTTTTTCAACAACAGATAGCATTATACCAAAACTTTCGAAAATTTTCAAGTGCTCTTCGGGGTTATCATTTTTAGTAATATCGTGCAAAAGTCCTGCCAAATAACACTTGTCCTTATCCCCACCGTATTTTTCAGCCAAACGCAAAGCTTCCTCGGCAACACAAATGGAATGATAATATCTATGCTCATCTAACCTTCCGGCGAGTAAATCTTTATATTCCCTGATTTTTTCCACAATAAACTCCCCTTTCGATTAAGAAATCGTATATAGAAACAGGAACCAAATCTTTCAAACCCTTGAAATTAGCTCGTACCTGAGTTGAAGAAACATCGGGGATTATATCATCCTTCAAGATAATTTCCATACCCATTTTTGAAAACCTAGAAACACAGGTTTCAAACTCGGTATTGTCGGTCGCTGTTCTCGAAAAAACAATAAACGGCAACAATTTCATAAGTTCTTCAAATTTATACCATTTATCAAAATAGACCAACATATCTCCACCCATTACAAAGGCGAAGTCTTGGGCTGGAGAACGGCTTTGCAAAAGTTTTACAGTATCTAAAGTGTAACTTTTGCCTTCTCTTTCAAACTCAATTAAACACAGTTCGCATTTAGAAAACTCACCTGCAACAATACGGCACATTTCCAAACGGGTTTCATCATCAATTAAAAACTCAGCCGTTTTGTGAGGTGGCAATCTATCAGGCATAAGAAGGATTTTTTCAATTTTAGGGTCATTATTTAGAGCCTCTAAAATTTTGTAATGCCCCATATGCAAAGGATTAAAGGTTCCGCCAAAAATAGCAGTTAACATTATTTCACCAACTTAATGGTTTTATTATTTTTACTTTCTTTATAAAGAATAAATTTGCTTCCGATAACTTGAACAACATCGCTACCGGTAGCCTCGGCCAACTGATCTGCAGTTTCTCTGACAGTTGTGGGACAAGTTTCAAGAATTTTGAGTTTAATTAATTCTCTTGCTTCAAGAGCATCAGCAACCTGTTTAACGGTTGTGTCTAAAATCCCAGACTTTCCAACCTGTAAAATAGTATCGTAATCATTTGCCATACCTCTAAGTTGCGCTCTTTGTCTGCTGTTTAACATAATTTTCCTCGCTTAAATATATTTCGTTAATTCTTCTTTAAATAATCTAAGGGCTTTGCCGCGATGACTAATTTCATCCTTCTCTTCGGCGCTTAAATGACCAAAACAACCCTTTTCACTTATGAATAATGGGTCATATCCAAAGCCTTGTGTTCCGCTTTCTTCAAAAGCGATATGTCCAAAGCAGTCGCCTTGAACTGTAAAACTTCTTCCATCAGGGAAAACACATGCAATGGCAGCTGAATAATGGGCGCCTCTTTGCTCCATGGGTACACCCTCAAGTTCACGGAGGATTTTCTTGTTGTTTTCCTCGTCATTGCCGTGACCACCCGAATAACGAGCCGAGTAAATACCTGGAGCGCCCTTTAAATAATCAACGCAAATGCCCGAATCATCAGCAACCGAAATTAAACCAGTGAGTTCCAAACCTGCTTTTGCTTTTAAAAGAGCATTTTCAGCAAATGTTGTGCCGGTTTCTTCAACCTCACCTAAAGGCTTGTCCAAATCTTTTTCACTTAAAACTTCAAAGCCCAAAGGTGTTAAAATTCTTTCAAGTTCGATTAGTTTTTTTGCGTTTTTTGTTGCAATAAATACCTTCATTTTTAAACCTCAAAAATTCCATCAGCAAACTCTTTAGCATTAAAGGGTTGCAAATCATCAATTCCTTCACCAACACCGATATACTTAACGGGAATGTTTAATTCATTCTTAATTGGGATTATAATACCACCCTTGGCAGTACCATCAAGTTTAGTTAAAACAATTCCTGTAATGTTGGTAACATTTTTAAATTCTTTTGCTTGGTTAACGGCGTTTTGACCCGTTGTTGAGTCGAGAACCAACAATGTTTCAACCGAAGCATCGGGCAATTCTCTTGAAACAACACGGTTAATTTTAGCAAGTTCATCCATAAGATTTTTCTTGTTATGAAGTCGACCTGCCGTATCGCAAATGATAACATCAGCGCCCTTGGCTTTAGCCGATGCAATAGTATCAAAAACAACCGATGCAGGGTCGGTACCTTCAACACTTTTAACCATTGAAACCCCTGCACGCTGACTCCAAACCTCAAGTTGGTCTATAGCAGCAGCACGGAAGGTATCGGCAGCGCCTAAAACAACATTTTTGCCATCACTTTTAAGCTGGGCGGCAATTTTACCGATAGAAGTAGTTTTACCAACACCGTTTACACCGATAACAAGTATAACCGAAGGTTTAGTATTTAAAATCAAACCTTCATCTTCACCCAATATGTCGACAATGATTTCTTTCATCATAGTTTTAATATTGTTGGGGTCGGTTTCACCAGTTTCTTTGATTTTTGCACGCATTTTATCGCAAATTTCGGTAGATGTGGCAACACCAATATCGGACATTACAAGGATTTCTTCAAGTTCCTCGAACAGTTCTTCATCAATTTTTGTAAAACTATTAATAATGCTGTTAACACTATTACTAATTGAAGAACGGGTCTTTTGTAATCCCGACTTTATTTTGCTAAAAAATCCCATAAGGCACTTCCCTGTTCAAAATTATGCTGTTTCGGTAAGTTCAAGTTTCTTTTCAAGTTCAGAAACGTTTAACTCTAATAGTTTTGTAACACCCTTTTCTTGCATTGTAACACCATAAAGCATATCGGCAGCTTCCATTGTGCCACGACGGTGGGTTACGCAAATAAACTGGGTTGCAAAATCAGAGTCTTTCATATAGTTTGCAAAGCGTTCAACGTTAATGTCATCCAATGCAGTGTCAACCTCATCCAAGAAGCAGAAAGGAGGAGCGTTAACACGCATAATGGAGAAGTAAATTGAAAGGGCGATAAGCGCCTTTTCACCACCCGAAAGACCATCAAGGCTTGGTACACTTTTTCCGGGAAGTTTAACATTAATGTCAATTCCGCTTTCCAAAATATTTTCAGGGTCGGATAGTGAAAGACTTGCGCTTCCTCCACCAAACAATTCAACAAATGTTTTGGAGAAATTGTTGCTAATCTTTTCAAAACCAACCGTGAAGATATCCTTCATTTGGGTTGTTAATTGATTAATAAGTTTGTAAAGTTCGCTTCTTGTCTTTTCAACGTCATTAACCTGAGCTGATAAGAACTCGTAACGCTCACTAACTTCCTTATATTCCTCAATTGCAGCAACATTAACATTGCCAAGAGAACGAATTTTACCCTTGATTTCAGCAAGAGTTTTCTTAGCCTCGGAAAGATTTTCAATTTCAATTCCAAGGGCTTCAGCTTCGCTTCTTGTTAATTGATATTCATCAAAGAGTTTTGCAATAACTTCGTCGTACTCACGCATCATAACTTCTTTACGTTCAACAAGACGGGCCAACTCGCCACCAACCTGCTCACGTTTAGCAGTTTTTTCACGCTCACTGTTACGAAGTTCAACACCTGATTTTTCGGTGTTGTTTCTCTTTTCAAGCATATCATTAATGCTATTTTCAGCATCAACAATAGACTGTTTCAAACGAGAAATCTCGTTTTTGGTATCATTAATGGTAGCCTCAATTTGAGTGTTACCAAGTTGTAAATCCTTAATTTCAGCATCAATTTCCAAAGCGCGTTTTTCACGGCTTGAAATTAAATTGATAATGGTGTTTTTAGCCGATGCCAAGGATTCAATATCCTTTTCGGTTTCAATAATGCTAAGTTTTACAGAAGTAATCTCATCACCTAAAGCTTCACGTTTAGCCGAAAGCGAATCGCGGCCACCGGTCATACTATCAATTTCGGTTTGTAAAGCAGTTTTCTTGGCATCAAGCTCTCCGATTTTCTTAGAAGAATCCTCTGCCTTTTCATTCAATGCCAAAAGTTTTTCACCGTTTGCCTTTTCTTCGTTTTCGATGTTTTGAAGATTTAAGGTGGCATTCGAAATCAAGTCTTCTAATCTTCTAAGTTCAGCAAGACTGCGAATTTTATCTTCATTAACGGTAGTAAGTTCAGCCTTTAATGTAGTGATTTCAGCGTCAAGTTTTGCCAAATTAGCAACTTCCATTTCAAGGTTCTCGGAAACATCTTTAAGTTTAAGGGTCAACTTTTCAACTTCCAACTCAAGTTTAGTAATGTCGGAAGAACGGCTTAAAATACCCGAATGTTTCGACAAGGAACCACCGGTCAAAGAACCACCGGCATTAATAACTTGACCATCAAGAGTAACAACCTTGAAACGATATCCGAACTTTTTAGCAATAGTAGCAGCTGAATCAATATCATCAGCAACAACAGTACCACCCAAAAGGTATCTGATAATCTCGCTGTACTTCTTATCACAGTCGACTAAATCGGCAGCATTGCCGATAAAGCCAAACATATTTTCAAATCCGGTTTCTTTAAACTCTCTTGATTTAATGGTAGCAACGGGCAAGAATGTTGCTCGACCACCCTTATTGTTCTTAAGATAATTAATGGCTCTTTTAGCATCAGCCTCGGTATCAACAATTACATTTTGAATTGCATTACCCAAAGCAGTTTCAATGGCAATACTATATTCCCCATCAACTTTAATCAGTTTAGAAACAGGACCACAAATACCCTTTAAAACACCTGTTTCGCTTTGAGCCACAACAGTTTTAACTGCGAAGCCAAAGCCTTCAAGATTATTTTCAAGGTCCTTTAAAATTTGAATTCGACGCTTTTTAGCCTCAACATCAAGGTTTACATTATCGTTTTCAGTTTTTAAATTTTCAATTTTCTCGTTAAAGGAATTAGCCTTAAGTTCGTAACCCTTCAACATATTAGATGCCGAAACTTCCCTCTCTTCTAAGGATTTAAGAAGATTTTGTGTTTCGCCTGCCTCGGTTTTTAAGGAAGTAATACTGCCTTCAATTTCCAACTTTTGAGCCTTTAAAACATTAGCTCGAGCATTAATATCTTCAGTGGCAGTTTGAGCAGTAACAACATCAACCTTCAAATCGGCACCAAGTTGAGAAATAACATTTAATTCCTTAATTTGAGCCTCGATTTGTCGAGAAATGCTGTCGCTATCACTTAATAATTCGGATAATTCCTTCTCTAAAACAGCAAGTTTTTCAGCCAAAACTGTTTTGGTTTCATTTTTAGAAGCAATCTCGTTTTCCTTTTGAGAAATTTCATCCTTTGCTTCGATGTCGGTTTTACCAAGACCTGCTTTTTCCTCGTTTAAACGAAGCATATTGTCGTTGTTATGAGAAATGTTAGACTCGAGCAATGTTACTTGTCCATCAAGTTTAACAATTTGTTCGTTAACCGAAGAAATATTAAGTCTTTCGCCCTCGATTTCCGATGTGAGTCTTGCAAAATAAGCAGTATTCTCCTCGGTTTTACGGTCAAATTCCTCTAAATCTTTTTCAATTTCTTTATAAGTAAGTTCAGCCAAAGCAATTTTGCTTTCTTGCTGTCTTAATGTTTCTTTGGAATTATTTAATGTGTAAAGCCAAAGACCGATTTCAAGTTTCTTCTTTTCATCGGCCAAATCCAAGAACTTTTGAGCCTTGGCGCTTTGCTCTTTCAAGGGGCCTACTCTTCCCTTTAATTCATCCAAAATATCGTGAAGTCTAAGTAGGTTATCCTCGGCTGAAACCAATTTTCTTTCAGCTTCAATCTTACGGTAACGATATTTAGAAATACCCGAAGCTTCTTCGAAAATATCTCTTCTCTCGCCCGATTTTGAACTAATGATATTGTCAATTTTACCTTGACCTATCATAGAATATCCATCACGGCCAAGACCTGTATCCATAAACAACTCGTGGATATCCTTTAAACGCACCGAAACGCCGTTAATAGCGTACTCACTTTCGTGAGAACGATAATAACGACGGGTAATGCTAACATCATCATTATCAAAATTCAATGTTCTGTCCGAGTTATCAATATTTAAAGTAACTTCACAAAAACCGTGAGGACGACGGGTTTCGGTACCACCGAAAATAACATCTTCCATCGATTGACCACGAAGACTTTTTGTGGATTGCTCACCAAGTACCCAACGAACAGCATCGGAAATATTACTTTTTCCGCTTCCGTTAGGTCCAACAACTGCTGTTATACCCTTGCCAAACTTTAAAACAGTTTTATCGGCAAAAGATTTAAAGCCTTGTACCTGAATTGAGCTTAAGAGCATATTTTACACTTCTCTTTCTATTCTAACTTGTAAATTTCCTAAAGTATTATCACTTTTAACTTTGCAATTAATTTCTTTGCTTTGCAAATGCAAAATATTACTGCGTTTTTGACCAATCATTTTTGAAACATCCGATTTACCAACATAAATTGTGTAATTGCCTTTTTCCCGAATTTTACCCAAAACTTCGTTAAGCAAAATTTGGGATTGACAAAGTTCGCTAAAGGCAGGATGCCAAGGTCCATCAATATAAGCGCTTTGTTCGATGGAATGTAATCCCAATCGAATTACGCGAATTTTGTTATCGGTAAACATTTTATATAATTTAGAAGCCAAACTAACAGCGTTATCTAAAGTTTGAGGCTTATAAATATTATCGAGATATAAGGCCTCTAAATCGGTATCTTTTAAAACTATTGTGGGATAAATTCGAACTGTATCGGGTTTGATTTCAATAACCTTTTCAGCAGTCCTTATTGCCGAACTATCACTATCGGCATAAAGACCGGTCATTATTTGAAGTCCCAATTCAAAGCCGTATTCCCTAATCTTTTTTGCGGCCTTAACAACATCCGAAACCTTGTGTCCTCTATTGTTAAGTCTTAAAACTCGGTCGTTTAAACTTTGTGCTCCGAGTTCAATGGCCGTTACCGAATATTCTTTTAAGAGGGTTAAAATTTCATCATCAATGGCATCAGGACGGGTGGAAATACGAATTCCACTAACAACACCACTTTTAACAAAACGATGAGCAACCCTTAAAAGTCTTAACATATAGTTGCGATTAATAGCAGTAAAACTTCCACCAAAATAAGCAATTTCGGTTGTCTTAGGGTCGTAATTGGGACCCGTTTGAGCATTTTTAACTGCAATGGCCACATCTCTGACGGTAGGCGCTTTAAAAGCACCGGTTATATAACGTTGATTACAAAAACTGCATTTATTAGGACAACCGATATGAGGAACGAAAATTGAAATATTAGAGTGTTTTGAACTCATATTTCAGAACCCATAAGTTGCAATGCCTCTTTTGCGGCAAATTGCTCGGCTTGTTTTTTATTCTTACCCTTACCCTTACCAATGGTATTGGAGTTAAGTCTAACCTCAACCTCAAACACCTTATCGTGGTCAGGGCCCGATTCACCGGTTAAAATATATGTAACCGATTCTTCGGGATTTTTTTGAATAATTTCTTGCAAAGCAGTTTTATAATCCTTAAAACTTTCGGTTTCGCTTGGGTTAAACAATTCATCCTTAATAAATCTTAAAACGTGGGTTTTGGCCTTTTCAAAACCACCATCAAGGTAAATTGCTGCCAAAACAGCTTCAAAAGCATCGGCCAAGATTGAATCTCTTTCACGGCCGCCTCCCTTTTCTTCACCCTTACCTAAACGAAGACAATCCCCCAAATCCAATTCACGAGAAAATTGGCAAAGAGACTTTTCGCAAACCAATGAGGCCCTGATTTTTGTAAGTTCGCCTTCGGGTAAATTATGGAACTTTTTATAAATATACTCAGAAACGATTATAGACAAAACCGAATCGCCCAAAAATTCCAAACGCTCGTTAGAAGAAATACCATTGCGGACTTCGTTTGCATAAGAAGAGTGAGTCAAAGCGTTGAGAAGCAAACCTTCATTATTAAATTGATATTTTAATTTTTCCTGCAAGGTTTTCATTTTAATTTTCCTTAACCTATATTATTTGAAATAGCGTCAATAACCTTTGTATCACAAAATGCAATAGCCTGACGAATAGCATTTTTAATTGCCTTTGCATCAGAATTACCGTGAGCCTTAATAACAGGCTTTTTAACACCAAGTAATGGTGCGCCACCAACTTCCGAACTATCCATCATACCCTTTAAAGCATAAAGGTCCTTCTTTATCACTAAAGCAGCAAGTTTATTAAATATGCTTTTATATAACGCTTCTTTGATTAATTTAAAGAAGGTAATTGCTGTACCCTCGATTAATTTAAGAGCAATATTTCCTGTAAAACCATCGGTAATAACAGCATCGCAAACAGCTTTTGGCATTTCACGAGACTCAACATTACCAATAAAGTTAATGGGAGCAGCTTCAAGTAATTTGTAAGCTTCTTTTTGAAGTTCTGTACCCTTAGTATCCTCGGTGCCGATATTTAAAAGACCGATTGTGGGGTTTTCAATACCCTCAACACCCTTTAAATAAGCACTCGCCATAATACCAAACTGTTCAAGCATTTCGGGGCGACATTCAGCGTTAGCACCCATATCCATCATCATGTAATGGCCTTTAGGAGAAGGTATCATACCACCTAAAGCAGGACGTTTTATTCCTTTTATTCTTTTAACAATAAGTGTTCCACCCACAACCAAAGCGCCTGTAGAACCCGCTGAAACAAAAGCATCAGCATTATCTTCGGCAAGTTCCTTAAAGGCCAAAGCCATTGAACTTTCTTTATGAGCCTTTAAAAGGGATGTAGGGTCATCGTGCATTGAAATTACATCTTCGGTGTGAACAATTTTTAAATCGCCCTTAAATTGTAAACCATTTTCCGAAATAATAGAATTTATAACCTGCTCATTACCTGTAAGGGTAATGTCGCAACCAAATTCATTGGAAGCAAGAGAGGCTCCCTTAACAATTTCTAAAGGTGCATTATCGCCACCGAAAGCATCTACAACAACACGCATATTTAACACTCCTCGTCTTTTTTAAACCATTCTAAAGAACGATTGGCTAATGCTCCGTATCGTTCTTTTTTATCGCGAATTTTTTGGGGCAATGAAGGTAAAATACCAAAGTTTGCACCCATTGGTTGAAAATCCACAACCGATTCATCACAAATGTAACTCAGCAAAGCACCAATCATAGAAAACTCGGGCAAAATTAAAGGTTTTTCATCCAAGATTTCAGCCGCAGCATTAATTCCCGCAACAATACCACTGGAAGCCGATTCCATATAACCTTCAACACCTGAAATTTGACCTGCAAAGAAAATTTTAGGGTTGGATTTCAAAGAAAGGTTACGGTTTAAAAGTTTTGGTGAATTTATAAATGTATTTCGGTGCATAACACCATATCTCATAAATTCAGCATTTTTGAGACCCGGTATCATTGAAAAAACACGCTTTTGCTCGGGGAATTTTAAGTTAGTTTGAAAACCAACAATGTTATAAAGAGTTCCCTCTTTATTTTCTTTTCGAAGTTGAACAACAGCCCAAGGTCTATGACCTGGTCTCGGGTCAGTAAGACCAACGGGTTTTAATGGGCCAAAACGAATTGAATCTTCTCCCCTTTTAGCCAAAACCTCAATTGGCATACAGCCTTCATAAACCTTAAAAGGTTTATCAAAATCTTTAAGTGGAGCCGATTCGGCGCTTATTAACTCTTTGTGGAAAGCATCGTATTCTTCTTTATTGAAAGGACAATTGATGTAATCATCAGTACCCTTACCATATCTGGATGCAGTGAAAGCAATGCTCATATCAATACTTTCGGCAGTTATAATAGGAGCTGCAGCATCAAAGAAACTAAGACTTCCACCTTCACAAAGGGCTTCAATTTCGTGGGCCAATTTTCCATCGGTCAAAGGACCTGTGGCAACCACACAAACTTCCGTCTTGGGAATTTCTTCCACAACCTCATTTTTAACGGTGATATTCGGATGGTTATAAATCTCATCGGTAATATATTTAGAAAATATATCACGGTCAACTGCCAAAGCACCACCGGCAGGTACCGAAGATTGGTCAGCACTTTTCAAACAAACCGAACCGAGAATTCGCATTTCTTCCTTTAAAAGACCTGCTGCCGAGTCAACGCGGTTAGCCTTCAAGGAATTTGAGCAAACAAGCTCGGCCAATAAATCGCTTTTATGCGCAGGTGTTTTTTTTACAGGTTTCATCTCGTACAAAGTAACCTTTATACCTCGATTTGCCAACTGCATCGCAGCTTCACAACCTGCAAGACCACCACCTAAAACAATCGCCTTTTTCATTTAGTTTTCCTTTTTACTCTTTCTTGTGGGACAATCGGCATTTAAGCAATATGCTCTTCCTCTTGTACCCTTAACCAAAAATCCACCACACTCGGGGCAGGTTTCGCCGGTGGGAACACCGGGAGCAGCAAAGTCACACTGGGGATAATTGGAGCAACCATAGAACTTTTTGCCCTTTTTGGAGATTTTCTTAACAAGTTTTGCGCCACATTTTGGACATGGCTCTTTAACTTCATCTGCGGGCATAGGCTTTGTGTTACGGCATTTGGGATAATTAGGACATGCCAAGAATTTACCAAATCGGCTTGAACGGATTACCATCTTACTGCCACATTTTTCGCACAAAACATCGGTCTCGGTTGCAGGAACTTTAACCCTTTTGCCATCAAGGTCGGTTTCGGCCTTTTTGTGAAGCTTATTAAAATCATCATAAAAGGCTGAAATCGTTTTAATCCAATCAAGTTCTCCTGCAGCAATTTTATCAAGTTTAGTTTCCAAACCTGCTGTAAACTTAATGTCAAAAATCTTGTCGAAATGTTCAACCAAAAGATCAACAATAACCATACCCAAATTGGTAGGTTTAAGGGACTTTTTCTCGCGTTCAATATAATCGCGATTAAGAATATTTGAAAGAATTGAAGCATAAGTAGAAGGTCTACCAATACCATTTTCTTCCAAAGCCTTAATCAAGGTGGGTTCGGTGTATCTGGGCTGAGGTTGGGTGAAGTGTTGCAAAGGCTTTAATTCCTTGAATTTAACAACATCACCTTTTTTCATTTCAGGCAAATTAACCTCATCGGATGTTTCATCATCCTTACCCTCAACATAAAGGGTGGTAAAACCATCGAATGCCACCGAGTATCCACTAGCTTTAAAGAGATAATCACCGGCAGTGATATCAACATTAACGGTATTGTGAATACAAGCAGCCATTAACGACGCAATAAATCTATCCCAAATAAGTTTATATAACTTGTATTGTTCGGTAGAAAGCGAACCCTTAAGAGACTCAGGCTCAAGTCCTACCATAGTAGGTCTGATTGCTTCGTGAGCATCTTGAGCGTTGCCCTTGGTTTTGAAATATCTTGGTTTTTCGGGTAAATATTTCTCGCCAAATTTGTTTGTAATATATTCTCTGGCACTGCTTCTTGCTTCTTCGGAAATACGCAAAGAGTCGGTACGCATATAGGTAATCAAACCTGTAACACCGAAATTGGGAATCTCAACACCTTCGTAAAGTTGTTGAGCAATACGCATTGTCTTTTGACCTGTGAATCCCAATTTTCTTGAAGCCTCTTGTTGAAGAGTCGAGGTAATAAATGGAGGTGCAGGTTGACGGGTGCGCTTACCTTTTTTAAGGTCGGAAACGGTGTACTCAGCTTCTTCTAAAGCCTTAACAATGGCATTAGCCTCTTCCTCGTTAGGGATAATTTCAATCTTCTTGCCATCAGCAAAACCATAAAGTTTAGCAATAAACGACCTTCTTTCGGCCATTAACTTTGCCTCAACCGACCAATATTCAGTTGGGATAAACTTTTCAATTTCACGCTCACGTTCAACAATAAGGCGCAAAGCAACCGATTGAACACGACCGGCCGAAAGACCTGATTTTACCTTTTTCCAAAGGAAAGGGCTAAGTTCGTAACCCACAAGTCGGTCAACAACACGGCGAGCCTGTTGAGCATCAACCAAATCAATATCTAACTCACGTGGAACCTTAACACCAGCCGCAACAGCACTCTTAGTGATTTCGTTAAAGGTTACACGGTTTTTATCCGACATATTAAGGTCTAAAATTTGAGCTAAATGCCATGCAATAGCCTCACCCTCTCTATCAGGGTCGGTTGCGAGATAAACTGCATCATAATCGGCCACAGCATCTTTAAGTTTTTTAATAACATCTTTTTTATCAGGCATATTTGTGTAGTTGAGTTTAAAACCTTTTTCCACATCAATGCCGAGTTTGGATTTAGGCAAATCGCGAACGTGACCCATTGATGCCATAACATCAAAGTCACTGCCTAAATATTTCTTAATACTCTTAATTTTTGATGGGGACTCAACTATTAAAAGTTTGCGCATATATCTTCTCCGTTCTATTCACATAACTCATACATTCCACCGGGGACAGCCTTAATTAAAAACTCCATTTCAAGTTCGGTCAATGCCGAAAGTAACGAAGATGAATCAAGACCTGTGTTTAAAATCTCCTCCGGAAGAAATTTTTGCTTATCTATACAATTATATACTATTTTTGCCTCTTTGGAAAGACCTACACTGAAATTTTTTGAAATATTTTTTGTTTCTTTTTTTGGTTTCGTGTCGTTTTGAGGCTTATCTTCGATTATCTTCTTATCGTAAGCCTTACTTACATCAATTTTATCGGGAAAACGAACAATATATTCGGTGAAAATATCGGACAAATCGAGGACTGCTTTCGCACCATCACGAAGCAAAGCATTAGAACCTTTATACTCTTCTTTGTCGGGTGAGCCTGGAATTACAAACACATCTCTTCCCTGCTCATTGGCAAGCCTTGCCGTAATTAAAGACCCACTCTTTTCGGGAGCCTCAACCACAACAGTTCCTAAACTCAAAGCCGAAATTATACGGTTTCTAACAGGGAACGAATATTTTGTAACAGGTGCTTTTGGTGGCAACTCACTAATAAGACAACCTCTTTTTGCCACTTCATCCCTTAAAGGCTTATTCTTAATCAAATATTCAGCATCAATTCCGCAACCCATTACCAAAGCAGTAATTCCACCCGATTTTAAGGCGCCTGCGTGAGCATAGGTATCGCAACCCAAAGCACCACCACTAACAATAATGAATCCTGCACGAGCTAAACGGAAACTGAGTGAATAGGCAGCTTTCTTGCCAAATTCACTAACCTTTCTTGGTCCCACAACCGAAAGCGCAGGAGTATTGTTAAAATCAGGAAATTCACCCTTAATATAAAGGACTAAAGGTGGATTATCAATAACTGAAAGGGATGTGGGATAACGTTTATCAAAAATACTTATAATCTCAATATCCGACTTAATACAGTCAGCAATAATATCACTGGCTTTACTAAGCGAAATTTTACCCAAACGAGTGATTTCTTCTTTGGTAAAAATTTTAGAGCAGAGTCGCTCATTTTCGGTAGCATTATAAATATTTTGAGCCGAGCCGAAATATTCAAGAGCCTTGACTGAACGAATATTTCCAACACCCATAACCTGGCTAAACCAAACTAAATATTTCATTTCACCATTTCCCAAATTGCAATAGCACCGGCAACCGATGCGTTTAAAGATTCGGCTTTGCCCTTCATTGGAATAGTAACACAAACATCGCTGTTTTTAACCGTTTCCTCAGTCAAACCGTTTCCTTCATTACCAATTAAAACAACCGAACCTTCTAAAAAGGAAACATCGCAAATGCTGGTCGCAGAACTATCAACAACACAAGCATAGGATTTTAAAGATAACCTTTTAATATCGGCAATAAAATCATCCAAAACAATCACAGGAACCCTTAAAAGCGTTCCCATTGATGCTCTTAAAGACTTTGGCGCATAAGGATCACAACAACCTTTGGACATTAAAATTCCATCAGCACCCAATGCTTCACAACTTCTTGCAATCGCACCTAAATTGGATGGGTCTTGCAAATTTTCCAAACCAATAAATTTGCCTTTTGAGAAGTCAACGTCGGTTCTTTCAGGTACACAAGCAATGGCAATAATGCCTTGTGGAGTATCGGTGTCACTAATCTTTTTAAAGAGTGAATCGGTAACCAAATACCCATCGCCACAAGCCGAAACCAAGGCCTCAATATTGCTCCCCAGCTTCTCTAAAGCCGAGTGTGAAACAATCACCTTGTCAAACCGGATTGCGTTTTCCAAAGCATCTTTACAAATGCGAAGTCCCTCTAAAACGAAGAGACCCATTTCCCTTCTTTTCTTGGAAGAACGTTGCAATTCGCAAGCAAGCTTGATAAGAGAATTATCCTTAGAAGTTATCTCTTTAAGCCCCAACATAGCAAAATTTTCCTTTCTTAAAAAATGAAAAAGTCGCCCGAGGGTATACTCGGGCGAGTTAAATTATTTCTCAAGAGCTTTCTTAGCAGCCTTAACTAAGGTCTCGAATCCCTTAGCATCGTTTACTGCTAAATCAGCAAGCATCTTACGATTGATTTCAATACC
>JAZSPH010000098.1:0-23579 GCA_045537355.1 Acutalibacteraceae bacterium
CTGTTCTCCAACGAAGCCGGTATGGGTTCGACACCTCACGCACACGCACAAGCCATGGTTGAAAAACCTCACGACCAAGGTGTAACAGCTATGATTGGTGTGTTTATTGATACCTTTATCGTTCTCACAATGACAGCTTTGGTTGTAATTTCTTGCATTTATGCAGGTAAAGATGCAGCTACTGTTTCAGCTCTTATTGACAGTGGTGTAATTGTTAAAACAAGCGCAATGCAAACTGCATTTGGCAGTGCGATGGGCGTTGTTTTCGGTGAAGCATTAGGTTTACAAATCGGTAAGATGTTCGTTGCTGTTTGCCTCTTATTCTTTGCTTACTCTACCGTTATTGGTTGGAATTTCTTCGGTAAAATTAATGTTCAGTACCTTTTCAAAAATAATAAAATAGCAAATGTGATTTACTCAGTAGTTGCTATTGGATTTATTTTCTTAGGCACACTTCTTTCCAACGATTTGGTTTGGGAACTTACCGACTTCTTTAACTATTTAATGGTAATCCCCAACGTTTTAGGTCTTATTCCTTTGGCAGCAATTGTTTCAAATGCTTCTAAAAAAGAAAGTCCTTTAAAATAATTTTCCCTTAGTTAAAAACCGCCTTGAAAAAGGCGGTTTTTTTATATTTTCCTTATATTAACAAATACTATTTTTAAAACGTATTTGGAGGAAATTATGAAAGAATTGTGGATAAATGCTGCAGAGAAACCTAAGTTTGAATCTTTTAAAGGCTATAAAAAGACCGATGTATTAATTATCGGAGGTGGAATGGCGGGTATCTTGTGCGCCTTGGAACTACACAAGGCAGGTGTGGATTATATTCTTGTGGAGGCAAATGAAATTGGTAGTGGTGTTACCAAGAATACAACTGCTAAAATCACATCCCAGCACGGACTAATCTATAGCAAAATTGCAAAGAATTATGGGTTGGAAACTGCCAAAATTTATTTAGAGGCAAATGAAAAAGCAGTGACGAAATACAAAAGTTTGTGTGAAAATATAGACTGTGATTTTGAAATTAAACCTTCCTTTGTCTTTTCAAGAACCAAGGAAGAAAAAATCAAAGAAGAATTTGAAGTTTTAGATAAGATAGGATATAAAGCTTTTTTTACCAAGAAAACCTCGTTGCCTTTTAATGTAGAGGGTTCAGTTGGATTTGAAAATCAAGCGCAGTTTAACCCATTAAAATTTTTATATACAATAGCCAGGGGGCTTAATATTTACGAAAACACGGCCGTTAAAGATTTGCTTGATACCACCGCAATTACCGATTTTGGAAAGATTACTGCTAAAAAGGTAATAGTTGCAACTCATTTTCCCTTTATAAATACCCACGGAATGTATTTTATGAAAATGTATCAGCACCGTTCCTATGTGTTGGGACTTTCAAATGCACCTCAAATAAACGGAATGTATGTTGATGAGGATTTGAAAGGACTTTCCTTTAGAAAATACGGCGATTTGCTCCTGCTGGGTGGTGGTTCCCACCGAACCGGAAAGAAAGGTGGCAGTTATAACGAACTCAGAGAATTTGTAAAGAAGTATTATCCTAATTCAAAAGAAAAATTTAGTTTTGCAACCCAAGACTGCGAAACCCTTGACGGCATGCCTTATATAGGGAAATATTCCAAACACACGGAAAATCTATATGTTGCAACAGGTTTTAATAAATGGGGGATGACCTCATCAATGGTGGCTGCCGAAATCTTGCGAGATGAAATCTTGGGAGCGAAAAACGAATATGCCGAAACTTTCAACCCTTCAAGGAATATGATGTTTAAGCAGTTGGGTATTAATGTATGTGAGTCGGTATGGGGTATGCTTACCCCCACGACCAAACGTTGCCCGCATTTGGGCTGCGGACTCAAATGGAATAAACAAGAAAGAACGTGGGACTGCCCTTGCCATGGGTCGCGCTTTTCGGAAAAAGGAAATTTAATAGACAATCCTGCTATGAAAAATTTAAGAAAATATTAATTTTACAAAATCGGTTGAAAAAAGGTGTTTGCTATAATATAATTGATATGTAAACTGTTAAAAGGGAGGATGAAAATGAAAAAGCCGGTTGTGGATTATAGTGGTTTTTCTTTTAGAAAATTAAACGACCCTCGTTTTTCCCATCTAAAGTTGTTACTCGGATGGGTGGTTTATTTTATTTTTTACTTCTCCTTGGAATATTTTGTTCCAAATAACAGTGGCACCGCCATTTATTGTGCTTTGGATTATAAAATTCCTTTTTTGGAAGGTTTTATAATACCTTATGTAACGTGGTATGCACTTATTGTATTTTCACTTTTGTATTTTATGTTTTACAATGTGGAAAATTTTGTAAGACTTCAAAAGTTTATAATTGTAACTCAAGCAGTGGCGATTATAGTCTACATTGTCTTTCCGAATTTTCAGCCTTTAAGACCTGAAATATACCCGAGAGATAATTTTTTAACCGATATGGTGGCATCTTTACAAGCTTTTGATACCAATTCCAATGTTTGCCCATCTTTGCACGTGGCATATTCTATTGGTATGGCATCGATTTGGCTAAAAGAAAAAACTGCCCCTTGGCTCGCCAAGACAGCAGTTGTAATATTTTGCGTTTTAGTTTGTCTTTCCACCGTTTTCATAAAGCAACATTCGGTAATTGATGGTTTGGCAGCAATTCCTGTTTGCGCTTTGGCTGAAGTTGTATCTTGTGGTGGATATTGGAAAGAAAAGTTTAAAAGAAAAATTTAAATCTCAAAGGGGGAAATGGTTTTAGCCGTTTCCTCCATTTTTAATTTGCCCGAAAAGTTTTCGGTTAAACTGTGCTCAAAGTCAGCAATATCGCCATCCTTTAAAACAATGTTTAAGGTAACATTTTCGGCAAAATCGGTGTTTAAAAGATTTGCATTGCTATTTTCAACAAGTCTTAAAAGGGAAGGATGTTCGCTGTAAGAACAGTTTATTTTAAAAAGGGTACAGGGCACCATTTCTACCACGGTTGCATTTTCTAAAGCATCTTTGGTGGCTGTGGTGTACGCGCGAACAAGTCCGCCCGTGCCCAAAAGAACACCACCGAAATAACGGGTAACCACCACTAAAACATTAACAAGCCCTTTTGCAGTAATAACCTCTAAAATGGGTTTTCCTGCAGTGGAGTGGGGTTCGCCATCATCCGAAAAACGGAGGGTACGACCTTCATCAACAACAAATGCGTAGCAGTTGTGTCTGGCATCCCAGTATTTAGTTTTAAGATTATCAATAAGCTTGAGGGCTTGTGCTTCGGTTTCGCAAGGAAAAGCCACGCCCAAAAATTTGGAACGCTTTTCAATGTATTTGCTGTGACCTTCGTTTTTAATGGTTAAGTAACCTGACACAAAAATCCCTCCTTAAGTAAATTGAGAAAAATAAAAGACTGTCTTTTCGGACAGTCTTTTTTAATTCGTAATCTAAGATTAACCGTTGAGATTGAAACGTTTGTTGAATCTATCAACACGTCCGCCGGTATCTACCAATTTCTGTTTACCTGTGAAAAATGGATGACACTTTGAACAAATATCCAAACGAATGTCCTTCTTTGTTGAACCGGTCTCAAACTCTGCACCGCAAGCGCACTTAACGGTTACCTTTTCATACTGCGGATGAATACCTTCTTTCACTATTGTCACCCCTTTCAAAAATACTGCAAAAATGATAATACCACACTTGTTCTCAAAATGCAAGTATTTTTTTAAAAAATATAATATTTACCAAATTTCTTTTTTGCTGTGGGGATTTTGACGGTCGGTTTTAACCTGTTTTTTATTAAACCCTTGAGCTATAGCAGGATAAGCGTTGGGCGTGTCGGCAGTTTTTTGAATTTCATAGGTGCCATAGAAATTAACCATATCAAAGGCAGTGTCGGGTTGACCGTCGCTGGTGTTTGGATGGCTCATATCGGAAATCTTCTTTTTATCTTTCATTTTTTCACCCCTTAAATTATTTTTGTCTTAAATTTTCAAATAATTTAAGGAAAGATTTGAATCAAAAAAATCCCCCGCTAAAAAGCAGGGGATTTTAAAAATTTTAGATTTTTTTGGTTTCAATTTCTTCGCTTGCCAGTTTGATGTAATCTTCTACCGACATAGCGCCAAGGTCACCATCTTCACCTCTGCGACGAACCGAAACTTCGCCATTTTCAACCTCATTATCGCCAACGATAAGCATATAAGGAACCTTTTGAAGTCGGGCTTCTCTAATCTTGTAACCGATTTTTTCGTTACGGTCATCAAGTTCGACCCTAATGCCCTTTTCTTCGAGCTTGCGCTTAAGGTCGTAAGCATAATCAGCGTGACGGTCGGCGATGGGAAGAATTTTAACCTGAACGGGAGCCAACCACATGGGGAAGGCACCTGCATATTTTTCAATAAGCAATGCAAGGGTTCTTTCATAACAACCGATAGAGGTTCTATGAATGATGCAGGGAGTCTTTTTAACGCCATCTTTATCAACATATTCCATGCCGAATTTTTCAGCAAGTAATTCATCAATTTGAATGGTGATAAGGGTATCTTCCTTGCCGTAAACATTTTTAATTTGAATGTCAAGTTTGGGTCCGTAGAATGCAGCCTCACCAACGCCAACCTTGTAAGGGATTTCAAGGTGGTCAAGAATTTTAGCCATCATATCTTGGGTCTTGTTCCATTGTTCAGGAGTACCGATGTACTTTTCGGTATCAGCAGGATCCCATTGTGAGAAACGGTAGGAAACATCTTCGTAAAGACCTAAAGTCTTAAGCATATAAATTGCAAGTTCCAAGCAAGAACGGAACTCATCTTCCAACTGCTCGGGAGTACACATTAAGTGACCTTCGGAAATGGTGAACTGACGAACACGAATAAGTCCGTGCATTTCGCCCGATTCCTCGTTTCTGAAGAGGGTAGAGGTCTCGTTGTAACGAAGGGGTAAATCTCTGTAAGAACGAGCACGATTTAAATATGCTTGGTATTGGAAAGGACAGGTCATGGGGCGAAGCGCAAAACACTCTTTTGACTCATCATTAGGGTCGCCCATAACAAACATACCGTCTAAATAGTGGTCCCAGTGGCCTGAAATCTTGTAAAGTTCTCTTTTTGCCATATAAGGAGTTTTGGTGAGTTGCCAACCACGTTTGTATTCCTCGTCCTCAACAAAACGTTGGAGGGTTTGGATGATTTTAGCACCCTTGGGAAGCATAATGGGAAGTCCTTGACCGATAACATCGGCAGTGGTAAAAAGTTCCAACTCACGGCCAAGTTTGTTGTGGTCACGCTTCTTGGCTTCCTCAAGCATTGTAAGATGTTCTTCAAGCATTGAAGCCTTGGGGAAAGCAGTACCGTAAACACGGCAAAGCATCTTGTTGTCTGAATTTCCTCTCCAATAAGCACCGGTTGCAGATGTAAGTTTAAATGCCTTAACCAAACCTGTACTCATAAGGTGAGCGCCGGCGCAAAGGTCGGTGAAATCACCTTGAGAATAGAAACTGATTTCTTGCGCCTCGTCGATAGACTCTACAAGTTCTACCTTGTAAGGCTCGTTCTTTTCTTTGAAATATTTTAAAGCCTCGTCACGAGACATTGTAAATCTTTCGATTTTAATGTCCTCTTTAACGATTTTCTTCATTTCGGCTTCGATTTTTAAAAGGTCATCGTTGGTGAAATTGGTTTTAACGTCGAAGTCGTAATAGAAACCATCCTCAACAGCAGGACCGATTGTAACCAAAGTATCGGGGAATAAACGCTTAACTGCCTGTGCTAAAATGTGGGAAGCAGTGTGACGGAAGGTCCACTTACCGTAATCGTCATCAAAGGTTAAAATTTCTAAAGCGCAGTCCTCATTAAGTTCGGTTCTAAGGTCTTTGTTTTCGCCGTTAATTCTAACTGCGCAGGCCGATTTAGCAAGACCCATGCTGATTTCTTTTGCAACTTCGTAAGCAGTGATGCCGGACTCAAATTCCTTAACAACATCGCCTTTTAGTGTTACTTTAATCATAATTTTTCCTCCAAAAAAATAAACTCCGCCTCGAAAGACTTAATTTGTCTTTCGGGACGAAGTGAAAATTCTCCGCGGTTCCACCCGTATTCTCGGCAAAGCCGAACACTTTTTAAACCCTTAACGCAGGTTCTACGGCCAAGTTGCAAACCTTGGCGCTCAAAGGTGGTTTCGTTTTGCCCTTTTCTTATGCGGGTTTTCAGCCCTTGACCCACACTCTCTAAAAGAACCAAAGCAAACTTACTTGTCCTTATCAACACTTTACATTGGTATTTTACATCCCACACTATTTTTTGTCAAGTTTTTTTGAAAACTGCATAATTTTATGCATATTATCCTTGAAATTATGCATATTTCATTGTATAATTAATATAATTATAACCTTAAGGTGAAAGAGGTGCCTTTATGACAAGAAAAATGGCAAGAGAAGAAGCGTTTATCCTTATTTTCGAAAAAGTATTTTCTAAGGAAAGCGTAGAGGATATTTTGGATTTAGCTTTCGAGGCCAGAGACCTTGTGCCTGATGATTACATTAAAACTGTTTTTAAGGGTGTTTATGTAAAGGTTGAAGAATTAGATAGTATCATTTCCGAAAATGCTGTTGGTTGGAAGATTGAACGTATTTCCAAGACTGCACTTTGCGTTTTGCGTTTGGCGATTTTTGAAATGAAGAATATGGATGATATTCCTGTATCGGTTTCTATTAACGAAGCAGTTGAAATATGCAAGAAATACGCTACCGAAGCCGACGCATCCTTTGTAAACGGAATTTTATCCACCGTGGCTAAAAAGGGTTAATATGTCAGGTAGTACACTCAGTGTTAAACAATTAAATTTTTATATTAAGAATTTAATTGAAGGAGACCCGAGACTTTCCCATATTTCCGTTTTGGGTGAGATTTCTAACCTGAAAAATCATTACAGCAGTGGGCATATTTATTTTACTTTGAAAGATAGTGAAGCCACAGTTAATTGCGTAATGTTTCGTTCCTTTGCAAGTCGTTTGAAGTTCGATTTGGAAAACGGAATGCAGGTCAATGTAACGGGAAGGGTTTCGGTTTACGAAAAAGACGGTGGGTACCGAATTTATGCCGAAAATATTGCCGATGCCGGTTTAGGAGATATTGCAAGAAGGTTTGAGCAAACCAAAGCTAAACTCCAAAAGGAAGGCTTGTTCGACCCCCAAAGCAAAAGGCCTTTGCCTAAGTTTCCTAAAAAAATTGCAGTTGTAACTTCGGGTAGTGGCGCAGCTGTTAGGGATATTTTGAATATTCTTTCTCGCCGTTGGCCTGTGGCCGAAGTGCTAATGTGTCCAGTTTCGGTGCAGGGCGATTTTGCCGTACCCGAAATGCTGGCGACCCTTGACAAACTTTACACTTTAGAAGGCATTGACCTTTGCATAATTGGTCGTGGTGGTGGCTCGGCTGAAGATTTGTGGGCATTTAACGATGAAAAATTGGCTTATAAAATTTATGAGGCGCCTTTCCCCGTGATTTCGGCCGTAGGTCACGAAACCGATTTTACCATTAGCGACTTTGTTGCTGATTTACGTGCTCCAACCCCTTCGGCAGCAGCCGAGCTGGCAGTGCCCGACCAAGGGGAAATACTGGCGCTTGTCGATGCTTATAAAAACCGACTTTCAAATCTTTTGAAGGGCAAACTTGAAAATAGTAAACTTCGATTTGAAAAGGTTGCTTTATCTCGTGAAACTGCCCTTGAGTTTATAAATTTAAAGGCAGAACTTATAGATAAGTTAAGTGATGGTTTGAGTTTGGCTTTAAAAGAGAAAATTAATAACTGTAAATTGAGTTTGGGTGAAAATGCAGGTAAATTGGATGCTTTAAGTCCACTTAAAACCTTGTCAAGAGGTTTTGCTGTGGCAAGTAAGGATGAAAAATTGGTGCTTAGCGCAAAAGAACTTAAAACCGATGACTTAATTGATATAACCTTTGCTGACGGCAAGGTTAAAACCCAAGTTAAAGAAATAAAGGTGAATTAGTATGGCAGAAAAAATGGATTTTGAAACTGCTTTAAAATCCTTGGAAGAGGTTGTAGAAAAACTTCAAAAAGGCGACTGTACTTTGGAAGAGTCGATTGCCCTTTTTGAAAAGGGTATGGCAAATGTTAAGGATTGCCGAAATGCTTTGAAGGAAGCTGAAACTAAAATTACAGCTTTAAGCGAGGTTGAATAATGGATTTAAACGCACTTTTAAATGATTACAAGGAAATTGTGGAAAAGCGCATCGACGAACTTTTCCCTTCTTGTGATGTTAAATACAATAAGGTCATCGATGCCGTTCGTTACAGTTTACAGGCCGGTGGAAAAAGAATAAGACCTGTTATCATGATGGAGTTTTGTCGCCTTTGTGGTGGAAACCCCGGGGCTGCCCTCGACTTCGCAGTGGCACTTGAAATGATACATACCTATTCTTTAATACACGATGATTTGCCCTGTATGGACAACGATGATATGAGAAGAGGTAAACCTTCTTGCCATAAGGCTTTTGGTGAGGATATTGCTTTACTAGCAGGGGATACTTTACTTACAGAGGCGTTTTTCATTTGCGCTAACGCTCCCGTTAGCAGCGATAAAGTATTAAAGGCTATCTCCTTTTTGAGCAGTAATGCAGGTGTTCACGGTATGATTGGTGGTCAGGTCTTGGACCTTTCTTTTGAGAAAAACAAACCTGATGCTATGGACCTTCAGGATATGTATATGAGAAAAACGGCTGCTTTGCTTATTGCTGCCGCCTCTATCGGTTGTATTGCTGCAGGTAAAGATGATGAGGAAACCCTTAAATCGGCTGCGAAATACGGCTATAATTTGGGATTGGCTTTCCAAATCATTGATGACATTTTAGATGTTACTGCCAATGAAAAGGTTTTAGGAAAACCGGTTGGTAGCGACGATAAAAACAATAAAACAACCTTTGTGTCTCTTTACGGACTTGACAAGGCATTTGCCATTGCGGCTGAACTTTCAAATATGGCATTAGATGCTTTGGATGAAATCGGTGGAGATACCGAGGCACTTTACGAAATAACAAACTATTTGCTTGATAGAAACAGTTAAGGGATGTTGAAATTTGGAGTATCCTATTTTAGGTAAAATTAGTTCACCTGATGATATAAAACAGTTGAATGAAGTGGAACTCGCAAATCTTTGTGAGGAAATAAGAGGAAAGATAATGGAAACCGTTTCAAAAAACGGTGGTCATTTGGCGTCCAATTTAGGTGCGGTGGAGCTGACAGTTGCTTTACACCGAGTTTTCTCATCCCCTGAAGATGCAATTTTGTTTGATGTGGGGCATCAATGTTACGCCCACAAACTTTTAACAGGCCGATTTGACCGATTTGATACACTTCGTACCAAGGATGGTCTTTCAGGCTTTATGCGGCCGACCGAGAGTGAACACGACCCCTTTGTTACGGGACACAGTAGTAACTCCATTTCGGCAGCATACGGAATTTATAAAGCCAAGAAAATTTTAGGTGAAGATGGAACAGCCGTTGCAGTAATCGGCGATGGTGCTTTAACCGGTGGTATGGCTTACGAAGGTCTTAATAACGCAGGAATGGGCAAAAGTAATTTTATTGTTGTGCTAAATGATAATAAAATGTCTATTTCAAAAAATGTGGGCGCTTTGGCTCGTACTTTAACCAAAATGCGCAACCGACCCCGTTACCATCGTTTTAAGGATGCTTTCAGTCAGTTCCTTTTGAAAATTCCCTTTGCGGGTAAAACGCTTTATAGAGTTGTTTATAAAATGAAAGAGGGTTTTAAAAACGCCATTTATCGCAGTAATCTTTTCTCGGTTTTGGGCTATAATTATTTAGGTCCTGTGGATGGTCACGATATTAAGGGCTTGGAGTCGATTTTAAAGATTGCTAAAAATTATGATAAACCTTCCTTGGTGCATATTGTTACAACTAAGGGTAAGGGTTATAAGTTTGCCGAAACCAGTCCCAAAAATTACCACGGTGTTTCACCTTTTGATATTGAAGAGGGAGCACAAAGTGGTGGCAAACTCAATTTCTCGGCAGTGGCCGGTAAAACCCTTTGTGAACTTGCCGAAAAGGATAATAAAATATGCGCTATTACGGCAGCCATGACCGAGGGAACGGGTTTAGAAGAATTTGCCAAAAAATACAAATCGAGATTTTTTGATGTGGGCATTGCCGAAGGCCATGGTGTTTGCTTTGGTTCGGCTTTGGCTTCTAAGGGGCTTAAACCTTACTTTGCAGTATATTCCTCCTTCTTGCAAAGAGGATTTGACCAAATTATTCATGATGCTGCAATTGGTAAATTCCCCTTGAGACTTCTTGTTGACCGTGCAGGTATTGTTGGTGAAGATGGTGAAAGCCATCAAGGTCTTTTTGATGTGTCCTATCTTACCTGCATCCCCGATATAACCGTTTTCTCACCTTCAAGTTACAACGAACTTGAATATAGAATTAAATACACTGCCGATAAGGACGGCATTTTTGCCGTAAGATACCCAAGAGGTTGTGAAAAACCTTGTGGAGATGTGGACTTTGAGTCGGATTACTCGGTTGTCGAAGGCAAGGGTAAAAAGGCTGTTGTAACCTATGGCCGACTTTTCAGTGAAGCTTTAGAAGCAGGTCAAAACACCGATATAAATATTGTAAAACTTAATAAAATTTATCCTTTAAGTGATGATTTGGCTAAAACTTTAATGAATTTTAGCGAGATTTATGTTTTTGAAGAAACGGTTAAAAGGGGAGGAATTGGTGAGCACCTTTCTTCCTTGTTGCTTCAAAAAGGATTTAAAGGTAAATTTAAGATTTGCGCTGTGGAGGATGAATTTATTCCTCAAATGGATACAACTGTAGCACTAGAAATTTGCAAATTAGATGCTAAAGGAATTATAAACGAGGTAAATAATGGCTAAGGTTAGATTAGATGTGGCTTTGGTGGAAGGTGGTTTCGCCGAAAGCCGTGAAAAAGCAAAACGCCTTATAATGGCCGGAATTGTATATGTTAATAATCAAAAGTCGGACAAAGCCGGTAACACCGTGAAGCCGGAAGATGTTATTGAGGTTAGAGGTCAGGCATTAAAATATGTAAGCCGTGGTGGTCTTAAACTCGAAAAGGCTATGACCGCTTTTCCCATAGATTTAAGTGGTTACATTTGTGCCGATATTGGCGCTTCCACCGGTGGATTTACCGACTGTATGCTTCAAAACGGCGCTCATAAAGTTTATGCCATTGATGTGGGTTACGGTCAACTTGACTGGAAACTCAGGACAGATGAAAGGGTAGTAAACCTTGAAAGAACCAACTTTAGGTATGTTACCCGAGAACAAATTCCCGAAGAATTAGATTTTGCATCGGTGGATGTATCCTTTATTTCCTTGTCCCTTATTTTACCCGTTATGCGCACCCTTTTAAAACAAGGTGGCAGCGCAGTTTGCCTTATTAAACCACAGTTTGAAGCAGGTAAAGAAAACGTTGGCAAAAAGGGCGTTGTCAGGGAAAAGAGTGTTCATATTGCAGTTATCGAAAAGATAATCGGATTACTTGAAGAAAACAAATTTTCTCTATTAGGGTTAGATTTTTCACCCGTTAAAGGTCCCGAAGGCAATATTGAATACCTATGTTATATAAGAAAAGAAGAAGATTTCCAAATCGGCGATTTTTCAGCCGAGGAAGTTGTTGAAAAATCATACGAAGCGCTAAATTAAGAAAGGAGAAAACTTATGACTGTTGGTATTTTACCTAATTTAGACAAACCCGGTTGTAGCGAGGTTGTGGAAAAACTTGCCGTTATTCTGAAAAATGAAGGCATAACTGCTTATATTCCCGATACAATTGTTGCTGCAGGTTTTATTCCAACTGCCGAGGAAGAACTTTTCAAAATTTCGGATGTTATAATCACTATTGGTGGCGATGGAACAATTATCAGATACGCTAAAATTGCTGCCAAATACGATAAACCTGTTCTTGGTATTAACGCAGGAAGAATGGGATATCTTGCAAATTTGGAGCAAAACGAGTTAGAGTTAATCTCCAAACTTAAAAGCGAGGATTACTTTACCGAAAGAAGAATGATGTTAAATGTTTCGGTAATGGAAAACGGAAAAACAATTGGCGAATATGTTGCTTTAAACGATGCAGTTATTACCAGTGGTTTTATTTCCCGTATTATTGATGTTTCGGCCAATGTGGCAGGCGACAGCATTAGTTATAGAGCCGATGGACTTATAATTTCCACACCAACAGGCTCCACTGCATATTCTATGTCGGCAGGTGGACCGATTATCGACCCACTTATGCAAAGTATGTGTATCACCCCAATTTGCTCCCACTCTTTGGCGGCAAAACCAATACTTATGTCGGCTAATTCCACAATTAAGTTAAAGGCTTTCTCCAAAAAGAGAACCGAAATTTATCTCACAATTGATGGTCGAAAGGTTTGCGCAGTTAAACCTTTTACCGAAATTTATATAAAGAAATCTCCCGATTTTGTAAAACTTATAAGACTGAATAATCGTTCATTTTACAAAACTTTATCTTATAAATTTAAAGACACAAGGAGTATGTAAAGTTGAAGCAAACAAGACAACAAAAATTATTAGAATTAATTGAAAATAATATTCTTTTAACCCAAGAGGAACTTCAACAAGGTTTGGAGGCTTTGGGTTTTCAAGTAACCCAGTCAACCGTTTCTCGTGATATTAAGGAACTTAAAATTATAAAGGGTAGAGATGCAAAGGGCAATTACAGATATTTAAGCCATCGTGTTTCTGCCGATACTCCTTCAAGTAATCTATATATTAAAATGTTTATCGATGGAGTAAAAAGTTTCGACTATGCACTTAATAATGTTGTTATTAAGTGTTATCCCGGTATGGCTTCAAGTGCTTGTGTTGCCGTTGATGCCCTTTTTGGCAATATGATGTTGGGCTCGCTTGCAGGTGATGATACTATTATTATCGTAACCCACTCCGAAGCCGAGTCGAAAAACCTTATTTCTGAATTAGGAAAGATTAAAAATGCTTAAATTTTTACATATTGAAAATATAGCAGTTATTGAAAAATGTGATATTGAGCTAACCGAAGGTTTTAATGTTTTGACGGGTGAAACCGGCGCAGGTAAATCTATTGTAATAGATTCTATCAATGCAGTTTTAGGTGAGCGTACTTCTAAGGATTTAATTAGAAGTGGATGCGACTCGGCCGAGGTTACTGCCCTTTTTGGAGATTTAACCGAAGAGAATATCGAAATCTTAAAGAAACAGGACATTATCCCCGATGAAGACGGAAATGTGCTTGTAACAAGGAAACTAAGTTTAAGTGGCAAGGGTTTGATTAAGATTAACGGCAAACCCTTTACTGCTTCGGCCTTGCGTGAGGTAGCATCCAGTTTAATTAATATTCACGGTCAACACGATAGTCAGGCTTTGTTAGACCCTGAAAAGCATTGCGCCTTTATTGATGCTGTTGCCGAGAATAAGGACTTACTTGAGGATTATTATAACGAGTTTAAAACCCTTAATAAAATCCGAAAAGAACTATCAAGCCTTGAAATGGACGAGGATGAAAAACAGCGCAAAATCGACCTTTTAAAATATCAAATAAATGAACTTGAAACTGCTAATATTAAGGTTGGTGAAATTGAAGGTTTAAAGGAAAATTTAGACCTTGCTGAAAATTTCGAAAAGAATTTAAAAGCCTTTTCTTTCACTTCCCAAATCCTTTCGGGTGATGATGACAGCGACGGTGTTATTACAAGGCTTAAAACTGCTTCAAAACTTTTAGGCTCTTTGGAAACCGAAAAGGCAAAAAAAGGTTTTTCGGATATAAACGATTTGATTTCAAAAGCCGAGGATATTTTGGCCGACGTTAAGGAATATTCCGACTCTTTGGGTGAAAATTATAAAAATCCCGATGAAATTAATGCAAGACTTGATTTTCTCTATCGACTTATGGTAAAATACGGCAATAGTGAAGAGAAGATGCTTGAATTTTTGGAGTCGGCAAAAGAAGAACTTCAAAACATTACCTTCTCGGACAAAAGGGCTGACCAGTTGGCCGACGAACTCGAAAAGGCTAAAGAACGCCTTGTTTTAAAGGGTGAAGTCTTGAGTTTAAGCCGTAAGACGGCATCCGAAAAGTTTTCACAAGATGTTTGCGATACCCTCGAATATCTTAATATGTCGGGTGTTAAATTCGTAACCCGTATTGAAAAGGGAAGATATTCCTCAAAGGGTTGCGACAATGTGGAGTTTATGATTTCAGCCAATAAGGGTGAGAGTGTTAAACCACTTTGCAAAATTGCATCGGGCGGCGAACTTTCCCGTGTTATGTTGGCAATTAAGAGCTCCCTTGTGGATAAGGATAATATATCCACGATGATTTTTGATGAAATCGATGCAGGTATTAGTGGTTTTGCGGCCGAAAAGGTGGCGGCCGAACTTAAAAGGGTTGCAAGGAAGCGACAGGTTATTTGCATAACCCACCTAGCCCAAATCGCAGCCAAGGCTGATAATCATTTACTTATCGAAAAATCGGTAAGTGGCGACCGTACCAAAACAACTGTTACACCTATTGACGGTGATGATAGAATTAAAGAAATTGCCCGTATAATGTCGGGACAGGAAATTACGGAAAATATTTATAATTCTGCAAAGGAATTATTGGATAGGAGCAATATTTAAAATGAAGATTTATGATGAGTTAGTTGCCCGTGGACTTATTGCACAGGTAACCGATGAGGAAGAAATTAGGGAGCTTGTAAACAACGGTAAAGCTACATTTTACATCGGCTTTGACCCCACTGCTGACAGTCTCCACGTAGGCCACTTTATGGCACTTTGCCTTATGAAGCGTTTGCAAATGGCAGGTAACAAACCTATTGCCCTTATCGGTGGTGGTACCGGTCATATCGGCGACCCTTCAGGTAGAACCGATATGCGTTCTATGATGACAAGTGAGCAAATTCAACACAACTGCGACTGTTTCAAAAAGCAAATGAGCCGTTTTATCGAGTTTGGCGAAGGCAAGGCTCAAATGGTTAATAATGCTGACTGGCTTTTAAAACTTAACTATATTGATATGCTTCGTGAAGTTGGCGCTCAATTCTCGGTTAATAATATGTTAAGAGCCGAGTGCTACAAGCAAAGAATGGAAAAAGGCCTTTCTTTCCTTGAGTTCAACTATATGATAATGCAAAGTTACGACTTCTATCATTTGTTTAAGGAATATGGCTGTAATATGCAATTCGGTGGTGATGACCAATGGAGTAATATGCTTGGTGGTACCGAACTTATTCGTAAGAAACTCGGCAAAGATGCTTATGCTATGACCATTACATTGCTTCTTAACTCCGAAGGCAAGAAGATGGGTAAAACTGCAAGTGGCGCTGTTTGGCTTGACCCTGAAAAGACATCTCCTTATGAGTTCTATCAATATTGGAGAAATGTTGGCGACGGTGATGTTTTGAAATGTATCCGTATGCTTACATTCTTACCTCTTGAAGAAATTGACAAGATGGATGCTTGGGAAGGAAGCCAACTTAACACTGCCAAGGAAATTTTGGCGTTTGAACTTACTAAGTTGGTTCACGGCGAAGAAGAGGCTACCAAGGCTCAAGAAACTGCAAGAGCAGTATTCGCAGGTGCAGGTTCCCACGAAAATATGCCTACCACCTCTATTGCTGATAGCGATTTTAATGAAGGCAAAATCGGTATTCTCGATCTGATGCTTAAGGCAGGGCTCACTGCATCCAAGGGTGAAGGCAGACGCTTGGTGCAACAAGGTGGCGTTAGTGTTAACGACCAAAAGGTAACCGACCCCACAACAATGTATGAAAAATCAGTCTTTGAGTCCGATTTCATTCTTAAAAAGGGTAAAAAGGTTTACCACAAATTTATTACCGAATAATTTTAAAGGGACACGAAAGTGTCCCTTTTTATTATGCATACATATTGTTTTTAGACATATAATCGTAGATATACTTGCCGTGTTCTTGTTCTTCTTTTTGAATGTGGTTTAGGGTATCTCGAAGGGTTTTGTCCTTAAACTCAAAAACGCAGGTGTCGTAAAGATGGGATGCGTGTTTTTCGGTAGCCAAAAGGTCCCCACATAAATAACAGTCAGCCTGTTTGTCGGGAGTGTCTCCTAAACCATAGTTTTCATTAAAGGTGGAGTTAATAGTTTGCCCACCCGATGATGTGCCTAAAGTGTTACCTTGTTCCATTTGAGCAATGGTGTTTAAATGACCCTGTTCTACATTACCGATTTGGGTAAAAAGTTGTTTTAGTTGGGGGTCAAGGGCAAGGGATGCCGCCTTTGTATACTTTTCCACACACAATTTTTCTTGTCCTTTAAGGTCCTTTAGTAAATCCATTTCTTTTTGTGTTAATTGCAAAAAAATCACCTCGGGAATATTTTTACCCGAGGTGTTAAATTTATGCAATGCTTTGGGCTAATGTAATAATAATAGGCATTGAAAGTATTGAAATTATTGTGCTTAATGAAACCATACTAACCGAAAGGGTAGTATCGGCGTCATATTTGGATGAGAACATTGTGGTAATGGCGGCGGTGGGAGCCGAAGCCGAAATTGTGATGGCCACCAAAACTTCGCCTCTTATTCCGCAAAGATACATTAAGAGTAAGGTTAGAAGAGGGAATATAATAAGTTTAAGTCCCATGGAGAAGATACTTTTATAATTCTTTATAGCCGATAAAAGTTTACTGTTAGCCAGATGATAACCGATAATTATCATAGGTAGTGGGGTATTAAGCCCTGCTAATAATGTAATGGGCTGAGAAATTATAGGCGCTTTATGGATGGGTATATTCAAGAAGAATATGCTAAGTCCTAAAGCAATACCGATAATTCCGGGGTTTGTAGCTATTTTTTTGAGGGATAAATCTTCACGGTTGCCACTCATAAGGAAGACACCATAACTCCAAACAATAACATAAAAGGTTGCTAGATAGGATGTGCCGTAGAAAACACCTTTGTCTCCTAAAATTGCCTCTAAAAGAGGAATAGACATAAATCCACAGTTGGAAAAGATGGCAGCAAATCGCATAACCTTTTCTTTTGCCTTGTCGTTATCGTGAATAAGCAAATGGCAAAGAAGAATATATCCCAAATGTATCGCAATGGAAATTAAAAAACTTACAAGTAATTTTTTGGTAAGGGAAGGGTCAAATTCTCGTACAAATGATTTAATAATTACACAAGGACTAACAATTGTCAGCACGAAATTGGTCATTTGTTTAATGGCCGTTTCCCCAAGCATTTTAACCTTGGCGAGTATAACACCTAAGAGAATTAAGACAAATAAAATACTAACCTGTGTAAAAACATCAATAAACATTATTTCACACTACTGCAAAACTTAATAAATGCTTTTTTGCCTTCTTCATTTCTCTTGTAAACACCGGCGTGTTCCAAAACTTTAGCAAATACAATACCGATTTCTTTTTCGATAATCTCGTCAATATTGTCAGCAGTAATGGTATGTTTAGCAGAAATTTCATCTACCCAATCAGCGTGTTTTGCGAGAACTTCATCGGCTTTTAAATCCTTGCCTTCTAACATGGCAGTTTTAAGAAGTGCCATTTCACCCTTCAAACGAGCAGGGAGAACTGCCAAGCCCATAACCTCAATAAGACCGATGTTTTCTTTCTTAATGTGGTGGAGTTCGGCGTGGGGATGATAAACACCCATAGGATGCTCTTCGGTAGTAATATTGTTGCGAAGAACTAAATCAAGTTCAAAGTTCTCACCGTTTTTACGAGCAATGGGGGTAATTGTGTTGTGGGGTTCACCGTCGGTTTCGGCAAAGATAAATGCTTCAGCGTCGGTGTAGCCTCTCCAAGCATCTAAAATCTTACAAGCAAGGGAGATTAAACGGTCAGGGTTGGGGTTAGATAAACGAATAACCGACATAGGCCATTTAACAATTCCTGCATTTACATCTTCAAAGCCCTCAAATGTAAGGGTTTCTTCAACAGGAGCCTTAGCCATTGCAAAGGTGTAGTTACCACCTTGGAAATGGTCGTGGGAAAGAATTGAGCCACCAACAATTGGAAGGTCGGCATTTGAACCTACAAAGTAGTGGGGGAAAAGACCAACGAAATCAAGAAGTTTCTTGAAGGTTTGGTGGTTGATGGACATAGGACTGTGCTTAGAATTAAATACAATACAATGCTCGTTGTAATATACATAAGGTGAATATTGGAAACACCAGTCACTATCGTTAATGGTGATAGGAATAATTCTATGATTTTGACGAGCAGGGAAGTTCATTCTTCCGGCATAACCTTCGCACTCTTTGCAAAGCAAACATTTTGGATAACCACTTTGGGGAGCGGCTTTTTCAGCAGCAATTGCTTTGGGGTCCTTCTCGGGTTTTGAAAGGTTAATTGTAATGTCAAGGTCGCCGTATGCAGTGGGCGCTACCCACTTAACGTCCTTCTTTATTCTGTAACGGCGAATGTAATCGCTGTTGCAACTTAAGTTATAGAAATAATCGGTAGCAGCCTTGGGGGATTGCTCATTATAAATTTTATAGAACTTATCGGTGACTTCGGAAGGTCTTGGGCATAAAGCACCCATAAGTTTGGTGTCAAACAAATCACGACTGGTGATATTATCTTCAATAAGACCTTTTTCGGTTGCAAAGTCGAGAAGTTCTTTTAAGGTTTCTTCTAAATCTATACCTTCAAAATCTTCTTCACAATCAAAACTGTCAAGATTTAAGATTTCTAAAACACGGTTGGTAACAAAGGCTTCATCTCTAAGGTCGAAAAGGCCTTTTTCCTTTCCGTAGCAAATTAATTTTCTAATACTCTTATCAATCATTATTATCATCTCCATAAAAAATTAAGACCGATTTACATCAGTCTTAATTATATAATATATTTATTATATTGTAAAGTCAAAGATTTCGGCCTCTTTTAAGTTTTTCTTTACCGAATTTTTTTCTTAAATCGTAAAGGGATTTATCGGCCTTTTCGGTGACTAAATCGGTCTTTATTTCGCCGAATAAATCAAGTTGCCCACCCAAAGGTTCGGTTTTTAAGTTGATGGCCCTAAGTCCCACCGAGCGTAAGGGCTCCGAAAAGGTGTAATTTTCTTTAAAAAGTAGGAACCCTCGTTTTGCAATGGTCATGGAACAGTTGGTGGCATCGGGAAAACTTCGGCTGAATTCTTTAACTTTTAAGGATGCTGTTCTGATATGCACCTGAACGCCCGAAGCATAAAGTCCTTTTTCTCTGAGGGTTGCGCTCAATGTCTCGGCAAAGGAAAGAAAAGCCGACCAAACCTCTTCTTCGTTTTTAAAATCTTTTCCCGTTGTAACCGATTTGCCAACACTTTTGGGTTTGTCGTCACGAGTTGGGGTAACAACGGGAGAGTTGTCTTCTCCAAGGGCGAACTGTTTTAAGTCGAGTCCGTTTTTTCCGAGAAGTTTTTTAAGGCTTTCATCACTGCAAAAGGTGATTTCCCCAATGGTTCTAACCCCGACACTTTTTAACTTTTCTTTGGTTTTGCTTCCAACAAACAAAAGGTCGGAAATGGGCAAATTCCAAATTTTTTCTTTAAAGTTTTCTCGGCTTATCACCGTTACGGCATCGGGCTTTTTCATATCTGACCCTAATTTTGCAAACACCTTATTAAAACTAACTCCCACAGAAGCTGTAATGCCCAACTCGTTTTTAATGTCGTTTTTAATCTTATGGGCAATTTCTTCTCCCGAGCCGAAAAGCATAACACTTCCCGTAACGTCAAGCCAACATTCATCAATGCCGAAAGGTTCTACCATATCGGTATAACGGCGATAAATTTCCTGAGCCTTTTTTGAGTATTCCTCATATTTGTCATAAATGGCAGGCAAGGTCACCAAATCGGCGCACTTATGTTTGGCTTCAAAAATCGGTTCGGCGGTTTTAACTCCGAATTTTTTGGCAATTTCATTTTTCGCAAGAATTATTCCGTGGCGATTTTCCTTGTTTCCGCAAACTGCAACCGGCATATCTTTCAAGGTGGGGTTAAAAACAAGGGATACCGAGGCAAAGAAATTATTCAGGTCACAATGCAGTATAATTCTATCCTTCAAAATATCCCTCCTCAAACACTTGTTCGGTTATATTTTACCCCTTTTAATCCAAAATGTAAAGAGGGAAAAATTACATTTTAAATTTGTCTAATGCTTTTACGTGTAATCTTTCGATGTGTCGGGTGCTGTAATTTAAAACTTCGCCAATGTCTTCAAGGGTTTTGCCGAATATGTATTTTTGAAATAAAACTTCGCTTAAAATACTTCCGTCCACTTCGGAAATTTGTCTTTCGATTTTTATTCTTAAAAGCAGGGCTTCATTTAAAGCGTCGGCATATTTGAGTTGCATCTCGGGGTTTAGGTCGGCCATTTTTCTCAGTCGGTTGATTTTGGTTTCTTGTAAAAGATAACTGCTTAAATATTCTTTTTTCTTTTGGCGCATTTTTTGCCCTCCTTTAAAAGTTTTGGTCTAATTAAAGCAACATACTGCCCGTAACTGTACCTTGTGCCGTGGGTGGTGTTATATATTGCGCATTCTTTCACAAGCATTTTTAAGGGGTCTTTGAGTTCGGCTTGTCGTTTTTTGAGTTCTTTTCTCCACATTCTTTCACCCTTTGCTTTGCAGGATGGACTGCAATATTCGGTGGCGCCGTTTGGAAGTCGGCTTCCGCAACAACGGCAGTGGGTTAAATTTTTAAGATGAAAGTTTTGGCTTTTGCAGTTTGGACAAATATAAATAAGCTCAAATGGGGGATGGCTTAAAAGATGTGTCTCATAACTTTTCTCGGGTTTTTCAAATTCCTTTCCACAATTTTTACAATAGTACAAATTAATAGGCTCCTTTGCTTGACAATTACGAAATAATGTATTATAATGATAAAAATTACTGAATTTCGTATTAATGCCGATTATAATACTGAAAATCGTATTTGTCAAGGACAAAATTACGGAATTTCGTAAAAGGAGAATAAAATGATTTTTGTTTATGATTTAATTGAAGAACTTTGCATAAAAAAAGGTGTAAATGTTACGACCCTTTGCAAGGATTGTAAAATTCCACGCTCAACCCTTACCGACTATAAGAAGGGGAGAATTAAAAGTTTATCGGCTGATACCCTTTGTAAAATTGCCGACTACTTTGGTGTTACGGTGGGATACCTTTGTGGTGCGCCTTTAGAACCTGCAAATGAGGAAGCTTTAAAGGCTATTCTTTTCGGCGCCGGTACGGTTGTTACCGACCAAATGTGGCAGGAAGTTAAAGACTATGCAAACTTTGTGAAAAGTAAATATGTTAAGTAGAAATTTTAATAAATAAATTGTAAGAAAAAACCTTGACAAACAAGGTGCCAATAGATATAATATCATTTGTGACATTAGAGGTGGTAGTATGATTATTGATTTAAAACATATATTTGTTACCGATAATTCTACATTGCCTTTAAAGTATGCTTTGGATTTATCCGACCTTGATTATATGGGTGAATATCCGCTCAAAAAGCCTGTAGAAATCGAGGGAGAAATCACAAACAAAGCAAGTCTTGTAAGGTTAGAAGCTGAAATTTCTTTCGAATTTGATGCTTCGTGCGACCGCTGCGGTACCCGAACCGCCAAAAGGCATTCCTTAAAGGTTTCAAAGTCTTTAGCAACCTCCATTGAGGGTGAGGACAGCGATACCATTATTACAGTTCCGAATATGAAACTTAACTTGGACGAGTTGTTGTATACGGAAACCGTAACAAATCTTCCCATGAAGCATTTGTGCGATGAAAACTGTAAGGGAATTTGTTATAAATGCGGCAAAAACCTAAACGAGGGCGAATGTGGGTGTGTTCAAAAGGAAATTGACCCCCGACTTGAAGCTCTTGCCCAGTTACTTAAATAATTAATTTGTATTATACTTTAAGGAGGTGCCGACAATGGCAGTACCAAAGAGAAAGACTTCTAAAGCTAGAAGAGATAAGAGAAGAAATAATTTATGGAAGCTTACCGCTCCTACCTTGGTTAAGTGTGAGTGTGGTGCTTACAAGCGTCCCCATAGAATTTGTCCTACCTGCGGAACCTACAACGGCCGTACAGTTATTGAGGTTGGCGAATAATCTTTAAAATTTAGGGTCAGAGGAGGAAGGTAAATTTCCCCCTCTGATTTTTTATATGTGAGGTGAAACTAAGTGTCGGTAATAGTGAAATCAGTAATAAAGAAAAGCCCTGCTTACAAGGCAGGAATGCGAGAAGGTGATACCCTTTTACGCATTAGTGGTAACAGCATAATGGATGTGCTTGACTATCGTTTTTATCAAAATGATGTTAAACTAACCCTTGAATATATAAATTCCAAGGGCAAAACGGTTACCAAAAAGGTTAAGAAAAAAGAATATGACGAGTTGGGACTTGAGTTTGAGACCTATTTGATGGACAAAAAACATTCTTGTCGTAATAAGTGCATTTTTTGTTTTATTGACCAACTTCCAAAAGGTTTGAGGGATAGTCTTTATTTTAAAGATGATGACTCAAGACTTTCTTTCCTTTTCGGAAATTACATCACCTTGACAAATATTACCGAACACGAGGTTGAACGCATTATTAAAATGCATATTAGCCCTATTAATATTTCGGTGCACACAACCAACCCCGATTTGCGTGTTAAAATGATGAACAACAAAAATGCGGGTAAGGTTTTGGATATAATTTATCGCTTTAATGAGGCAGGTATTAAACTTAACTGCCAGCTTGTATTGGTGCCCGATTATAACGATGGGGAAGAACTTGAAAGAAGTTTAAAAGACCTCACATCCCTCGAAAATGTTGAGTGTGTTGCCGCTGTCCCTGTGGGAATCACAAAATACCGTGAAGGTTTGTGCCAAATTTCACCATTTGATAAGGAAAGGGCTGCAAAAACGGTTGATGTTTTAGAAAAATACAGCGATTTAACCTTAGAAAAATATGGTGAGCGCCGTGTTTTCCCTGCAGATGAGTTTTATATTTTGGCCGAAAGACAATTGCCTGGGGCCGATTATTACGAAGAATTTTTGCAACTTGAAAATGGTGTTGGATTAGTTCCTTTGTTATTAAAGGAAAGTGATGAAGCCTTAGATTTATGCGATTATAAACTTGAAAATAAGCGAAAAATTACTATGGTAACAGGGGAAGCTGCCTATCCTTTTATAAAGTCTATAGTTGACAAAGTATTGAAAAAATGGGATAATTTAGAATGTACATTGGTGGCTATTAAAAACAACTTTTTCGGTGGCGAAATTAATGTTACCGGACTTATAACGGCCACCGATATTGAAGCTCAACTAAAGGGTATGGATTTGGGCGATGAGTTGCTTATTCCTTCGGTAATGCTTCGTGACGGTGGGGATATGTTCCTTGATAGTGTTACCTTGGAAGAACTATCCCAAAAACTTGATGTAAGTATTACAACGGTTGACAATGATGGATATATATTAATAGATAAAATTTTAGGAGTAAATGAGTAAAATGGCAAAACCGATAGTTGCTGTCGTTGGCAGACCAAATGTGGGCAAATCCACACTTTTTAA
>JAZSPH010000037.1:0-11581 GCA_045537355.1 Acutalibacteraceae bacterium
TTCATATCCTTATTACCGATAGTATTTTTTTACTATGAAATTTTATTACGCTTATTTACTGCTGATAGTTTTTTTAATACTTCTATCATTTGTACCGTATTGTTTTCCTTCGCCTATGGTATGATTTTGTATATTCTGTTAACCCTTTGGAAAAATACAAAACCTATTAACGTTTTAACTGCTATATCTATCTTTATATCTGCAATTATTTATTTGATAGAATATTTTGTCTATCGCCAGTTTAAAGTATTTTATGACATTAATACGGTTGTGGGTGGCGCAGGTGACGCTTTAACAACCTACACCAAAGAAACCTTTGCCCTTGTTTTCAGCCTTGACGGCATTTTAAAAATTGTACTTTACCTTTTACCCTTCATTCTTTACCTTATATTCTCAAAATACCTTATGACAGGTATGCTCTCAAATTTTAAAATCAGGATAGTATCGGTTATTACTGCCATAGTTTGTTACGTAATTAGTATTGCTATAATACTTACCAACTCGGTGCTGATGCCATTATTCACAAGTCAGTATAATTTTCAAGAGGCAATGCAAAAATTCGGGTTGATTACCACATTTGGACTTGAACTCAAAAACCTTGCCTTTGGTTCTTCAAATGAAAAATTTGAAGAAACCAAAACCGAAGAAACAGAAGATGTCGCTCCCCCACCGGTGGAGATACTTTACAATAAATTAGACCTTGATTTAAGTGAGGAAACGGGCAAAATCGGAGAAATCAACAGTTACATATCAAGTCTTTCACCCTCAAAACAAAATGACTATACAGGACTCTTTAAGGATAAAAACTTAATTTTCATTACTGCTGAGGCCTTTACTGCCGAGCTTATTGACCCCCAGCTTACTCCCACTCTTTACCGACTCGCCAACCGTGGAATACAGTTCACCGACTATTACCAACCTGCAAGTGCCGGTACCACAGGCGGAGAATATCAAAATGTATTTGGTATGCTTCCAATGTCGGGTGGTATGTCCTTTAAGAAAACGGCAAATACCTATAATTATATGACAATTGGCAGTCAGCTTAACCGTCTTGGATATTACGGCAAAGCATACCACAACAATTCTTACACATATTATTCTCGCAATTTAACCCACATAAATTTAGGATATTCCGATGGATTTATGGGTTACGGTAACGGCATGGAACAATATGTAATTTCACAGTGGCCACAAAGCGACTATGAAATGATTTCGGGCACACTTGCTGAATATATTGATAATCAACCATTTAATATTTATTATATGTCGGTAAGCGGACACAGTGGATATTCCCGTGACGGAAACGCTATGACTAAAAAACATTGGGATCGGGTACAACATCTGCCCTATTCCGACGATGTTAAAGGGTATTTTGCTGCTAATCTTGACCTTGAAGATGCACTTACACATCTTGTGAGTGAGCTTGAAAACAAAGGCATCGCTGATGACACCGTTATTTGCATCTCTTCCGACCATTTTCCCTATGGTCTCGATACGGGAGGCACTCTTGGTAATATGCCACTCCTTTCGGAATTGTACGGATACAATGTGGAAAACCTTTTCCAAAGAGACCATTCCCGTCTTATCCTTTGGTGTGGTTCCCTTGAAAATGAAGAACCAATAATTGTGGATACGCCCACATTTAGCCTTGATATTCTTCCAACCCTTTCAAACCTGTTTGGAACGGAGTTTGATTCAAGACTTTTCCCCGGTAGAGACGTTTTTTCTAATGCTGAACCCCTTGTTTTTAATTTACAATATGATTGGAAAACAAACCTGGGTACTTATTATGCTTCCAAAAACGAATTTGTTCTTTCTGAGGGCGTCGAGTCGGTACCTGAAAACTATGTTGAAAATATGAAAACTACAGTGCGAAACAAGGTTAAATATTGCTCGTTGGCATCAGATAATGACTATTTCCGCTATCTTTTTGAGAAATAAAAAAAGGCTTGACCGATTAGGGTCAAGCCTTTTTTTCTATTTATTTGAATATAATTTTGCAAGTCCACCTTCAGATGTTTCGCGATAAAGATGGGATAAATCTTTACCGGTTTGATACATCGTTTCAACAACCACATCGAAGGATACCTTGCGACTTCCATAAAGGAAGTTTGCAAGGCTTAATGCATTAATAGCACGCATTGCAGCAACGGCATTTCTCTCAATACAAGGAATTTGAACCAAACCACAAACAGGGTCACATGTGAGTCCTAAATGATGTTCCATTGCAACCTCGGCGGCATATTCAATTTGGTCAATTCCCATTTCAAAAAGTTCGCACAAGGCTGCGGCAGCCATACTGCAAGCGGTACCAACTTCGGCTTGGCAACCACATTCAGCGCCACTTATGGAAGCGTTAGTGGCTACAATGTTGCCGATTAGTCCTGCGACAGCTAAAGCCCTAACAATGTCATCATCGGAAAAATGATTTTTATCCTGCATATACTTAAGAACAGCAGGTACAACACCACAAGAACCACAAGTAGGAGCAGTAACTATAATGCCACAGTCTGCATTTTGTTCACTAACAGCAAACGCATAAGAACAAACCAAACGATTTTCTCTAGTTTGAGGGCTTTCGTCAATATGTTTTTGATTATAAAGAAACTGTGCTTTCCTTTCGACCGAAATTCCACCGGGTAAGGTGCCGGTTTTGCTAAGTCCCTCTAAAATTGCATTTTGCATTGTTTTCCAAACGCTGAGAAGGAAAGTTTTTATATCCTCTCCCTCGTGTTCAAAAACATAATCGGAAATACGAATATTTTTAGATTTGCAATACTCAGCAATTTCGCTAAAATTCTTTTCTTTATATATTTCGGGTGGAACGAGTGATTCGCTTTCATCCTCACGAACTTCGCCACCACCAATGCTGTAATAACGCTTTCGACATAGTTCTACATCATTTTTATAGGCAATGAAATCAATAGTATTAGGATGTTTAATATCCTCAGTTTCAGTATCAAATATTATTTCAGTTTTAATGGATTTTAATGTTTCTTCTATTGCTCTATCGGTTCCGTGTCCTTTTCCTGTTTTGGCAAGCGAACCATAAAGTACAATCTTAATTAAATCAGCTTCAGGGAAATTTTCGGCAAAATTTAAAGCCGCAAAAGAAGGACCCATTGTGTGAGAACTGGAAGGTCCATAACCTATTTTATAAAGATTTTTAATTGATTTCATAACAAGTAGCAATCCTTTTAATCTTTTTTTAAATTATACCACATTACTATTTTAATGTAAATGTTTTTTAACTTTATGGGCATTGAATAGAATAAACCAAAAGGAAAATAATACTTATAGGTGATTTGATGATTTCAATAATTATAAGAACACTTATATTATATATTATCCTGACTTTAGGCATTAGACTTATGGGTAAACGACAAATCGGTGATATGCAACCGAATGAACTTGTTGTGACATTAGTAATTTCCGAAATTGCGGCCATTCCCTTGCAAGACAGTGACCAACCGATTTTAAACGGAATTTGTTCCATTTTCGTTCTTGTGGTACTGGAGATTTTACTTTCGGTTTTGGCAATGAAAAATATGACCATCAAAAGAATTATGAGTGGACAGTCGGTAATTATAATAAAAGATGGTGTTATTGACCAATCGGCTATGAAAAAGGTTAGAATGACGGTTCTTGATTTGGTAGAACTTTTGCGCAGTCAGGATGTTTTTGAAATTGATGATGTCGCTTTTGCTGTTCTTGAGGTCAACGGCGATTTAAGTGTACTGTTAAAAGCCCACAAGCAAACTTTGACTCCGAAAGATATAGAACTTATCCCAAAACCTGCCACCCTTCCCCTTCCAATTATAAGTGATGGGAAAATTTTAAAAGACAGCCTCAAAAATCTTAATCTAAATCACAAAGAACTAATGCTTTTTTTGGAAAGAGAACGAGTTTCAGTTAAAGATATATTCCTAATGACCATTGACAAAGATAAAAAGTACAGCATTACAAGGAAAAGTGATAAATAATGAAACGACTGATAGCTGCAGGTGTTTTAACCATTATAATTGTTATTATCCACTTTAGCGGCACCATATACATCAAAAAGGTTATAAACCAAAGTAATAATCTTTTGGCAGATTGTGTGAGTGAATATGAGTCTAACCGGAGTCCTGAAGAAAAAGCCAAGAAACTTCAAAAATATTGGTCAAACCAAGAAGATTTTTTATCGGTTTTTGCACATCACGATAACATTGATGAAATCGAACGGGCAATTGACTCTTTAGCAGTGTATTCCTCGACACAAAACAGTGAAATTTTTTATGAATATTCAGGCGCAGTAAAGACCCTTTTACACCAACTTTATGAAGATAATTCATTCAGTATGCACAGTATTCTATAATTTATGCATAATTATGCTAAATTTTGGTTGACTTTTGCAAAGTAAAGTGGTATAATTTCCTTACCAAATTTTAGAGGAGATTTTACTTATGAAAACTTTTACAAAAATTTTAGCATTAGTATTAGCAATTTGCATGTGCCTTTGCTTTGCAGGTTGCGGTAAAAAAGATGATGCCGTTAAAATCGGTGTTCAAACAACCACCACCGGCGATATTTACGCTTCCGGTGACTTCGGCGAAGACGCTGTTACCCGTTATGACAACGGCGCTGCTGCTGTTGAAGCTTTAAAGACCGGCAAGGTTGACTGCGTTATTATCGATAACGAGCCTGCAAAATCTTTCGTTGCTGCTAATGAAGGTTTGAAAATTCTTGATACTGAATATGCAGTTGAAGATTATGCTATCTGCTTCCAAAAAGGTAGCGATATGAAAGAAAAAGTTGATGGTGCTTTAAAGGATTTAATCGCTGACGGTTCTGTTAAAGCTATTATGGACAACTACGTTAACGCTCCCGACGCTTCCAAATTGGTTGGCGTTCCCGTAGAAAAAGTTGACACCGACAAACCTAACCTTATTATGGCTACCAACGCTGAGTTCCCTCCCTATGAGTACATTGATGGCGACAAATACTACGGTGTAGACGTTGAAGTTGCTAAACTCATTGCTGACAAATTAGAATATGACCTTATCATTGAAAACGTTGCTTTCGACTCCATCATCCCCGGTGTTCAAAGTGGCAAATACACAATGGGTATGGCCGGTATGACCGTTACCGACGAGAGACTTGAGAAGGTTGACTTCTCTACCAGTTATGCTACCGGTATCCAAGTTGTTATCGTTAAAGAAGAAGACAGCAAAATTAAAACCTTCGAAGATTTAGAGAAATACATTCTTTCCTAATTTTTAATTTAATAGTTTGCGGGGCGCTTTGGTTCGCCCCGTTTTCTTATGTTTTTACGAAAGGAGTTTAAAAGTGACAGAATTTTTTCAAGAATTTAAACGAGTTATGTTTGAAAATAACCGTTTTGATTTTATAATAGATGGTCTTAAAAATACCTTTTTAATCACCCTCGGTTCTTTAATCTTGGGTATTGCTTTAGGTGTTATTGTGGCCATCGTTCGTTCCACATACGACAAAAACCATTCCCACCTTAAAAAGAACGGTGGTTTTTCTTACTATTTATTCTCATTTTTTAACGCAATTTGCCAATTATACTTAACCGTAATCAGAGGAACTCCCGTTGTTGTTCAGCTTATGATTTTCTATTTCATAATTTTTGCTTCAACCGACAATGGTGTTCTTGTTGCAACCTTTGCTTTCGGTATCAACTCGGGCGCTTATGTTGCAGAGATTTTCCGTAGCGGTATTATGGCAGTTGACAATGGCCAGTTTGAAGCAGGTCGTTCTTTAGGTCTTAACTACATTCAAACAATGATATATATTGTTGTTCCACAAATGTTTAAGGTTGTTCTCCCCACTCTTTGTAACGAGTTTATTGTTTTGCTTAAAGAAACCTCGGTTGCAGGTTATGTTGGTGTTATTGACCTTACTAAAGCCGGAAACACCATTGCAGGAAGAACCTTCTCATACTTTATCCCCTTGATTTCTGTAGCAGTTATATATCTTGTTGTTGTAATTATTTTGACAAAACTTGTAGCAATTTTAGAAAGGAGGCTTAGAAACAGTGACCACTAACGAAACACTAATTAAGGTAGAGGGACTGGAGAAAGCCTTCGGAAAAGTTGAAGTACTGAAAGGCATAAACATTGATATTAAAAAAGGTGAAGTTGTTGTAATTATCGGACCTTCGGGTTGTGGTAAATCCACCTTTTTAAGAACATTAAACCTTTTGGAAGAGCCAACCGGTGGACATATTTATTTTGAAGGTACTGACATTACAAGCAAACACGCTAATATTAATGTTCATCGCCAAAAAATCGGTATGGTTTTTCAACAATTTAATCTATTCCCACACATGACCTTACTTAAAAATATGACATTGGCACCCATGAAACTTTTAAAGGTTTCCAAGGAAGATGCCGAAAAACGCGCTATGGAATTATTAGAGCGTGTAGGCTTGGCTGACAGAGCCAATTCATACCCTTCCCAACTTTCAGGTGGACAAAAACAGCGTGTTGCCATTGTCCGCGCTCTTTGTATGCAACCCGATGTTATGCTTTTTGATGAGCCTACCAGTGCTCTTGACCCCGAAATGGTTGGTGAAGTTTTGGAGGTTATGAAATCCCTTGCTAATGAGGGTATGACCATGGCAATTGTTACCCACGAAATGGGATTTGCCCGTGAAGTTGCTGACCGAGTTATATTTATTGATGAAGGCGTTATTGCTGAAGAAGGCACACCTGAAGAAATATTTAAAAACCCAAAAAGCGACCGTCTTAAAGACTTTTTAGGAAAGGTGCTATAATTTATGTCTAACATTTGGCACGATATCAACCCCGAAAGAATTAAACCCGAAGATTTTATAAGTGTTATTGAAATTTCAAAATATTCCAAGAAAAAGTATGAGTTGGATAAAGAAACCGGTTATATTATCCTTGACCGTATTCTTTACACCTCTACCCACTATCCTGCCAACTACGGTTTTATTCCCCGTACCTACGGCGACGATAACGACCCTTTGGATGTTTTGTTACTTTGCTCCGAAACATTGGAACCTTTAACCCTTGCCCGTGCTTATCCCATTGGTGTTATGACCATGATAGATAACGGCAGTAACGATGAAAAGATAATTGCTATCCCCTTTAACGACCCTACCTATAACAATTATCACGATATCGATGACCTGCCTGCTCATATTTTTGATGAGATGATGCACTTCTTCAAGGTTTACAAACACCTTGAAAACAAGCAAACTGCTGTAAAAGAGATCAAGGGACGTGAAGAAGCTTTAAAAATCATCCAGTCGGCAATGGATAACTACAATAAAAAATTCGGATAAACCAAAAACCACGACAAAAAACTGTCGTGGTTTAATTTTTTTATATTTAAGACTTTTTTCACGCATTTTTTCACTTTCTATATAATATAATTTTTATGGAGATTAAATCCAAAGGATTAAATAGAAAGGTGAATTAATAATGAATGATTTTTATCCGGAAGGTCTTAAAACCGAAAACAAGAGAAGTATAATTACAACTGCCATTTTGGCTGAAGCCAAAGTTCAACAAACTGTTTTGGAAGCACCTGTAATTATGTGCGATGCTGCCCATAATTTAATTGTAAACCTTGGCTGTATGCGAGGTGTTATTCCAAGGCAAGAAGGTGCCTTAGGCATAGACAACGGCACAACTCGAGATATTGCGCTAATTTCCCGTGTTGGGAAATCGGTAAGTTTCGTTGTAACAGGTTTCTCGGAAGACAAAAACGGAAAACCTTTTGCGCTTCTTTCTCGCAAAACTGCACAAAAACTTTGCCTTGACCACATTTTAAAAAACAAAACAGTCGGCGATATAATTGATGCCAAAATCACACATTTTGAAAGTTTTGGTGCCTTTTGCGATATCGGTTGCGGAAATATTGCTCTATTGCCGATTGATGCTATTTCGGTCTCCAGAATTTCTCATCCAAAAGACCGATTCCATTTGGGAGAAAACATTAAAACAGTTATTAAAAACATTGCCCCCGACGGAAAAATCACCCTTTCCCACAAAGAACTTTTGGGAACTTGGGAAGAAAATGCTTGTCTTTTTTCGGCAGGTCAAACTGTTACGGGTGTTGTTAGAAGTGTTGAAGACTATGGCATTTTTGTTGAAATAACCCCAAATCTTGCAGGTTTGGCCGAACCCAGGCCGGGCACCCAAATCGGTCAACAAGCCAGTGTTTATATAAAAAGCATTATCCCCGAAAAAATGAAGATTAAACTTATAATCATTGACAGTTTTGATACGGGATACACCCCACAACTAAACTATTTTTATTCGGGTGACAGCATTCCTAAATGGGATTATTCTCCAAAGGACTGCCACAAACAAATTACAACCAAATTTTGCTCATAATGGTTATGATTAGTCGAAACATTTCTGTTTCGACACAAAATCTTTGATTTTGTAACAAATTTCTCTTGAAATTTGTCCATATCCATTGCAATGAGTGTTGTGCGAAATTAAATTAAAAAATTAAATTTCGCCAAAGCCACTTGAAAAGTGGCTGTCGAAACGCTGAAAAGCGCTTCGACAAACAACAATCATTATAAAAAAACTCCCTTGGGACACCCGACCTAAGGAAGGTGCCACAAGGTGGCTCTTGTATCAAAATTAAATAATTAGTTTTGTTAAGCGGTGTAGCTATTGGCTATGCCGTTTTTATTGTTACCACCTTTTCAAAGTGTGTAACCCACTATGACACTATCAGTACTATTGCTCATAACATCTATACCAGCAACTAGCTTAACTGTATTTGCTAATAGTTCGGATGATTTTGATATTTTTAAGATTACGCTGACTTGGGATGAGTCGCCTAGCGATTTGGATGAGGACGGCAAACCGATACGAAAACCTATCCCAGAAGATACATTTATTGACATAGCCATCGACCACGGCTTGGCGTCACCCGATACCGCTGACAAAACATACCGCAAAGCGCTCGGCAAAATGAAAAAGAAACTTAAAAAGAAAAATATATTATAAAACAAAAAAGCCCTGTTAGGAATGCAGAAATCACTGCTCTCCTAACGGGGTTTTATCATTTATTTCCCTGTAAAACCCCCTCCGCATCGTAGCCGAACTCCATCGCAATGAGCTTTGCGAGCATCGGAGAGAGGGTGGTTATTTTATTGCTTTCGCCTGTTAGAGTATAAACGTAGTTCTCAGAAACTCCAACCCGTTTTGCAAACTCACGCTTGGAGATCTTCTGTTCGTCAATAATTTGATTTAATCTATTTGCCAGTGACATTGTTTACCTCCTCAAACGCAGCTTGTACGGATTTAATATGCTTATGTATTTCAAGTAGACCCTTACGGGATGCTACTCCCAACTTCCCGTAAAGGTTTCTATTGTGATATTTCAAGGTAGATTCTTTTATGTTCATATTCGCCATAATCTCCTTGGTGGTAACTCTGGCAATATACGCATCATAGATATCCCGTTCTGTAGGTGTCAGCGTTTTCAGTCCCATCATAAAGACCTCGATGCGCTCAGGTGCAATGGCATCACTCTCCACAGGCTTTTCAAGCATCACATCCGGTGTGGAAGTTTCAGTTTCGGAATAGCCCTGTACCGACTCGACCTGCCTCACAATCTTCTTCATCCGTTGGTATTCGTTCATAACAAGATGGATGCCAAGTAAAAACAGCTCGCTAATGATATATGAAATGGACAGCATTTCAAATTCAATGCTTGTCATTTGCTCAATAAACCACACCCCGATGTTGACAAATACCGCAATCGCAAGGATAACAGCGTGTGCTGTGGTGTCAATAGTCTTCTTAATCTGCGCACGGATAATGACCGTAACCATAGCGGCAAAATAGCCAAGCAGATAAACAAGATACAACGGATGCAATGGCCCGTAAACTTTCACAAGCGTAGATACACCGTTCACTACCGTAAAGGAAACCTCTTTATAGTAAACTGGCAGAATACCCGGACTTGCGGCAATAAGGAACACAACAATAGATAAAGCTCCCAATACGTAGTGCAACCACTTCGGATACTTGGTGCCGGAAACATCTAATATGATCATGAGCATAGCGAGCGGTAAAAATACCGAGCCGAGATATGCCACTCGGTTTGCCCACAGCGCCATCGTGAGACTTGTGGACATTGACAAAACGGTATAACCAACGTTTACTACGAGCACAGACGAAAACAACATAATAAACCATGCTTTATTTTTGCGTACCAATCGGCAACAGCCAATCAGAAGCAACAAAGACAGCACAGCGGCGGCTGAGTAGATAATCGCCAGGCTGGCGCTTTTCGCTCCGACTGCATTACAGCCCGACAAACATAGTATTAAAAATAGCAAGATAGGTGTACTTGCAAATAACTTCTTCATTTTGCTCTCCTCCGACCGTGTTTTTTAAAAAAGGCGGTCTAACTCGAAAAATTCCTATACTTTTTTGAAAAAAATCACCCTTTCCCATACTTTTAGTATGGGGACAAATAATATAGGAACATTTATAATTATAATGCAATTAGTGTAAGTATGTCTCTTACACTGACAGAAAGATTTTTTTGTATTATATCACAAAGTGTTGAAATTTTCAATAGTGAACGAGTAGACTTTGGGAATTCGTCAAAGTTCACTCATTGATTACACGAAAGGAGGACATCCCTTGTGAACAAGGAAAAAACGATTGCTACCTACAAGATCGTTGCAGATGCAGGCGGAAACGTCTACAAGTTCTACTGCGATCTGTCCGGTGCTCTTGTTTGCACCACAAAGCCGTACAAAGCTGACACACCCGAAGAAGAATTACAGCTTGCTTGGGAAAACGAAGGCAAACAGCATTTTAATTCCTGTCATAACTGTGGCAAGCAGGTTTCTAATGCGATGTTTAACGTCGAAGTTTTAGAATGTGTCGAATGTGCGCCCATAGAAGCTGAAGCAAAGTTCTGCAAAAGCTGCGGTGCAAAAATCGAAAATCCGAACAAGCTCTGTCCTGCTTGCGGCAAACCGCTTGTGTATTACGGAAAGGAGATTCGATATGAGCCCAACTGAGCAATTACGATACAGGAATATGGAAGACTTCGGCTACGGCCCGAATGTTATGAAAAAGACTAAGGTCTGCCCGAATTGCAGCAAGATGGTCAATGCAAGATTCCGTAACTGTCCCGATTGCGGAGAGCAACTATCAAGCGAAACTCTTTTTGACCATTACAAACGGCAGCACAAATGCTGTCCCGAATGCGATACGGTGTTAGCATCTGGCTCACTATATTGCCCCCACTGCGGTAAACAGATTTTGCAAAAAGTAGTGGGCTACCAAGAAAACAATCCACAAGGAGGAAGAAACAATGAAACATAAATTTTCAAAACAATTTATAAGTGTCTTATTGGCACTTATTATGGTCATCGGCATGATACCGGTATCCGCATTGACTGCCTTTGCGGCAGAGTCGACGGAGATTACGGAAATCAAAAGTGTTATGGCGGCGGATCGTGTTCCGAAAGCCGGTATGGAAGTAGATCTTTTCATTCCCAATGTTCCTGATGGCGAGCATTACTCGCGTCCGTGGAACGGTGCCGATTGGTATGATTCAA
>JAZSPH010000060.1:0-2540 GCA_045537355.1 Acutalibacteraceae bacterium
GTATAATTATTTTATAATAAATTTATAATAAATGTTTGATGAAAAATTGTATTTGAGATTTAATGTATTTAATTTTCAATTTCCTTCATCCGATAGAAATTTCTTTCACTAGGTGTAGGCTCTCAAAAAAATTTCTATTCGATAAGGTTTTTTCGATTTCTTTAAAAAAAGACTTGATTTTACTATTTCTTTATTGTATAATGCATAAGTCATCCCGATTTGCCGGTGTGATGGAATTGGCAGACGTAGTGGACTCAAAATCCACCGGTAGCGATACCGTGCCGGTTCGAGTCCGGCCACCGGCACCAGTTAAGAACCTCGACGCGCATTTAGCGTGCTGAGGTTCTTCTTTTTTTATAGTTTTAACTTATTATACAACAAACCCCAAACCATATAAGTGGCTTGGGGTCTTATTATTACCTATTATTTATAAATAGACAAATTCCCTATTTGTTAAAAAAATAACAAACTATTTCTTCTCTATTAAAACAGTTTCAATAATAACATCATCAACAGGTTTATCAGCAGCGCCAACTTTTACATTTGCAATAGCGTTAACGGTATCCATACCTTCAACCACTTGACCAAATACTGTGTGACGGAAATCAAGCCAAGGAGTACCACCCATCTTATCGTAGGCTTCGACAATATCAGCAGGAAAAGAATCAGGCATTTCCTTCATTTGAGCCAACATATTTTGAGGAACTGTATCAGCCTGAACAATGAAAAATTGGCTTCCGTTGGTGTTAGGACCTGCATTTGCCATGGATAATGCGCCGTTTAAATTATGAAGTTTAACATCAAACTCATCTTCAAAACTGTGACCGAAAATGGATTCGCCACCCATACCGGTACCTGTTGGGTCTCCACCTTGAATCATAAAATCTTTAATTACACGGTGAAAAATCAAACCATTATAATAACCATTTGTTGCATGTGTCACGAAATTTTCTACTGTTTTTGGTGCTTCTTCAGGAAATAATTTAACCTTAATATCACCCATATTTGTCTTAAATGTAGCAAGAATATCCCCTGCCCCAATTTCTTTTAACTGATAAGCTAACATAAATTTACCTCCAAATTGTTCATAAAGCCATTTTACAACAGTTTTTATTAAAAAACAATAGTAAATTTTACTTGTAATTCACCACTATATATAGTATAATTAAAAAAATTATGCAATATTTTGCTATAAGGAGAAATTTATTATGAAATGTCCCTTTTGCGGCTTCGAAGAAAGCAAAGTAATTGACTCAAGACCTACCGATGAAGGTCAAAGAATCAGAAGACGCCGTGAGTGTCTTGAATGTGGTAAACGCTTTACTACCTATGAGGTTATTGAAAGCTTACCAATTATCGTTATTAAGAAAGACAAGTCACGCGAAACCTTTAACCGTAACAAGCTTATGACAGGTTTACTTCGTGCTTGTGAAAAACGTCCGGTATCAATTGATATGTTGGATACTTTAATTGATGAGATTGAGATTATCATTCAAAACTCTCTCGACCGTGAGGTAAGTTCAGAGAAAATCGGCGAACTTGTTATGGAAAAACTTAAGAAGGTTGACGAAGTAGCTTACGTTCGTTTTGCGTCCGTTTACCGTCAATTTAAGGATATCAATACGTTTATGAGTGAACTTAGCAAATTACTTGAAACAAATTAGGAGACATTATGAGCAACAATTTAATGGCAGAATTGTTACTGCCTGACATTAAAAATACCCCCGAATATTATGAAAACCTTTACCCTGCTCGCAATTTGCCCGAAGGCGCAAGAGTAACAAGAGTTGCTCCAAGCCCCACAGGTTATTTGCATTTAGGTGTATTGTTTGCAGCTTTAGTTAACCGTATCACTGCAACTTCAACCAATGGCGTTTTCTTTACAAGAATTGAAGATACCGATAAAAAGCGTGAAGTTAAGGGTGGTATTGAGGATATTATTGGTGGTCTTGGAAGATTTGGTATTACCATTGATGAAGGTTTTGTTTCCGGTGAAAATCAAGTTGGTATTTATGGGCCTTACCAACAAAGCCAACGTGAAGAAATTTACAAAACCTATGTGAAGGAATTAATCAAACAAGGCTTGGCTTATCCCTGTTTTTGCACTGCTGAAGAACTTGCAAGTGTTAGAGAAATTCAAGAAGCACAAAAGGTTCGCACCGGTTATCACGGCAAGTGGGCAAAACATCGTGATATCTCTTACGAAGAGGCAAAAGCTTTAATCGATGAAGGCAAACCCTTTGTTATTCGTTTAAAATCCCCCGGTAACGAAGATAATAAGGTTGTTTTTGAAGATACCATTAAAGGTAAAATCGAAATGCCTGAAAATGATGAGGATTTTGTTTTACTTAAGTCCGATGGCATTCCCACCTATCACTTTGCACATGCAGTTGATGACCATTTAATGCGCACTACCCATGTTTTACGTGGTGATGAATGGATTTCTTCGGTTCCAAAGCATATTCAATTATTTAAACTTTTAGGTTTCAAAGTGCCTAAATTTGGTCATATTTCTCCTATTATGAAGTTAGAAAATGGTG
>JAZSPH010000004.1:0-15178 GCA_045537355.1 Acutalibacteraceae bacterium
AAATGAACCGTGAAACCAACACCATCGGCTCTAAATCTCAAAACGTTGAAATTGCCCATACTGTGGTGGAAATTAAGGCGCTTATTGAGAAGATTAGAGAGCAAATTCAAAACATAGAGTAGGTGTGGTATGAAACTTGTAAACATTGGTTTTGGTAATATGGTTAACGTTAACCGAATTATTACCATTGTAAGTCCCGAATCGGCGCCTATTAAGAGAATTATCGGTGACGCTAAGGAGAGGGGAACCCTCATTGATGCCACCCACGGCAGAAGAACTAAAGCGGTCATTGTTACCGATAGTGAACATATAATTTTGACCTATCTTCAAGCCGAAACTTTGGTTAGCCGTATTGAAGAGACGAAAGAGGAGGAGACCCATGAGTAAAGGTGGAGTTTTTATAATTTCGGGACCCTCGGGTTCGGGCAAGGATACCTTGCTTAAAAAACTTTTTGCGAAATGTCCCGAACTTAAATTTTCCATTTCCTCTATCACAAGAGGTATGCGTGAAGGTGAAGTTGAAGGGGAGAAATACAACTTCATTTCCCGTGAAAAGTTTGAAAGTATGATAAAAGAAGATAAACTTTTAGAATACAATGTTTATGTCAACAACTATTACGGAACTCCCCGTGAGCCGGTTGAAAAGGCAGTGGCGGAGAATAAGGATATTTTCATTGAGGTTGATGTAAACGGAGCGGCGAGTATTCGCCAAAAATTACCCGAGGCCATCAGCATTTTTGTTATGCCCCCTTCTTTCGAGGAATTAAAACGCCGTTTATCAGGACGTGGAACCGAAAGCGAAGAGGTTATAAATTTAAGAATGGCTGAATCCTTAGGGGAAATAAAAAGAGCAGTGGAATACGATTACATAGTAGTAAACGATGACCTGACCACTGCTGTTGACGATGTTATTGCTATCATAAAGGGCAGTAAATATGCCCTTAAAAGACAAAAAAATATTATTGATGAGGTGCTTGAAAATGTTAAATCCTAATATTGGTAAATTAATTTCTGAGAGTGAGAACAGATACCGTTTGGTATTAGATGTTGCTAAAACTGCAAGAGAAGTTTCGGCTGAAAACGAGGCTAATGGTGAAATTTCCACTGAAAAGCCTGTTAGCGTTGCTATTGATAAATTAGCTTCCAAAATCTAAGAATTTTTAAACTAAAGTACAAGGAGGAAAGGGTATGAACTGCGCAGTGGCTTTTGTGGCACTTGAAGGCGCCACTATGACCTTTGATAAACTTTATACCTATATTATTCCTCCCGACCTTTTGGAAAAGACCTGTTCGGGTCAAAGGGTAATGGTTCCCTTCGGCCGTGGAAACACCAAGCGTCAGGGAATTATAATAAGGGTGGGTTCGGCCGACCCAAAGGGACTAAAAAGTATTTATTCATTGATTGACACAAACCCTATTTTAAGCGAAAAAATGCTTGAGGTTTGTGAGTTTTTAAAGGAACGCACTTTTTGTACCTATTATGATGCCGTTCGCGCCTTGGTTCCGGCAGGACTGACCCATAAACTTAATAATTATTACTCGGCAAACAAAGAGTTTGCCGATGTGTCCCTTTTAAGTAAGGATGAAAAGGATATTTATTTGTATCTTTCCAATAATTTGGAAAAGGCGCAAGGGGATATTATTAAAATCTTCGGCGTAACACCCGAATTTTTGAAAAAAATGGCCGAAAAAGGAGCACTCCTTTTAAGCCTTGAAACCAAACAAAAAATCAAAGATGCAACCCAAAAATGCGTTGCCCTTTCAAAGGACTTTGATTTAGAAACTAAACTTACCCCAAGACAAAAAGAGGTTGTGGACCTGCTTGTTGATGCGGGGGCTGCCTCGGTTAAAGAGATTTGTTATTTTACCGGGGTTACAACTTCGGTTATTGATGGACTGATTAAAAAGGGCGCTTTGCTTTCCTTTGAAAAGGTGGTTTATCGCAGTGTTAATAAAAACACTGTGCCCAAACAAACTGAAATTAACCTAACCGATGAACAACAAAAGGCTTTCGAGGGTTTGAAATCCTTGTATCAAAGCCCTGACCCTAAAACTGCTTTGCTTTATGGTGTTACGGGTTCGGGTAAAACCAAGGTGTTCTTAAAACTTGTTGACTGCGCTGTGGCTGAGAATAAGGGTGTTATTGTAATGGTGCCCGAAATTTCTTTAACCCCACAACTTTTGTCGGTTTTCTCCTCTCGTTATGGGGATAAAATCGCCCTTTTCCACAGTTCTCTGTCACTGGGACAAAGAATGGATGAATGGAAAAGAATTAAAGAAGGCAAGGCTTTAATAGCTTTGGGAACTCGAAGCGCTGTTTTTGCCCCAATGGAAAATTTGGGACTTGTCATTATGGATGAGGAGCAAGAACACACCTATAAGTCGGAACAGTCACCCCGTTTCCACGCAAGGGATGTTTCGGCATTCAGGGTTAAACAGTCGGGTGGTTTGTTGGTACTTGCTTCAGCTACACCGGCAGTTGAAACCTTCACCAAGGCAAAATCGGGTAAAATTTCCATGTTTACCCTTAAAAACCGTTACGGCAATGCTGTTTTGCCCGAGGTGCAAACTGTTGATATGACCAAGGAAATAAAGGATGGCAACAAGTCTATTGTAAGCCGTGAACTTTATAACGCTGTTTGTGAGACCTTGGATAATGGTAATCAGGCGATTTTGCTTCTTAATAGAAGGGGACATAATACCTATATTTCTTGTCCTTCTTGTGGCAATGTGGCAACCTGCCCTAATTGTAGTATAAGTCTTACTTATCACTCGGCTAATAACCGAATGATGTGCCACTATTGTGGATATTCCGAGCCTGTTTCGGAAAAATGCCCCGAATGTGGTGGTGAGCATATTAAATTTTCGGGTGTTGGTACCCAAAGGGCCCAAGAAGAACTTGAAGCCTTGTTCCCAAATGCCCGAATACTTCGTCTTGATGCTGACAGTACAATGGCAAAAGATTCTTACGCCAATTACTTAAAAGATTTTGGGGAAGGCAAATATGATATTCTCCTTGGCACCCAAATGGTGGCGAAAGGTCTTGATTTTCCAAATGTTACCTTGGTTGGTGTTTTGGGAGCTGACAATGCCATGTTCAGCGAAGATTTCAGAAGTTTTGAACGCACCTTTTCGTTGTTGACCCAAGTTGTGGGACGAGCAGGAAGGGGAGAAACGGCAGGCAAAGCTATAATCCAAACTGCTGACCCAAATAGCGACCTTATTGCCAAGGCGCAAAATCAGGATTATGACAGTTTCTATGAAGATGAGATTTTAAGCCGTAAATTGCGCATTTTCCCACCTTACTGCGATATTTGTGTGGTATCGGTGCGAAGTATAAGCCGTGAAAATGCAGAAAAGAGCATTAATCTTATTTTCGAGGAATTTAAGAAAGAATTGACTAAAAACGATAGTGTTAAGGTGATAATTTTAGGACCCGGTCCTGCAAGTATCCCAAGGGTTAACAACCGTTATCGCTATCGTATGATTATAAAATGCAAAAATAATAAGGAGTTCAGGAAAATCTTGCAAAATGCTGTGGCTGTTAAACTTTTGGGCGACAGTGGAGTTAGCATAGATTTCAACCCTGAAAGTATTTAAAATGGCACTTAGAAATATTGTAAAAATGGGTGATGATGTTCTTCGCAAGGTGTGTAGAACTCAAATGACCTTTGATGAAAAATTGTGGGCTTTGCTTGATGATATGGCCGATACAATGTATAAGGCCGAGGGTGTGGGCCTTGCTGCTCCCCAAATCGGAATTTTGCGCCGTGTTTGTGTAATCGATATCGGCGAAGGTTTAATTGAACTTGTAAACCCCGTAATTGTAAAGGCTAGTGGAAAACAGGTTGGAAGTGAAGGTTGTCTGTCAATTCCCGGCCGTTTTGAAGAGGTAGAAAGACCTTTAAAGGTTACTGTTCGCGCTCAAAATCGCTACGGTGAAAATATTGAACTAAAGGGCGAAGGCTTTTTAGCTCGTGCTTTTTGCCACGAAATTGACCACCTTGACGGAAAACTTTTTGTAGATAGAATCTAAGATTTTATAGGTGTTTTATGAAAATTGTTTTTATGGGTACCCCCGATTATGCGGCGGTTACTTTGGAGAGACTTTTAAAAACCAACCACGAGATTGCAGGTGTTTTTGCCCAACCCGATAAAAAGGTGGGAAGAAAGCAAATTTTAACCCCACCACCCGTTAAGGTTGTGGCACAGGATAACAATATTCCCGTTTATCAGCCTGACACCTTAAGGGATGGGGAAGCCTTAAAGATTTTAAAGGAAATTAATCCCGATATTATTGTGGTTGTGGCTTACGGCAAAATTTTGCCCGAAGAAATTTTGAATTTGCCCAAATTCGGCTGTGTAAACGGACACGCTTCTCTGCTTCCTAAATACCGTGGCGCATCGCCTATTCAGTGGTGTATCGTTTGTGGTGAAAAGGTTACAGGCGTTACGGTAATGCAAATGGATAAGGGTATGGATACGGGCGACATTTTAACCCAAGAGGAAGTTTTAATCGGCGAAAATGAAACTGCCGAGGAACTTTTTGACCGTTTGGCAGTTATATCGGCCGAGTTGATGGTTAAAACCATTGATGATATTGAAAATATCACCCCTGAAAGCCAAAATGAAGCTGAGGCCACCTATGCCCCTATTATAAAGAAGGAAATGGCACTTTTGGATTTTTCAAAGCCTGCCGAAAGATTGTTTAACGAGATTAGGGGTTACTATTCTTGGCCTTGCTCTTACTTCTTCCTCGGTGGCAAACGAGTTAAGGTTATCACAGCTGCCGTGGGTAGTAGCACCAATAAGCCATCAGGTACTGTTGTTGGCAATGAGGACAGTTTGGAAATCGCTTGTGGTGATGGTAATACATTAAAACTTTTAATAGTTCAACCCGAAGGTAAGGGACAAATGACTGCAAAACAAATGCTTTGCGGCAACAAAATAGAGAAAGGCTATGTTATAAATGGCTAATGCTCGTAAAACGGCAGTAAAGGTGCTACTTAAAATTGAAAAAGAGGGAGCCTATTCCAACTTGGCAGTAGCCGAAGCGCTTAAAACTGCTGAACTAACTCCACAGGACAAGGCCTTGGCTACAGCACTGATTTATGGTGTTTTGGATAGAAAAATCACCCTTGATTTCATTTTGTCAAAATTCCTTAAAACCCCCGTTTCTAAAACCGAGCCTTTTACCCTGGCAGTTTTAAGAACGGCACTTTACCAAATTAAATATATGGATAAAATCCCCGAAAGTGCGGCGGTTAACGAGGCTGTTAAAATTATGAAATCCTCGAAATTCAGCCGAAATTCAGGGTTTGTAAACGGTGTTTTGCGCTCGGTACTCAGAACTGAGGTCGATTTGCCCCAGGGGGATAATGCCGAAGATTTAAGTATTAAGTACTCTTGCCCCTTGTGGATTGTGGAGAGTTTTCTTAAAGATTATGGCGCCGAGGATACCAAGGCGCTTTTGGAAGAAAGCCTTAAACCTGCCGGTACTGTACTTAGAATTAATACCATTAAAACCGATATAGAAACCGTTAAATCCAAACTTTCCGATGTTCCTTTTAAAGAGAGCGAAAACTGTCTTGAACTTGTAAAGGGAATTGACATTTCTAAAAGCGAACTTTATAAGGAAGGTTTAGTTTACGTTCAGGATTATGCAAGTCAAAAGGCAGTGGCAACCTTAAATCCCAAAAAAGGGGACAGGGTGCTTGATATGTGCTCGGCACCCGGCTCTAAAGCCTTCACAATGGCAAATTTGATGGAAAATGATGGCGAAATCATTGCTTGTGATCTTTATCCCCATAGGGTGGAGTTAATTGAAAAATCGGCTCGCCGTCTAGGGATTAAAATTATTAAATCACGGGTGCTGGATGCAACGAAATTTGATGAAAATTTAGGTCAGTTTGACTGTATTCTTTGCGATGTTCCTTGTTCGGGTCTCGGTGTTATCAGAAGAAAACCCGAAATCAAATACACAAAGTCGGATGATTTTAAAGAACTTGAAAACATTCAACTTTCAATTGTTAAAAACGCTTTAAGGTATCTTAAAAAGGGCGGAAAACTTCTTTATTCCACCTGTACTTTAAGGAAGGAAGAAAACGAAAATCTTGTAATTTCGTTAAAAAAGGAGTATAATGATCTTTGGCTCGTAAGCGAGAAAACCTTTATGCCCCACAAGGATGGCACAGACGGATTTTACTGTGCATTATTTAAAAAGGAGTGAAAATCCCTTTTTGGTTAAGACCGATATTAAATCTTTAAACCTATCAGAACTTGAAAATTTAATAAAGGAAATGGGCGAACCAAAGTTTAGGGCTTCTCAAATTTTTAAGTGGCTTCAAAGTGGTGTTCAGTCTTTCGATGAAATGACCGACATTTCTTTAAAACTTAGAGAAAGGTTAAAGGAAAACTGTTATATTGCTTCCTTGAAAGTTCTAAGAAGACTGGTGTCCCGACTTGACGGTACGGTTAAATATCTTTATGAGTTAAACGATGGGGAGACTATTGAGTCGGTGCTTATGAAGTATGAGCACGGGTACAGTCTTTGTATTTCAACTCAGGTTGGCTGCCGAATGGGATGTAGTTTTTGTGCTACAGGTCTTGGTGGCTTGGTGAGAGATTTAACGGCTTCGGAAATGCTCTCTCAAATAACCACTGCCCAAAAAGACCAAAATATCAGAATTTCCAATGTAGTTATGATGGGAATGGGTGAACCTTTGGATAACTTCCAAAATTCGGTTCGGTTTTTGGAACTTGTTTCCCATCCGAAAGGTCTTAACATTGGACTGAGACATATCTCACTCTCCACCAGTGGTGTGGTTACAGGCATTAAAAAACTTGGAGAATACAATTTTCCGATAACCCTTTCGGTTTCCCTTCACGCACCTTTCGATGATATTCGTTCTGATATGATGAAGGTGAACAGAAGTTGGGATATCGATACCCTTTTAAATGCTTGTCGTGAATATCAAAAGATAACAACAAGGAGAATATCCTTTGAATATGCCCTGATAGAAGGGGTTAATGACACTAAAGAGTGTGCCAATGAGTTGGCGCTAAGATTAAAAGGAATAATGTGTCATATAAATTTAATACCTGTAAATCCTGTAAAGGAAAACAGTAATAAATCACCAAATAAAAAACAAATTCAGAAGTTTAAAGAGTGGCTTGTAGATTTAGGTCTTAATGCCACGGTAAGGCGAACCCTGGGAGGTGATATTAATGCTTCCTGTGGTCAGCTCAGAAGAAGAGAAGGAGGGGAAAGCTGTGATAGTTAGTGCTAAAACTGATACGGGTGTCAAGAGACATACCAATCAGGATGAATACGCAATACTGAATCTCTACGATGGCTCGGTGTTGGCCGTTGTGTGTGATGGTATGGGTGGTGCTAACGCGGGAAATGTTGCCAGCCACATTGCGTGTCAGGTTATAACATCATTTTTCGAGCGTTCCTTCAGAAAAGGATTAGACCCAATGGGGGTAACGGCGCTTATTCAAAGTGCAATACTCTCGGCCAATATTGAGGTTTACAATATGGCTCAAAAAAATAAGGAATTAAGTGGAATGGGAACAACGGTTGTTGCAGGTTTCGTTTCTTCTGGTTTTGCTGTGGTTTCCCATGTGGGCGACAGTCGAGCATATCTTGTAAACCAAGAAGTTACTCAACTTACTCGTGACCATTCGGTGGTTCAGTCTTTGATTGAAAGTGGAAAACTTACTCCTGAGGAGGCTGTAAATCACCCGAGAAGAAATGTTATTACAAGAGCTTTGGGTATTGAACCCGATGTTTTGGTGGATAGCGATGAATACGAACTAAAAGATGGCGAGAGTTTACTTTTGTGTTCGGATGGTCTTTCAAACTTTGTAAGAGCTCACGAGATAACCCAAATATTCAGCAAAACCAAAACAGAACAAATCGCCGAAGAATTGGTAAATAAAGCCAATAAAAACGGTGGCGGAGATAATATTACAGCAGTTGTTGTTAAGAAAGGATAAGAATTATGGATAAGTATGTTGGAAAACGCCTTGATGGTCGTTATGAAATTCAAGAAATTATCGGTGTTGGTGGTATGGCCGTTGTTTACAAGGCTTTTGATAACCAAGAAAACCGTATTGTTGCAGTTAAGATTTTAAAGGACGAATTCGTTTCTAACCAAGAATTTATCCGTCGTTTTAAAAATGAGTCCAAGGCTATTGCAATGCTTTCTCACCAAAATATTGTTAAGGTTTACGACGTTTCTTTCGGCGACCTTATTCAATACATTGTAATGGAATACATTGAGGGTGTTACCCTTAAAGAGGTTATTGAGCGCCAAGGAAGTCTTCGTTGGAAGGATGCCGTTCACTTTACAATTCAAATCTTAAGAGGTTTGCAACATGCTCACGATAAGGGCATTGTTCACCGTGACGTTAAACCTCAAAATATTATGGTTTTACCTGACGGCACAATCAAGGTTACCGACTTTGGCATTGCTCGTTTCACCCGTTCCGACCAAAGAACCATAACCGATAAAGCCATTGGCTCGGTTCATTATATTAGCCCTGAACAGGCAAGGGGAGAAAAGACCGACGAAAAGTCCGATGTTTATTCGGTTGGCGTTATGCTTTATGAAATGATTACAGGCCAAATGCCTTTCCAAGCCGAGTCGGCCGTTTCGGTTGCTATTATGCAACTTCAAAGGGAACCTAAGAGCCCCACCGAAATTAACGGTTCTATTCCTGACGGTTTGGAACAAATCACCATGCGCGCAATGCAAAAAACTCCCGAAAGACGTTATCAGTCTTCGGCCGAGATGCTTTGTGATTTAGACGCTTTCCGTAAGGACCCATCGGTTACATTTGGTTATTACTATTTTGTGGACGATTCCCCCACAAAGTTCGTTGGCTCTTTTGATGACACCGATGAAGTGGTAGAGGAAGTAGTGGAAGAGGACGTTAAGGAAAAGAGCAGCATTATCCCGATTTTAACCGGTGTTGCTTTTACCTTGGTTTTGGCTCTTGTTGTTTTAGGTATCATCTTTATTCCTAAGTTCTTAAACGGAAGCACTGCTGAAATTGCTTGTCCTGATTTCGTTGGCAAAAAATACGATGTCATCTTGGATAATGCTGAGTATGTTACCAACTTCAAGTTTGAAGATGAATGGGATCATAGCGCAGATTATGAGTACGGTGTTGTTTTTGAACAGTCTGAAAAATCGGGCGAGATGCTTAAAAAAGGCGCAAAAATAACCCTTTATATTAGTATGGGTGAGAACACCAAGGTTGTAAACAATGTGCAAAACAAGACCGAGTCTGCCGCCAAGACAGAACTTGAGGCAGCAGGATTTACAACCGAGATAGTTGAAATGGAAGACCCTGAGGTTGAGAAGGGTTGTGTTATTAAAACCGAACCCCAAATTGGCACTCATGTTGCTCCTAACAGTAAAATCACAATTTATGTTAGTACCGGAAAACCTGAAAAGAAGGTTGCCGTTCCTGATGTTACACTTATGACCGAGGAAGACGCCAAAAAGAAACTTGAGGGAGAAAAATTTGTCGTTAAGGTTGAAACCATCCAACTTGGCGCTTCTGATGAATTCCGCCCCGTAGGAACCGTTGCAAAACAGGTTCCTGACAATACCGTTAAGGATGCTTTGGAAGGTTCGGAAGTTATAATTTATGTTTGTGAAGGATATAAGACTGATGTTACGGTTAGCCTTCCTGATGACCTAAATGAAACCTGGGGAACTTACAGTATTTCTCTTTGGGAAAATGGCACCAAGGTTCACAATGGTGACACAATTGACGGTTTGGCCCGTAAAAACTATGTATTCAAAGATTTCCTTTCCAAAGCTCAAAAGTCTGAACTTAAGGTTAAAGTTTCGGTTGACGGCGTTAAGTGGTATGATTACTGCGCAATAATCGTTGACAATAAAACCGGAAAACAAACCGAAGAAAAATATACTGAGTATAAAGAACTTGTAGATGAGTATAAAAACGAAGAAAGTTCTGAACCTGAAGCAGGATCACAACCTGAGACAGGAACTGAAATCCAAGTAAGCTCTGATCCTGCAGTGAGCTCTGAACCTGAAGTAGGCTCTGAAACTCAAGTGGGCACCGAAACCGTAGTAAGTTCTGAACTTACAGGAGTTATTGGATGACGGGAATAATTATTAAGGCTTTATCGGGATTTTACTATGTAAAAACCGAAACCGAGATATATACCTGTAAAGCAAGGGGGAACTTCCGTAAAAACGGAGTTTCCCCTTTGGTTGGAGATAGGGTTAAAATCACTCCCCAAGATGATTTTACAGGGGTTGTGGAGGAAATTTTGCCTCGCAAAACCGAGCTTAAAAGACCACCTGTCGCTAATATTGACAAGTTGTTTATTTTGTCGGCCTTTGAAAATCCTGCTCCAAACACCTTGGTTATTGATAAACTCACCGTTTTGGCAAGACATGCAGGAATTGAGCCTATAATCGTGTTTAATAAAAGCGATATGGGTGATTTTGGTCAGTTCAAGGCCATTTACGAAAATGCTGGTTTTAAAACCCTTGTTATGTCGGCATACACCGGTGAAGGCATTGAAGATTTAAAGGCTGAGTTAAAGAACAGTGTCAGCGCTTTTACAGGCAACTCGGGCGTTGGAAAATCCAGTGTTTTAAATAAGGTTTTGGGTGAAGATGTTATTGCTACAGGGGATGTAAGCCAAAAACTCGGACGCGGCAAACACACCACAAGACATACCGAAATTTATCCTTTGTTTTTCGGTGGGTTCGTTGCCGATACCCCCGGATTTTCCTCGATTGAGGCAGGGGATGACTATTCTTTAAAGGAAAACCTTGTAAACTGTTTTTGGGATTTTGAAAACTTTAAAGATGACTGCCGTTTTGCTTCTTGTTCTCACACAAAGGAAAAGGACTGCGCTATAATCGAGGCAGTTAAAGACGGCAAAATTAATAAAAGCCGTTGGGAATCTTACGTTCAGTTATTTGAGGAATTAAAAGACCTTAAAGATTGGGAATTTAAACGGAACAAATAAATCCCCTTGCCATATAATGGTGATAGGGGAGGGTGCTTATGAGAAGGCGTTGTAATCGAAATAAGGGAGCGATAGCCCTTACTTTTGCAATAGGGCTTCTTATGAGTTGCTTTTGTCCTCCCAGATTTTTAGTGGCGATTTTATGTATTTGGGTTATAGTTTTGGCCCTTACAAGAAATCACTGTTAGGAGGAACATTTGTGAAGGTTGTTGTAATGAAAAGTCCAAAATTGTTAGGTGCATTTTTAAGAGTGATTTTCGGAATAAAAAAACAAACAGAAAATACATAAACAGAGAAAACAAGCAGAGACTAAATTCGGGTCTTTGCTTGTTATTTTTTAAATTTTAAAAAAATAAATTTTTTTGTTGACATTTGAAGGCAAGGTTGCTATAATAATATGGCTGTATAAATGATTCATTAGCTCAGACGGTAGAGCACTTGACTTTTAATCAAGGTGTCCGGGGTTCGAATCCCCGATGGATCACCAAAAATCCCGTTCACGTAAGTGGGCGGGATTTTTACTTATTACTTCTTCACTATTCACTTTTCACTCTTCACTAAAGTTCAGGGATTTTTGGAAGGTAATAAGTAATATGTAATAGTTAATAAGTTCGGAGTCGACTTTGCCGACGGATTATAAAAACAGCACCTGACTTATGGATTCACAAGTCGGGTGCTATTCTTTTACAAATTTTATTATGTATTAACCTAAATTTTTAGTATTCTAATTGGCTTTTCATATTTTTTTGCTAAATTTATCATAGATTTAGTGCCTTTACTTTTCCCCTCCCAAAAACATAGCACATAATCGCAGTTTTTCGCCATTTCTTCGTTGCGCTTAGGACCCGCACTTTTTCCGTATTTTTCCCAGTTTGCAGGGTATTTTTTAACCTTTAAACAATTTTCTTTTGCATATCTTTCTCCTATAGCATCGGCACCACTTGCGCAACCCGAAAGAATAACAATTTCGTTTTCTTTTCGTATATTAGTTAAATAATAATCAATATATGTTTTTGCCTCATTATAATTATTATAATCACGGCATTCCGATATAACAACTCGTTTTATCATAATATTACCCACTACATATTTTACTATCAAACAATAGTAAAATCAATACTATCTTTTGATAGTACGTATACTTATATGTGGGTGATGTTATGTATTATCATAGACTTAAAGATTTAAGAGAAGATAAAGATTTGGCTCAAAAAGAAATAGCGGCATTTTTAAATATCGACCAAAGAGTTTATAGTAATTACGAAACGGGCAAGAGGGAAATTCCTACTCGCTTTATAGTCGCACTTGCAAAATTTTACGGAACATCGGCAGATTATATTCTAGGGCTGACCGATAATCCAAAATCGTAAAACAAACGAAAAAATATGTTTCAAGAGTGTCTTTGAGCCACTCTTTTTTTATGAAAATAAATCACCCCTTGACATAATTTTACAAAAGAGTATAATTGTTTTGGCTAAATTTAAATAAAGGGAGTTAAGGTTATGGAAAACACAAAAGCGCTTTCATATAAAAAGACGGTTGCTCTCGGTTTTTTGATTTATTTCTTTAGTTACATTATGAGGCTCGATTATTCGGCTTCAATTGTTGCTATTGTATCTGATTTAAAAATCACCAACACAATGGCTTCGGCAGCAGTTACCGGTAGTTTTATTACATACGGTCTAGGGCAAATTATTTGTGGCTTTGTGGGGGATAAAGTGTCGCCCATAAAGATGATGAGCGTGGCAATGATAGGTACCGTTTTGGTTAACATTGCAGTTTCTTTTTGCTCAAGTATGGTGCCCATAACTATTTTTTGGAGCATTAACGGTTTTTGCCAAGCAATGATTTGGCCGGCACTTGTTCGCTTTGTTTCGGAAAACATTAAGGGCGAAAAGTATTCCGATGCAATATCTAATGTAGGAACAGCATCTTCTTTTGCAACCATATTTATATATATCTTTGTTCCTTTCCTTTTAAAGGTTACTGTTTGGAGAAACACCTTCAGAAGTATGGCGATTTTTGGAACAATAATGCTTGTTTGGTGGTTGTTTGTCACAAAGAATATCACACTCGGTAAGGCAGAGGTTAAGGCAAAGACTGAAAACCAAGAAAAGACTATTTCAGCGTGGAAACTTATTTGCATTGCAGGTCTTTTGTCCTTGTTCTTTGTTGTTATTTTGCAGGGTATTTTAAGAGATGGTATTCAAACTTGGTTGCCCTCGCTTGTAAATGAACAGTTTAAATTTGACGAATCGATGTCGATTTTAAGTACATCGATTTTGCCTGTTTTAAGTATTGTAAGTCTTAAATTAATGAATTTCCTTTACAAGAAAATAAAACACGAGCTAAAAACAACTGCCGTTATGTTCGGTGTAGCTTTTGTTTGCACAATTCCTTTAGCGCTTGGTGTGAGCAACCCGATAATCGTTATAGTTGCGGCTGCAGCAGTTTCGGCTTGTATGCACGGCGTTAACGTTTTGTTGGTAGGATTTATTCCAAGAAGATTTGAAAAATACGGTATGGTTTCCACATTCTCGGGTGTGATTAACTCCTTTACCTATGTGGGCGCTGCAATTTCTTCCTACGGTATTGCCGCACTTGCAACAATCAGCTGGAGTTTGGTTTTGATTTGCTGGTGTGCAATCGCCTTTGTGGCTTTGGTAATTTCAATTATCAAAATTAAAGGCTGGACCAAATTTATTAATGAATAAAAGATAAAATAAAACCCCCAAGATTTCTTGGGGGTTTTTTTAGTCTTTATCTTTTTCGGAATTGATAACTTCGCCGGAATAAGCGTCGATATCATAAGAATATTCATAATCCCAAATCTCAAAGGAAACGTCCCACTGGGGTCTTTTTTCATCAGCGTCAAAGTCGGCTTCGATGTTTTTTACATCTTTTTTAGTAAGTTTTGCGTTATCCAAAGCAATGGTAATGGCTCTCTCTTGGGTGATTTTTTCTTTTGGGGTGGTGCTAACGCCACATCCACAAAGAGACACGGCAAAAATCAAGACTAAAACAAGGGCTAATATTTTTTTCATATTATTGCCTCCAAACTGAAATTTCTGATTAAATTATATATAAATTTATTAAAAAAGTCAACAGCCCCACCGTTAAGGCAGGGCTGTTTTTTTAAATTATTCTTGTTCGAAAGCATCTTTGCCCAAACCACAAACGGGGCAAACCCAACTGTCGGGTACATTTTCCCAAGCAGTGCCGGGAGCAACACCATTGTCGGGGTCGCCGATTTCGGGGTCATAAACATATCCGCAAGGACAAGCATATTTTGCCATCTTTTTCACCTCATTTAGTCTCGTTCTTTATCGCTTTTAATGATTTCGCCTGTTGAGGCGTTGATGTCATAGGAATACTCAAAGCCGTCTTTGTCGAACTCAACTTCCCACTCTGATATACCGTATTCTCGGTCAAGGTCGGCTGTAAGGTTTATCACATCTTTTTCCTGAAGTTTTGCGTGGTCGAGAGCTATTTCAATAGCCCTTTCACGGCTTATAGCCTCGCCGGCAACCGAAACATTTCCCGAAACTGCACCATGTTGAGGATTTGTCATAAGTTGGTTGCTTAAATCACTGCTTTTATTTTGGTCCATGTTATCTGAAACACTTGCGCCACAAGCGGAAAGTGTTAAAACAAAAACCAGTGTTAAAATTAAAGCTGATAATTTTTTCATAATAAACCCTCCTGTGTTAGTGTATTTAAAAACTGAGGGATTATTCATTTTAAATCATTTAAATTATCTGTTTAAAAATCCCTCAAGGGATTTGTTTTTAAATTTTTATATTGCAGCGCCATTAATTATATTGGATATAACATCAAGCACTTTTTGGTGGCAACCACCACAACCCGTTGAACAATGGGTTATTTTTTGAACGCTTTCAAATGTTTTTAAAACATCGTCAAACTTGGTATTATTTTGTACAGCATTTACTATATCGGCATAACTTACCTGTTTGCAATTACAAACCATATAATTTTCAGTCATAGCAGTCACCTCCGACATTTATATTATTTGAAATATCTGTTTAAAAGTCCCTCAAATGCCTTGCCGTGTCTTGCTTCATCGCGTGCCATTTCGTGAACGGTGTCATGAATAGCGTCAAGATTTAACTCTTTTGCAAGTTTTGCAAGTTC
>JAZSPH010000077.1:0-9318 GCA_045537355.1 Acutalibacteraceae bacterium
ACACCGGTTACAACGTTACTTCTAATCATAAAGGGAGGAATGCAGTAGGTGAAACCCTTATCAATCATAAAGTCACGAGCGTAAGCAGTAACGGCTGAGTGAAGTCTTGCAATGTCACCCATAAGATAGTAGAAACCTTCACCGGCAACACGGCCGGCAGACTCTTTATCGATACCATCAAATAAAGCCATAATGTCGGTATGATAGGGGATTTCAAAATCTACGGTAGTTTGTTCGCCGTATTGTTGAACCTCAACGTTTTCGCTATCATCACGACCAACAGGAACGCTTTCGTCCACAATGTTGGGTATCTTCATTTGAATTTCTAAAACTTTTTTGCCAAGTTCAGCTTCTTTTTCTTCCAAAGCTTTAAGTTCAGCGGCTTGTTCGTTAACAAGGCGCTTCATTTCTTCGGCTTCTTCACGTTTGCCTTGACCCATAAGCATACCGATTTGTTTACTAACCTTGTTACGATTTGCACGAAGGTCGTTTGCACGGGTGTTAGCAGCGCATTTTTCGGTATAAAGAGCAATGAGTTCATCAACCAAAGGAAGTTTGTTGTCTTTAAACTTTCTCTTTATGTTTTCTTTAACAAGTTCGGGATTTTCGCAAATAAATTTAATATCTAACATTTTAACTCTCCTCAAAGGAAATTAGCCTAATAAGTATAGCACAGCAGGTATTGTTTGTCAAACAATATCAACAACCTCAACAATGCCACTTTTGTGGTAAAGAGAGGGGGTGATAAGCAGTGAGTATCCGCGACCTGCATCGGCTGTCCATTCAACCGATCGATGTCTTGGAACGGCAGTAGCACCAAGGAGCATCATAATAGCTCCACCGTGCATTATAACTGCACTTGTCTTTTTGCCTTTTTCGAGCATATCCATAACGATTTGCTGAAGTCCAAGACAAAGTCTTTTTATAAATTCGGTGTTATCCTCTCCGTTTGGAGGGGTTGCTTTGCCCGAAACCCAAGCCAAAAATTCGGGGTTAGTTTCAAGTTCGGCAGCAGTTTTGCCTTCAAAATCGCCAAAGTCATATTCTTTAAGATTTTCAACCGAAGTAATTCCTAAATCGGGATATAAAACTGCACCTGTTTGTCTGCAACGAAGCAGGGGACTTGAGTACAAACAATCAATTTCAGGATACTCCATATTTTCCTTTAAAAGTCTTAGTTCATTTAAACCTTCGGGGGATAAAGGAGCATCGGTTTTGCAGCCGATATATTGTCCCAAAACATTAGCATCGGTAGAACCGTGGCGAATTAAATGAATTTTGAGGGTTTTCATTTTATACACTCCAAAATTTCTGTAATTATACTGTTGGATAAAAGCATACCTTGGTCGGTAAGAGCAATGCTTTGACCGGTTATATTTAAAAGTTTATTTTGGCTTAAAAGTCGGCACTTTTTTTCTAAGTTTTCGGTCATTTCAAGTTCCACGCCTTTTGAAAGCCTTAAAGCCAACATAATTCTTTCTTCTTCACTGCCACCTTCACCATCGGACAGGGGAGAAGTGCCTTCCAAAAATTCCGGCAAATCTCTTTTAAAATAAAAGCGTTTTCCATCAATAAATGAGTGGGCAGAAGGACCTAAGCCGAGGTATTCTTTTAGTTCCCAATATTTTAAATTGTGGCGACTCTCAAACCCTGATTTTGCGAAATTTGAAATTTCATAATGGCCGTAACCTTTGTCTTCAAGGTATTTGCACATTTGCAAATACTGGTCGGCAGTGCCGTCCTCATCGGGCAAACCGAGAGTATCGTAAACCTTGTGAAAAACCGTGTTTTCCTCTATTTTTAAAATATAGGCTGAAATATGCTCGGGTTCTAAACCTGTTATGAAATCAAGGCTTTTTTCAAGACTTTTTTCATCCGAGTTTGGAAGACCTAACATAATATCAAGGGATATATTATTAAATCCTAAAACTCTTGCAAGTTCTACTGTTTGGGCAGTTTGCTCTAAAGAGTGCCTTCTTCCCAAAACCTGGAGTTCTTTGTTGTCACCACTTTGGGCACCGATGGATAATCGGTTAACACCGGCCTCCAAAGCAAAGTTTAAAATCTCTTCGCAGTTGTCAGCAGGGTTCATTTCCATGGTGATTTCGGCGCCTTCTAAAAGACAAAAAGAGGCCTTAACCTCTTTCATAATACGGGGCAAAAACTTCGCCAAAAGGGAAGGGGTGCCGCCACCAAAATAAATAGTATCAATGGGGCGACCAAGTGAGCCACCCCATTGTTTAATTTCTTTAATTAGTGCATTCACATAATTTTCCTTAAGTTCATCATTTACAGCCACCGAATAAAAATCACAGTAGTTGCATTTTTTAAGGCAAAAAGGAATGTGAATATAAAGACCGATTGGATTAGTCAAGAATAATACCTGTGCAGCTGCCTGCAACACAAGCAGCGTTTGCTTCGTCGGTGTCAATATGCATAGCCAAAGCGTAACTGTCGCTTACGCGAGCAACAACATCGCCGAAAACAAGGCTTCTGCCGTTGGTTTCAACCTTAACCGAAACGATTTGCTTGTCGGTGATACCATATTTCTCGCCATCAGCAACGGTCATGTGAATATGACGCTTAGCAGCGATAACGCCTTCAGCAAGTTCAACTTCACCCGCAGGGCCAACAAGTTTACAAGCGCCTGCGCCCTTAACGTCGCCTGACTCTCTGATGGGAGCGGTAACGCCGATTGTACGAGCATCGGTGAGGGAAAGTTCAACCTGAGTATCAGGACGAACAGGTCCTAAGATAGAAGCCTTTAAAGAACCCTTGGGTCCAACGATGGTTACCTTTTCTTCGCAAGCGAATTGGCCGGGTTGAGAAAGGTCTTTCTTGTTTGTAAGCTCGTAGCCTTTGCCGAAAAGAACCTCAAGGTCTTTTTGGGAAACATGAAGGTGGCGAGCTGAAATTTCAACTAAAACTGTTTTTTCCATTTGTAATTCTCCTTTTTTAAAACTTTTAATTATATTTTATCACATACTGCTTAGTTTTCAAGGATTATTTTAAAAATTTGTTATATCCTTCTCCATATTGCACGCAACGGGACACTCGGCTTAATGTGGCCGAAGAAATATCGCAAAGTTCGGTTACTTGATTATAGGTTTTGCCTTCAAGTAAAAGACGGGCCGCATAAATTCGGTCGGCCATTTGTTCAATTTCCTTGTGTGTGCACATATCTTGGAAAAGCTTTTTTAAGTCTTCGGGATCATCAATAGAAGCGATAAGCTCAAACAAATTTTGGGTTAGAACCTTCTTATCCATATTAAATCACCGTTTCAATATCTTTTCTAAGGAAGTTTTTGGTCTTTTCTGATTTGGGATTTAAAAATACCTCATCAGGTGTGCCAAACTCTTCGATAACACCATCAGCCATAAATATAACCTTATCGGAAATGTTACGAGCGAACTCCATTTCGTGGGTTACAACTATCATGGTGCTGTCCTCGTTTTTAAGGTCTTTAATAACCCTTAAAACTTCCCCTGTAAGTTCAGGGTCAAGTGCGCTGGTTGGCTCATCAAAACAAAGAATGTCAGGATTAAGGGCCAAGGCACGGGCGATGGCAACACGCTGTTGCTGACCACCTGAAAGTTCGCAAGGATAGTTTCCGATTTTATCCAAAAGTCCAACCCTTTCAATTAAGGAAAGGGCAGTGGCTTTAATTTCCTCTTCAGTTCCACGCTTCAAAAGGGTGGGGGCAAGGGTAATGTTTTCTAAAACATTGTATTGTGGAAAAAGGTTAAAGGATTGGAAAACGAGTCCAAAATGAAGGCGATTGTCTCTGATTTCGGTTTCGCTTAATTCCTTGTGAGAAGCACTGTCGAAAATGATTTTGTCATTTACGGAGATGGTGCCCTCGTTTGCAAACTCAAGGAAATTAAGACATCTAAGCAATGTGGTTTTACCACTGCCTGATGAACCGATAATGGATAACACTTCGCCCTTTTCAAGAGAGAAGGAGATGCCCTTTAAAACTTCGATTTTTCCAAAGCTTTTTTTGATGTTTTTAACTTCTAAAACAGACATTTCGTTCCCTCCTTAAGATTTAAAATAGTCGAGTTTCTTTTCAACCTTGCCAAGAATAATGGTCAAGAAACCAACAAATATCAAGTAGAAAACGCCGGTGTAGAACAAAGGCCAAATCAAAGCCTTGGTTGCGGCAAGTTCATTTGCTTGTTTAATGATTTCACTAACAACAATACAGTTAGCAAGAGCAGTATCCTTAATAAGGGTTATGATTTCGTTGGACATAGGGGGGACGATCCTTTTAACCACTTGTTTTAAAATGATTTTTTTGAATATTTGTCCCTTGGTAAGACCCAAAACATAACCGGCTTCATACTGTCCTTTGGAAATGCTTTCAATACCACCACGATAAATCTCTGAAAAATAACAAGCATAGTTAATAATAAATGCTATTAAAACAGCGGTAACTCTACCTGCATCCAGCACATTGAAATTTACCAACATAAATCTATCAATTTGGGCAAAAATCGGTGTTCCGAACAAAAGACCCGGAACATAGTAGATAATAAAGATTTGGAGCATAAGAGGAATACCCCTTACAATCCAAACAAAAACCTTGGAAATTGCTTTAATCGGCTTAAATCGGCTCATAGAACAAAAGGCTATAGGCAAACCAAGCGGTGCACCGCAAAGCAGTGTCACCGCAAAGATTAGTAACGATATTTTAAAGCCGTCAAGCAAAAAGAGTGTGACGTCTAAAAATGTCATGAGTATTCTCCGAAATTATGTATTACTTTTGGCTTGAGAAATCGGTAATAGCAGTATTTTCAACGCCGTATTTCTTAGCAAGTTTTGCAATGGTGCCGTCTTTAGCTAAATTCTCAAGTTCAGCATTAACCTTAGCGGTAAGTTCGCTACCCTTTTTGAAACCGATAGCATAGTACTCAACATCGCTGGAAAGGTCATCAATTATAGTGAGGCTCTTATAGTTGCCCTTGCCACAGTAACTCTTTGCTAATTGAGCGTCTACAACAGCAAAGTCAGCAGAGTCGGATACAACCTCGAAGAGACAGTCGGTTTGTTTGCCGAAGCCTTTGAAGGTGGTACCTTCAAAACTTTTTGCATATGTTTCACCTGCGCTACCTGTTTCAGCGGTACCTAACTTACCTGCAAGGTCTTCGGCCTTAGCAATGCCGGAATCTTTGTCAACTACAACAACCTGGAGATTTTCCATGTAGTTGTAAGAGAAGTCAACCTTCTCGGATCTTAAAACACCGTCATCATCAGCAGTGTTTGCAGTAAAGCCGTTCCATACACAGTCGATGGTGTTGGAGTCAAGGTCGGTGTATTTGCTCTTCCAAACAATTTCTTGGAAGATAACTTTATACCCTAAGTTTTCGAAAACAGCCTCAGCAAGTTCGGTGTCGAAACCAACGAGGTTGCCGTCGGCATCCTTGTAGTTCATAGGTTCGTAAATTGTGTAACCTACAACAACGGTTTTCTCGCTTCCGCAACCTGCGAAGGAGAATACCATACAAAGTACCATTAAAATTGCAATTAGTTTTTTCATTTTATTTACCTCTTTCAAAATAAAGTCGATGACGCTATTATACTCTATCGTGCTAAAGTTGTAAAGTGTTTTTTTGATTTTTTTAAAATTTGGCGAAATGCACAAACTTTAACACTTTAGCATAGTAAAGTTGCCAAAAAACACTTTTTGCCGTTGTCTTATTAATATATAATGTGTTTTTTAAATTTTTTCAAAAAAACGTTTGACATTGAAATGATATTGTGATAAACTATTTTAGCATGCGATAATATGACTTATTATGCGCATCGATATTATAATAGGAGGTGAAATAATCAGTGCCTACGTTTAACCAGTTGGTTCGCAGCGGTCGTGAAACTGTTGAGAAGAAGGCTAAGGCTCCTGCTCTTTTAAAGGGTTACAACTCCATGAAGAGAAAAGCTACAGACAACGATTCTCCCCAGAAGCGCGGCGTTTGCACAGCCGTTAAGACTTCCACACCTAAGAAGCCTAACTCTGCTCTCCGTAAAATCGCAAGAGTACGTCTTTCCAACGGAATCGAAGTTTCAGCTTACATTCCCGGAATCGGTCACAACTTGCAAGAGCACAGCGTTGTTCTTATCCGTGGTGGACGTGTTAAGGACCTTCCCGGTGTGCGTTACCACATTGTAAGAGGTGCCCTTGATACACAAGGTGTTGCAAACAGATTGCAGAGCCGTTCTAAGTATGGAGCAAAGCGTCCAAAAGCAGGTGCGAAGTAATTTTTGATTTGAGAATATTTCTACTGCAATCAAGCAGTGGCTATTATATATAATGTGCCTTTTGCTTGGTGCAACGGGAAGTTACTCGAGTACCTATGATATCATTACTATGAAGGAGGGAAGCAAAGTGCCAAGAAGAGGCTTTATTGCTAAACGTGAGGTATTGGCAGATCCTGTTTACAATTCTAAGATCGTTACTCGCCTTATCAACAACATTATGCTTGATGGTAAGAAGGGTGTTGCTCAAAAGATTGTTTACGGTGCATTTGACATTATCAGTGAAAAAACAGGTAAAGACCCCATTGAAGTATTTGAGCAGGCTATGGAAAATGTTATGCCTCAATTAGAGGTTAAGGCTGTTCGTAAGGGTGGCGCAACCTATCAAGTACCTTTTGAGGTTAGAGCTGAGAGAAAACAAACTTTAGGTTTAAGATGGCTCACTACCTACAGCCGCAACCGTTCCGAAAGAACAATGAAGGAACGTCTTGCCGGTGAAATTTTAGATGCTGTTAACGGTGTTGGCGGCGCTGCTAAGAAGCGTGAAGATACACACAAGATGGCAGAAGCAAACAGAGCGTTCGCTCATTACAGATGGTAATTTGAAACGAATTTTATTGTTTTCCGCTTAAAGCGGATTGGAGGTTAATATGCCAAGAAAAGTATCTCTTGATATGACAAGAAATATTGGTATCATGGCTCACATTGACGCAGGTAAAACTACCACCACCGAGCGTATCCTTTTCTACACCGGTGTTAACCGTAAGATGGGTGAAACTCATGATGGCGGCGCTACCATGGACTGGATGGAGCAAGAGCAAGAGAGAGGTATTACAATTACTTCTGCTGCTACAACCTGCTTCTGGAAAGACCATCGTATCAATATTATCGACACTCCCGGACACGTTGACTTCACCGTTGAAGTTCAACGTTCACTCCGTGTACTTGACGGTTCTGTAACCGTATTGTGCGCTAAGGGTGGTGTTGAACCTCAGTCTGAAACCGTATGGCGTCAGGCTGACGAATACAAAGTACCTCGTATGATCTATGTTAATAAGATGGATATTATGGGTGCTGACTTCTATCGTGTTCTTACAATGGTTAAAGAGCGCTTTAACTGTAACGGTGTTCCCATTCAGCTTCCTATCGGAAGTGAGGACACCTTCAAGGGCATCATCGACTTAGTAGAAATGAATGCTATTATGTACTATGATGACCTTGGTAAGGACGTTAGAGTAGAGCCCATTCCCGATGATATGAAGGAATTGGCTGACAAATATCGTACCGACCTCATCGAGCATATCGTTGAGCAGGACGAAGAATTGATGGAAAAATACTTTGAGGGTGAAGAACCCACTGTTGAGCAAATCAAGAAGATTATCCGTCAATCAACCATCGCAAACAGCATGGTTCCCATCTGTTGCGGTACTTCTTACAGAAACAAGGGCGTTCAACCTTTGCTTGACGCTGTTGTTGATTATATGCCCGCTCCTACCGATGTAGAAGCTATTAAGGGTGTAAACCCCGATACCGAAGAAGAAGAAGTTAGAAATTCCAGCGATAACGAGCCTTTTGCAGCTCTCGCATTCAAAATCGCTACCGACCCCTTCGTTGGTAAGATTTGCTTCTTCCGTGTATACTCGGGTACCGTTGATGCCGGCGCAGGCGTTTACAACTCTGTAAAGGGTAATAAAGAGCGTATGGGCCGTATTCTTCAAATGCACGCTAACCATCGTGAAGACATTGAAACCTGCTATGCAGGTGATATTGCCGCTGCTGTTGGTCTTAAGAACACAACCACCGGTGATACTCTTTGTGACGAGAAACATCCCGTTATCTTGGAGTCAATGAACTTCCCCGAGCCCGTTATCCGTGTAGCTATTGAGCCTAAGACCAAAGCCGGTCAAGAGAAGATGGGTCTCTCCCTTGCAAAACTTGCTGAAGAAGATCCCACCTTTAAGGCTTATACCGATGAGGAAACCGGTCAAACAATTATTGCCGGTATGGGTGAGTTACACCTTGAAATCATCGTTGACCGTCTCCTTCGTGAATTCAAGGTAGAGGCTAACGTTGGTGCTCCTCAGGTTGCTTATAAAGAGTCTATCCGTCAAAAGATTGACCACGAAACTAAGTACAAACGTCAGTCCGGTGGTTCCGGTCAGTACGGTCACGTTAAGATTATTGTTGAGCCTAATGAGTCCGGCAAGGGTTATGAGTTTATTAACTCTGTTACCGGTGGTGCTATTCCTAAGGAATACATCCCTGCTGTTGACACTGGTATTAGAGGTTCACTTAACGCAGGTGTACTTGCTAACTACCCCGTAGTTGACGTTAAGGTAACACTTTACGATGGTTCTTACCACGAAGTTGACTCTTCTGAAATGGCATTTAAGATTGCCGGTTCTATGGCATTCAAAGAGGCTTGCAGAAAGGCTAACCCCGTTCTCTTAGAGCCTATCATGAAGGTTACAGTTCTTGTTCCCGAAGAGTATATGGGCGACGTTATCGGCGACCTTAACTCTCGCCGTGGTGAAATCCAAGGCTTTGAGGACAGAGCAGGCGTTAAGCAAATCAATGCCAGAGTACCTCTTGCTGACATGTTCGGTTACGCTACCGACCTTCGTTCTAAAACACAAGGTCGTGGCCAATATGTAATGGAACCTGATGGCTACAAAGAAGTACCCAAGAGCATTTCTGAAAAGATTATTGCTACACGCACAAAGAAAGACTAATTTTTTCAAGTTTTACTTGAAATTTAGTATAAAATTTGTTAAACTATATTTATACCAAATATTTAATTTATTTAGGAGGAATTTACAATGGCAAAGGCAGCTTTTGAAAGAAATAAGCCCCATGTAAACATTGGTACCATCGGTCACGTTGACCATGGTAAAACCACATTAACCGCAGCAATCACTAAATACCTTTCTCTTAAAGGTCAAGCTTCATTCGAGGATTATTCTAACATCGATAAGGCTCCTGAAGAGAGAGAGCGTGGTATTACAATCAATACCGCTCACGTTGAGTACGAGACCGACGCTCGTCACTATGCACACGTTGAC
>JAZSPH010000034.1:0-14233 GCA_045537355.1 Acutalibacteraceae bacterium
TCAAAAAAATATATTTAAAATTTTTATACATGCTATCCCAAAAGTCTTTTTTATAAACCTTATTTTCAACACTTTCGGTCGTCTTTATTTCCTGACTTTCAATAACTGCGCCATTTTTAAAATATGTAATATTTCCCATTACCTCTCCTACCTTAATCGGCGCATAAACAAAGGCGGGTAAATTTATTTCATAGGAAAAACCCTTATCATCAATGGTATTTACCGAAAATTTTTCAATATTAACCTTTAAACTCGTGGCACCGGCCGAAACAACAGGAATTTCATATTCCTTTTCCTTTGGAGAAATCTCCACGGTTTTAACCTTACTAAATCCATAATCCAAAAGATTTGCATGGTCACGCCAGTCATCAGGGTCTTTTAAGGTGACAGCAATAATCCGTTTACCATCTCGCTCGGCACAGGACACCAAGCATCGTCCCGATTTCTTGGTAAAACCGGTTTTAACCCCAACGGCACCATCATAGGTTTTGAGAAGTTTATTGTGGTTTGTCAATGTCCTTCTATAAGGTGGGTTGCCATACTCCAAGGTTGCCGATTTTGAAGAAGCAGCCTCGTAAAACAAAGGATTTTCCATGCAAACCTTTGCCAACATTGCCAAATCGTAGGCCGTTGTATAATGTTCATCCCCATCAAGTCCCGAAGGCGTTTCAAAATGGGTATTTGAAAGCCCCAACTCTTTTGCCTTGTCATTCATCATTTTGACAAAACCGTCTATAGTGCCACCCAAAGCATAAGCCGTAACATTAGCAGCATCGTTACCCGATGCCAAAAGCATACCGTAAAGCAGTGCTTTGTGACTCACCTTATCACCTGCTAAAAGGCCCATGGAAGTGCCTTCAACCCTTATCATTTGGTCGGTAACGGTAATAGCCTTTTCCATATCACCCTGTTCGCACAGGATAAGTGCAGTCATTATTTTGGTCGTACTTGCCATCGGCAGTTTTTCCTCGGCATTTTGGCTGTAAATAACCTCACCCGTATCACCACTTATAACAATGGAAGCACGAGCCGAAGTGGAAACCGCTCCCACTTTGAAACCTAGCCCTAAAAAGCAGAATATCAAACAAAAACAAACCGATTTTTTCAATGAAACCACCTCACCTAATTTTATTAAGCGAGTGTCATTTATTATTCCTTATCTTCCTTTTTAGCAAAAAGGCCCTTGGCTTTTTCAAGAATTTCAGGTGCCATGGTAATAGCCTTTTCCAAGCTTGTAACTTCGTTATAAACAGGAAGCATTTTAACATTTTCTCCGTTCACAACCATAAAAGCGATGGGAACAACCGTAACACCGGCTCCTCCACCACCACCGAAAAGTTGGCCGCTTTTAGAAGGGAAATCACTTCCACCCGAAGCCATACCGAAAGATACGCGAGACACAGGAATAAGTGTTAACCCCCCAACCTCGATAGGGCTTCCGGTAACAATATCAGCGTCAACCAAAGCTCTAAGCTTATCCATTGTAACATCAATTATTGATTTAATGTTGTTATCGCTCATCTTAATTTTCTCCACCTAAATTAATTTTCTTCATCGGTTGCCATGGTAAGCTGTTCGGCAACATCATTTACCGCATTTTCATTTTTAGGAAGTTCGGGAAGTTCGGACAAATCGGAAATGCCAAAACATCTCAAGAAGTTCTTGGTTGTACCGTAAAGCAAAGGTTTGCCGGGAAGTTCAAGTCTTCCCTGCTCCTCAATAAGTCCCTTTTCCACAAGGGTGGAAACAACACCCGAACAGTCAACACCTCTAACCTGCTCGATAAAGGATTTGGTTACAGGTTGGTTATAAGCCACAACGGCCAAAACTTCTAAGGCAGCCGAAGAAAGGGGTGTGCGTCTTCTAATATCAAAAGCCTTTTTAATATACTCTGCGTATTTTTCATCAGTGGCCATTTGATATGTATTTTCGAGTCTGACTATCACAATAGAACTGCCGTTGTGGGCATATTCTTCGGTCAAACTTTCCACAGTTTTAACTATTTTTTCAGGTGCAACCTCAAAGGTTTGCGCCAATCTTTCAATACTCATAGGCTCGCCCGAGGCAAATAAAACTGCTTCGACAGCCCTTATTAATTCTTTATTGTTCATTTTTATTATGCCCCTTAATCAGTGTAATTTCCATATCTTCGCCATCGCCCTCAATTTTGACACGATTAGCCTTGCAAAGTTCCAAAACAGCTAAAAACGTTGCAACCAATTCGGAACGACTTTGGGCAGTTTTGTAAAGAGAATGTAATCTCTTCTTGCCACCACCAAAAAGATTTCTGATAACAAAAACAATTTTAGTCGAAACCGAAACTATCTTTTTCGCAACAATTCTTCTAAAAGGTGTATCGTTAACAGGCATTCTTCGTTTTCCTCTGCCAACAGCAGAAAGGTAAGAAGAAAACATCAACTCTTTATCGTGGATAAGTTCATAGGTTTTATCAAAATCATATTCGCAAGGTTTGCGAATAAATTTATTAAATCCACCCTGCATTTTAGAAAGTTTACCTGCCATTTGTTGACAAACCAAATATTCAAGAAGTTCACCCGTTAGTTCTTCTTTGAGTTTTACAACATCTTCGTGCTTAGGAAGAAGGCTTACCGTCTTAATATAAAGTAAGCGAGATGCCATTTCAAGGAACTCACTTCCAACCTCCATTTGATCCTCTTCAAGGAGTCTTATTTGCTCCATATATTGGTCAATAAGTTCCAAGAGTGGTATATCATAAATATTAAGCTTGTTTCGGGCAATCAACTGCAAAAGCAGGTCCAAAGGTCCTTCAAAGCCCTCCAATTTATAAGATAAAACAGTTTGCGACATAAATTACCTCTACATAAAAATACTAAAAATACCGTTACAAATCATATCAAGCAAGGACATAACAGCCCCCGACAAAAAGTTTATGGGAGCATCCAACACACCGGTAAAAAGCAAAAGTAACAAGCCGATGTATATATATCTTTCATACTGCATAATTTTGTAGTATGTTCTGTCGGACAAAAAGGCACTCAAAATTCTCGAACCATCCAAAGGTGGAATTGGTATTAAATTAAAGACAGCCAAAGACACATTGATTTGCACCACAAAACTGCAAAACAAGATAATATAAAACCAAACACCATCAATTAAATTTAAAGCAAATAAAAGATACATCAAGATATTAAAAATCAGCGCCATCAAAATATTAGAAAGTGGTCCTGTTAAAGCCACGATTGCCATATCTCTTTTTGGTTTTCTGAAGTTAAGATGATTAACCTGAACCGGTTTTGCCCAACCAAAACCAAAAAGCAAAACAAAAAGCGAACCCATATAGTCAATGTGGGCGAAAGGATTAATTGTAAGTCTTCCCTGCCAACGAGGAGTATTGTCCCCTAATTTCACGGCAGCAAAAGCATGAGCAAACTCGTGAATAGGTAATGTGATAAACATTACAAGCAAGGCTGAAAGAATATAAATTATTGCACTGGCAAAATCCAATTTTCCGCCCATCAAAGCGTTAAGCATTTCATATCACTCCGAAAATATATAATATCCCAAATTAATCCATATAATGGTTATGGTTAGTCGAAACATTTTTGTTTCGACACAAAATCGGTGATTTTGTAACAAATTTCTCTTGAAATTTGTCCATATCCATTGCAATGAGTATTGTGCAAAATTAAATTGTAAAATTTAATTTTGCCAAAGCCACTTAAAAAGTGGCATATCGAAGCGCTTCGCAGCGTTTCGATAAACTATAATCATTATAATTATACTATATTTTCACCATAATTACAAGAGAAAAATCGCTGTCCTGAATAAGGGACACCACCCTTGTTAAAATACAAATGTAAAATAAATTAAAAAACACTTGACAAGCAACGAATTATGGTATATAATTCAAATATCGAACAAGTGTTCGGGAGGAATTAATATGACTTTTATTCAAATTTTAACAAGAATTTTCGAGCTTTCTGCTATAATTGCCCTCTTTTGGTGCTTCTTCCACGAAGACCGTCTTATTGCTTTTGAAAGAAAGATACTCGCAAATATAAAAAGAAAAAAATTGAAGGTTGTTCACACAACTTACCAAGAACCCCACATTGTAAGAAATTAACACTCTGCTACATAAAAAAGACCTGCAGTTTTTACACTGCAGGTCTTTTTCTATTTAATTTATTTGCTTAATTTGTATGGTGTTTGACTTTCGCCACCTGAACCGTGAGCATAGTTTTGTTTAAAGTTTATGGTAGCAGATTTAAGCGCATTGTAAAGCGCCATATTGCTAGAAGGTGGTGCAACATCATCACCTAAACCAACGGGATCAATTGTTACCTTACACTTAACATAAGGAGCAAAATAAACTGTATCAATATACTTTGTGTATTGGTTGTAAGGAGTATGCCAACTTCCAATATTAATATTTGAGTAACCGGATAAATTACAGTTCCAAACAATGCTTACTTTAGCATTTGAAACGCTTATTCCGTTCATACCACAAAGTCCGGCAACAGCAACACTTTGGAAACCACCCTGGCTTCCACCGGTCAAGGAAATACTTCCGTTAGATTTTGCAGCTGTTACCAAATCATTTTGCTCTAACCAACGAATAACCTGATAATCACGCAAAAGCATATTAACGAAATATGACTGTCCGCCAAAATCTTTGTTTTGGTATGAATCTAAGCAATTTTTATATTTAGTCCAATAACTACTGCTTTGGTTATAAGCATCAATACTGTGAGCCGAAACGGTAATCATAATCTTACTTGCAGAACCGGTATGGCTGGTAATGTTATCAACACCGTGACCTAAGTATTTAACCTCAACAGGATATGAACCACCACCTGTTGGAACAGCCATTACAAAGGAAGCAAAATTATATTTTGCTCCATCATTAAGTTTAGCATATGCGGCTGTATCATCAGGACCTGCAATCTTAACGTTATAAACCTCGTATCCGTCACCTTTGGTGATTAATTCTTTCGAAACAAGTTTTGGTTCAGGAAGAGCATTAACCTTGTTTTTCCAATAATTTTCGAAATCAGAAGGAGCTGCATCTTTAGTGGTGATTTTGTCAACATCAACACCCACGCCTCCGCTAAATGTATCTACGTCCGAAACTTCTTTACCGTCAACGCATGCTGTTGCAGTAATGCTGATAAAACCGGGGCCCTTGGGAGTGAGTTTTATTTGTGCTTTTCCGTCTTTATTACAATCAACAATACCTGTTTGAGGTGCGGTTCCATCCTCATAAAGAACTTTATAGCTAATTTGAAGTCCTTCAACTGTCTTTTTAGCCGTTTTAGCTTTTAATGTGAAGTTAATTGTTTCACCTGATTTATAAGCTATCGCACTTGAATCAAGTTTATCGATTGTTCCGGCCAAACCGATAATGGTAACTTTTCCGCCTTCATAATCTACCTTTTCATTTGAATCGCCCGAGTCGGAATTTCCAGAGCCACCGAAAAGTTCTTCAGGATTGATATAAATGCTGCTAGTATTACTGCTGGTGAAACCATCATCATTCAAATCACTGCTGTCCACATTATTGCTGCCAGAATCTTTACTGCTGGTATCTTTATTGTTTGAACCTTTACTGCTTGAACCTTTGTTGTTCGATTTTTTACTACTTGTATTTTTACTGCTCGAACCTTTATTATTTGTTTTTTTACTGCTTGTATCTTTATTGTTAGATTTTTTACTACTCGAATCTTTACTGTTTGAATCAGAATCATTTTGGTCAGCATCATTTGTTTCGCTGATCACTTCGTCATCTTCGTCAGTTTCATCATCTTCGGCAGTCTCTTCATCTTCATCGATATCAGATTCATCCTCAGAAGTGTTTTCAAACTCGTCTGTTTGCTCCATAAAAGCATCGGCATCGTAAGCTTCGCCATCGTCAAAAGAGCCATTTTGGATGTTTTTATTATCATTACATCCACAAACCATTGCTAACATAAAAATAGAAAGCAAAATGCAAAGTAACTTTTTCATATTTATTTCCTCCAACAAGTAAAATCATATATATCTATTTTACCCTTCTTGGATATATTTGTCAAGGAATTTAATATTCATATTGTACAAACTCTTTATCATATTAGATAGCGAGGTGCTTTATATGAAATGTATAGTAATAACTAAAAAACAACTGATATTGGCTATTTGCTTTGTTCTATCCCTTTCGGTTATTGTTTTAGGGTCGGTCAGCGTTTTTGCCAACACAAATCGCCTGCTCCCTATTTATTGCGTGGAAACTAATAAAAAACAAATCGCAATCTCCTTTGACGCCGCTTGGGGTAATGACGACACCGAAGAATTAATCTCAATTTTAAAGGAATATGACGTTCCTGCCACATTTTTCGTGGTGGGCGCATGGGTAGATAAATATCCCGAATCGGTGGAAGCCTTGCACAAAGCAGGGCACCAAATTCAAAACCACTCCAACACCCACCCACACATGCCACAACTTTCCCGTGAACAAATGAAGGATGAAATTTTAAGTTGTAACGAAAAAATCAAAGAAATAACCGGCAAAACCCCCACCCTTCTAAGACCACCCTACGGCGACTACGACAACGCCCTAATCGAAACTATGCGTGAGCTCAAAATGCACACCATTCAGTGGGATGTTGACAGCCTTGACTGGAAAGATAATGCTACACCCGACAGTATTTGCAAGCGGGTGACATCAAAAGTTAAAAACGGCAGTATTGTACTTTTCCATAACGACGCTGACCATACACCTGCTGCTCTTCCAAATATCCTAAAATGCTTAAAAGACGAGGGGTATGAGTTTGTGTTTATAAGTGATTTAATTTATAAGGAAAATTATGAAATAAAACACGACGGAACACAATGCAAAATTAAAAATGATTAAACGTAGGGGAGGGTTTCCACGCCCTCCCGTTTAATATATGTCTAAAAATAACGGGAGGGGACAGAGCCCCTCCCCTACTGTCCGCACACAAAAACCTTGACAAACAAGTGGTTGAGATGTATCGTACATACATAGAAAGATAGTGAATTTTTTAAGGAGTTAAATATGAATTTTAAAGAAATTGCTGAAAATAGGCAATCTTGTCGCAGTTATGATACTAATCGTGCAGTAGAAAACGAAAAACTTAACCAAATTCTCGAAGTTGCAAAGCTTTCCCCTTCTGCCTGTAACGGTCAGCCTTATCAGATAACCGTTTGCAAGGGCGAAACCGCAAAAAAGGTTGCAAAAGCAACACAAGGAATGGGTATGAATAAATTCGCAACCGATGCTCCTGTTTTGCTAGTGGTATCCGAAATGCCTTATGTTAAAACTGCAGCACTCGGAGCAAAAGTCAAGAATAACGATTACCGTTCGATAGATATAGGCATAGTTTCGGCGTACATTACCGCCGAAGCAACCGCCCAAGGCCTTAGTACCTGTATTCTCGGTTGGCTGGAAGATAAAACAATTCGCGAAATTTGCGATTTGGAGGGCGCTGTTCGACTGGTTATCACCCTCGGTTACGCATCGGCTAATGACAAGTTACGCACAAAGAAACGCAAAGATTTAAACGAACTTGTTAAAATAATAGAAGATTAAAAAATCACAAAAATAGACGGCGATTATTTGCCGTCTTTTTTTAATGTTGTAGGGGTGGATGCCCACATCCACCCGTTTGCTTTTTATTCTCGGGACGAAGTAGGCATCATCCCCTGTAAAAGACGCTAGAAGGTATTGAGAAAAATTTTAAAAAATGTTATACTAACTAAAGAGGTGCAAATACTATGAAAAAAGTTAAAGGATTGATTATAATGCTTTTAATTTCTCTGTCACTATTCGGCTTGACCGCTTGTCAAAGCGAAGATAATAACGCTACTTATGAGCAGATTACCGCCGAGCAAGCCAAAACCATTATGGACACCGAAAAGGATTATGTTATTATCGATGCGAGAACTGAGGAAGAATTCGCCGAGGGACATATCGAAAACGCAATTTTAATCCCCGAATACGAAATTAAAGACCGTGCCCCAAAAGAACTGTCAGACAAAGAACAACTTATCCTTGTTTACTGCCGCAGCGGTAGAAGAAGTAAAATCGCATCCGAGGAGCTTGTGAAACTCGGTTACAACAACGTAAAAGAATTCGGCGGCATCATCGACTGGCCGTATGATATTGTGAAGTGAGGGTAGTATGGGCTTATTTGATTTTATAAAGAAAATACCAACGCTCAACGAAATAAGTGGTGGCTTTGGTGAATGGATGGCAAAAATATATTCAAAGACCATGCCCAGTGCACTCGTTTTGCATGATGTTTTAATTGACGGTGCTGACGGATACACTTCTCAAATAGATTTAGTTTTGGTTGGTAATAGAGGCATTTATGTTGTTGAAATGAAAATGTTTGACGATGCTAAAATTTATGGTGATACCAAAAAGTCAAAATGGAATTACTACAAGCACGGTAAGAAATACGAGATTTATAGTCCATTAAAACAAAACAAAAAGCACGTTGAATATTTAAAAACATTTTTGAAAGAGTTTGGTGAAGTGCCTTGTTTTTCAATTATTACTATGGTTTGCGATGACTTTAAAATCAGTGGAGAAAAAGATAACTACACGATGATTTGTAATTCATTACCTGCTATGGAGAGAGCGATTTATAAAGTTGCAGAAGATAAGCCAATAGTTTTTGATGATACTAAGAAACAGGAAATCTTTGATTACATAAAAACCAACCAACACATTGGCAAGGATGTAAGGACAGAACACAAGCAAAATGTTATTGCATATAAAGAAAATTTAGAAGAAATGAAAAAGCAAAAGATATGCCCTTACTGCAAATCTGAACTAGTTTTGCGTAATGGTAAAAACGGCAAATTCTACGGTTGTAAAAACTTCCCTAAATGCAGATACACGATGAAATTTGAAGAATAATAAAAAGTTCTTGACTCTGACGTAACGTAATACATTATAATGGTGTTAGTTAGTCGAAACAGCAACTTCTATTGCTGTTTCGATGCCAAATCTTTGATTTGGATGCAAATTTTCAAAGAAAATTTGACTAACCCATTGCAATGATTGTCGTGCAGAATTAAATTGTGTAAAAATTTAATTCTGCATAGCCGATAAAATCGGCTGTCGAAACGCTTTTTGGCGTTTTGACAAACCACAATCATTATACTGTCAAATGAGGGGTGATTACTGTGAAAATGCAGATAAAAGAGTTTGCAAAACTTACAGGTGTCAGTGTGCGCACACTGCACTATTATGATGAAATAGGACTCTTAAAACCCGCCTTTGTGGACACACAAAACGGCTATAGGTTTTATAACGAAAATTCTCTCCTGCGTATGCAAGAGATACTATTTTATCGCGAACTTGACTTCCCGCTTAAAAGCATTTTAGAGATATTATCATCTCCCGATTATGACAAGCAAAAAGCACTCGCCGAGCAACGAAAACTCTTAGAGTTAAAAAAGGAACGATTAGAAAGAATTATCGATGCTTTGGACGGTGCCACGAAAGGAAAGGTTACAATGACAGCGTTTGATAACAGTGATTATGAAACTGCACGTAAGCAGTATGAAGTTGAGGCAAAACAGCGATGGGGCGAAACTGATGCCTATAAAGAACACGCAGAAAAGACTGCAAAATACACTAAAGATAAATGGCAAGATGTAAATGACGGACTAATGACAATCTTCGCTAAATTTGCCGAGTGTAAGAAAACCGGCAACACTGCAGATTCTAACGAGGCTCATACACTCGTAAAAGAACTTCAAGACTACATTACTGAAAACTATTACACCTGCACCAAAGAAATTCTTGCAGGTCTAGGCCTTATGTATATCGCCGATGAACGTTTCAAGCAGAGCATCGACAAAAACGGCAACGGTACATCCGAATTTGTATCAAAGGCGATAGAATATTACACAAATTATTAAATTAAGAATTATTTAATTAAAAAACTCGGCTAAATTTAGCCGAGTTTTTTATTGCAAAGTCCGTTTTATGGGACACTGTCCGTGTTAAAATAAAGACATAAAAGAAAAAGGAGTTTTTAAAATGAAATCTAAATACGGAATTTTAACCTTTATTATCGCTTTGTTGTTCTTCCCCCTCGGCGTGATTCTAGCACTAGCCAAAAACTATAAATAAGGATTTTAATTTGCCAACTACGAATAATTTCTACACTATATTTTCAGTAGTGTAATTCGTTTATATCGTAAAATTTGCCTTCATATCTATTATGAAGGTTTTTGCATTCACTTTGGTCCACTGCAAAGATTTGTTTTTGGCTATAAAGAATCGCGATTTTTATGTTCTTATTCACATTTTCGGTGAAATACTTTTTAGCCTTTTTGTAAAGTGGGTCTTTGATTTTTAAAATATCGGGAATTTGCACCGAAGCCGAACAGCAAAGCAAATCGCAAAGAATATTTTCTCGCAAAATGTTCTTATCACATTTTGTACTAAAGAAATTATAAATTTCCTCGGCATAGTCAGAAAGGCGCATTTTTTCACCCTTGACAGCGTTTCCAAAATCATTAAAAACATCAAAGGGCGCAATACCAACCTCATCTATAAGATACTCAAGCGTATATAAGAATCTACCACTATTATAAAGCCTATCAAGGGCATCCTCGCAGTTTTTAAGAATCTTTATCTCATCAAAAGAAAGACAAGGAGTGGATGTTACCTCATAGGGTGGCTCGGCGTTAAAGGTGCAAGGATATTTCTCACTATTTTCCCGCATATCAGCGCCGTAAAGAAGTTTCAAAAATCCCATTTGAAGCATATGTGCTTTAAGGGAATAACCGATATTAAAACTGTTCCTAAAACTTTCAAAATCCTCACCCGTAAGCCCTGCAATAAGGTCAATGTGGATGTGCATATTACCAAAACTCATAAGTTTTTCAATGTTTGCGATAAGTTTTTTAGTATCAGTTTTTCGGTTGATATTTTTAAGAACTTCCTCGTTAAAGGACTGCATTCCAATTTCAAGTTGCACAGCGCCTTTTGGCATTGAGGACAAAATTTCAAGGGTGCTTTCCCTTAAAATATCCCCTGCAATCTCAAAATGGAAACACACGTTTTGGGGAATTGTTTTGCCGTAATTTTCTTTAATGAAAGATAAAATTTCGTTGGCCCTTTTTTCGTTGGCGTTAAAAGTTCGGTCAACGAATTTCACCGTTTGTGTTCCACTGGTTGCCAAACGGATTATATCCTCTTTAACCCTTTCCAAACCAAAAAAGCGCAGGGGCGAACATCGGCCTGATAAACAAAAGGCACAACGATAAGGGCATCCCCTTGTGGTTTCAATATAAGAAATTCTGCCATTTAAATTTTCAAAAAATTCATCACTAAATGGTGATGGTGGAGTGTCGGTATATTCCTTTTCGGGAATGGTGATAATCTCCCCTTCCAGCCTGTAAGTAAGCCCTGAAACCGACGATAATTCTCCATTTATATTGTCAAGGAAATCAGGGAAGGTCCACTCCCCTTCACCCGAAAGCACGAAATCAATAAAATCGTATTTTAAAAGAACATCTTTGGGGCGATAGGCCACTTCGGGACCACCGAGCACAATTTTACAGTCACAGTTTTGCTTTATTAAACGGGCAACTTCCAAAGTCTTTGTAATGTTCCATATATAGCAAGAAAAAGCCACAACATCGGGGTTTTCGTTTATGATTTTATGAGCGAAACTTTCCATATCCCCGTTAATTGTGCTTTCCAAAACCGAAACATCGTAAGTCTTTTTAGAAAATTCACGAATACCACTAAGCAAACACCAAGGAGAAAGCGAAGCATGTACAAATTTAGAATTAAGACAAGAAATGATAACCTTCATAATTTTCTCCTTTCAGTGATATATGTATTTCCGATAGTAAAAATTGTATCACATATCGGGTATAAAATAAAGCATTTAATTTAAATACAAATTAAAATATAGATTGAGAACACTAAAAAAATGTGATATTATTCATTTGGTGATGAAAATGATTAGATTTGCAGAAATTAAAGACATTCCAAAAATATTAGATTTGCTCTCACAAGTGGATTTGGTGCATCACAAGGGCAGGCCCGATATTTTTAAAATCGGCACCAAATACAACACCGAGGAATTGACCGAAATTATATCCGACCAAGAGCGCCCTATACTCGTTGCAACCGATGAAAAGGATATGGTTTTGGGGTACTGTTTTTGCATTTTAAAGCAGCACAAAAACGACTCGGTTTTGACCGATATTAAAACCTTGTATATTGATGATTTGTGTGTGGATGAAGGTTTGCGTGGCAAACATATTGGCAGCAAACTTTTCGACGCAGCAGTAAACTTAGCAAAAGAAAAGGGATGTTACAATGTGACTTTAAATGTCTGGAGTTGTAATCCGTCGGCATTAAAATTCTACGAGTCACTCGGTATGGCTCCACAAAAAATTTGTATGGAAAAAATTTTATGATTTAATTTTTAAAGGGACGATGAGACTCTCCTACGAATAGCAATAAAAAAGACGGCTAAATTTAGCCGTCTTTTAATTTTAAAATTCTACTTCATAAATACGATTTTTCTTGCGACCCTTTAAACCAAATATTATAATATTCGGCACAACTAATAAAATACTCACAATCAATTCTAAAGCAAATGAAATAGTCATAAGTACCACTATTCCTGCGGGCCAATGAGATAATCTAAGACCTTCCTTAATAACTTTTACAGTAAGAAAAAAATTAACAATACCACTCCAAACAAAAGCGGAAAATACTGCATTTAAAAGGCACTCTAAGATTGTTTCAGGCACTATCCTTACATCATTGATTGTAGTTTCGGTAATTGGATTTCCCAACATAGATGCAATAAACTCCAAAACAAACATACCCGCCAACACACAAAGCAAAATTATAAAAAACTTTTTATACATTTTTACAGGTACATGTGACCATCTCATAAAATCACCTCTATAAATATAATAGCATATTTACATTTATTTTTCAATACAATTACATTAAAATTGCAACAAATACCTCTTTACAAAAATTTTGAATTTTGATATAATTTAATCAAAGGGTGAAACCCTAAATAAAGGAGGAAATTTTATGGGATTTTTTGCTATTTTAGTTATTATTTTGGCTGCCGTTATTCTTTGTTTGCGAATTGTTCCCCAAGCCAGTCAACACGTTATTGAGCGTTTGGGTAAATACTCTAAAACCTGGGATGCAGGACTTCACTTTTTAATTCCTGTTATCGACCGTGTTGCCAAGCGTGTAACCCTTAAAGAACAGGTTTTGGACTCCCCTCCCCAACCTGTTATTACCAAAGATAACGTTACAATGCAGATTGACACTGTTGTTTACTTCAAGGTTTTTGACGCTATGTTATTCACATACGGCGCCGTTAACCCTATAAGCGCACTTTCAAACCTTACAGCCACCACCTTGCGTAATATTGTTGGTGAGCTTGAACTTGATGACACCTTAACTTCTCGTGACACGATAAACGGAAAAATGACCGAAATCCTTGACTGTGCTACCGACCAGTGGGGCATTAAGGTTAACCGTGTTGAGTTAAAGAATATTATTCCACCTGCTGAAATTCAAAATGCAATGGAAAAACAAATGAAGGCCGAGCGTGACCGCCGTGAGACCTTGCTTGAAGCTGAAGGTCACAAGGCCGCAGTTATCACCCGTGCTGAAGGTGACAAGCAGGCCATGATTTTGGCTGCCGAAGGTGAACGTGATGCTCGTATTGCCCGTGCCGAAGGTGAAGCCAAAGCGATTTTACTTGCCAAAAAGGCTGAGGCCGACGGTCTTGCCGCTTTAAAGGCAGCAAAAGCCGATTTAAGCGTTTTAGAACTCAAAAAATATGAAGCATTGATTGCTATGTCTAACGGCAGCGCATCGAAAATTATCGTTCCCACCGATGCCGTTGATATGACAAAGTCAAATGTTATCTTCTCGGAAACCAGTGGTCTCGGTGACGTTACCGACCCCGCTCCCAAAAAGGCTCCAAAAAAGAAAACCGACCCTTGTTGTGATTAATCAAAGATGTCTCTAAAAAAGACATTTCATTTAGCATTACAATTTAATAAAATTAAAAGAGCAAGGAGATTTTTCTCCTTGCTCTTTTTGTTTCCGCTTAAATTACAACACCTTTTTTAACGGTGTAATATTTACCGTTTGTGTGCTTAACACGACCGTTTTTAGCAGTGTTAACTACACCTTTTTCTACATAGTAATACTTGCCGTTTGTATGTTTAACAA
>JAZSPH010000067.1:0-9372 GCA_045537355.1 Acutalibacteraceae bacterium
ATAATAGCACCTCTTTCTATTTTACTATATTGTAACACAAATATAGAATAGATGCAATACATATTATATCTTACTTCCACAAAATCCCGTAAGGAATTTTGGTTGATTTAAGAGTGAAGAGGTAAAAAGTAAGAAGTAAAAATCCCGCCCACTTTCGTGAACGGGATTTTTGGGTGTTTTGAACTTAATGACACGAATGAAATGTGCCTGAAAACAGAGAGTTTTCTTACATTTGTTTAAATTTATTGTAAGTTATACAATTTACACAATTTTCATCATATTTTTTAAAACTTCTAAAAATACCATTATCCAACCCCTCATCACCAAGAGGATTTCCCTTGAGAACAAAAAGAGTATTCAAAACTTTTGCATCAAATTTGTAAATCGGTATTCTATCTCCATATTGTCTTCCTGCAAGTCGATGGAAACGAGGAATTTGCTCCCAATAAATAGTATTATCAACAAAATGAATTATAGTTTTGTTATTGGCTCTTTTCTTAGGAATAATGATTGTATACACTTTTTCATCACATTTTACAGAATAAACATTTACAAATTCAGTTTGGTTAATAAGTTGTTTGTTTTCCTTAAAAGAATTAAATAATTTCATATAATTCACCTCTTGAATACATTATAGCATAAAAGCGGCGGTGGGGCAAGGTTAAATGATATATCGCTGTGCGATATGATATACGACTTGCGCCGTATGATATATTTGCCCTGCAAATATGATATAATATCCGTTCCTTCATATGCGAAGCATATATCATCCACCGCAGGTGGATATCATATCGAAGATATATCACCCGTTCCGACGAGGAACGGATATCATTGAAAAAAGGACTTCACTTTCGTGAAGTCCTTTTTTCTGGAGCTGCTAACCAGAGTCGAACTGGTGACCTCATCCTTACCAAGGATGCGCTCTACCTCCTGAGCCATAGCAGCATTTTTGCGACTTTGTTATTATACTTGAAGTTTTATATAAAGTCAAGAAAAATTTTAATTTATTTTAAAAAACACTTGCAAAAATAATATTTATATGTTAAAATTTCAAGGTAAATGCGTTGATAAAGAAAAGTAAGTTCGAAAAGCTTTAAGAGAGTGTCTGCCTTGGGCTGTGAGCAGATATAAGTCCTTTTCTAACCGAAGTTCCCTTTTGAGCAGCAGTGCCGAACAAATAGTAAGCGCTGACGGGTGAGCCCGTTACAGGTCAAGAGAGTGTTTGCTTTCGAGCGAGAATAAACGGGTGGTACCGCGGAGATTTTAATACTTCGTCCTGTTAATACGGGGCGGAGTTTATTTTTTTGCCCTAATACAAAAAAGGAGAATATTATGAAAGAACAGCTTAATGCCATTTTACTTGATGCTAAGAATCAAGTAGAAAACTCTCAAAGCGAAGCCGATATTGAAACGCTTAGAGTTAAATATTTAGGTAAAAAGGGTGAACTTACTGCTATCTTAAAGCAAATGGGCTCCCTTTCTCCCGAAGAAAGACCCAAAATGGGTGCTTTGGTTAACGAGGCAAAACAGGAGTTAGAAACCTTGATTGCCGAGAAGAAAACCGAACTTAAATCTGCTGAGCAACTTAAAAAGTTGGCCGAGGAAACTATCGACATTACCCTTCCACACAAGGAGATTAAAACCGGTAAACTTCATCCTCTTAACACCGTGCTTGATGATATGATTAACATCTTCCAGTCCATGGGATTTGATGTTGTTGACGGTCCCGAGGTTGAAACCGACCATTACAATTTTGAATGCTTGAATGTTCCTGCCGACCATCCTGCAAGAGATATGCAGGACACCTTCTACTTGGCCGAGAATTTACTTCTCAGAACCCAAACATCGGCAGCACAAATCAGAACAATGGAGACTCGCAAACCTCCCATTCGTGTTATTTGCCCTGGCCGTGTTTTCCGTGCCGATGAAGTTGACGCAACCCACTCCCCCGTTTTCCATCAAATTGAGGGTCTTGTGGTTGACAAGGGCGTTACCATGTGCGACCTTAAGGGCGTTCTTGAGGAGTTTGCTCACGAAATTTACGGTAGCGACACCAAGGTTAAATTCCGTCCTTCCTTCTTCCCCTTCACCGAGCCCTCTGTTGAGGTTGACGTTACCTGTAGTGAATGTGGCGGCAAGGGTTGCCGTGTTTGCAAAGGCAGTGGTTGGATAGAAATTTTGGGCGCAGGTATGGTTCATCCCAACGTTCTTAGAAGTTGTGGAATTGACCCTGATGAATACTCAGGTTTCGCTTTTGGTATCGGTCTTGACCGTCTTACCACCACACGCTATAAAATCAGTGACATTCGTTTACTTTTCGAAAACGACAAGCGTTTCTTAGACCAATTTTAAGGAGGTGCAACTTTAATGAAAATTTCACTTAACACTTTAAAATATTATGTTGATATTAATGTTTCGGTTGAGGAACTTTGCGACCGTATGATTATGGCTGGTTTCGAGGTTGAAAGCATTGAAAGCGAAGGCGATAAACTCGTTAATGTTGTTACCGCCCGTATTGTTGACATTAAACCCCACGAGGACAGCGACCACTTGCAAATTTGCCAAATGGATATTGGTAAAGATGAATTGGTTCAAATTGTAACAGGCGCTCAAAACATTAAGGTTGGCGACCTTGTTCCCGCTGCTTTAAATGACAGTTATCTTCCCTGTGGCGCCCACATCGTAAGTGGTAAACTCCGTGGCGTTCCATCTAACGGTATGCTTTGCTCGGGCGAAGAATTATGCCTTACCGAAGCTGACTATGAAGGCGCCAGCGTTAACGGAATTTTAATTCTCAAAGAAACCCATCCCGTTGGTACTGATATGCGCGAGGTTTTGGGTCTTGATGATTATATTATCGACTTTAAAATCACTGCTAATCGCCCCGACTGCAACTGTTTCTTGGGCGTTGCCAAGGAAATCGGCGTTGTTTTAGGCACCGAGTTTAAAGCTCCCGTTCCTAAGTATAAAACCGTTGGTGGCGACATTAAGGATTACATTAGCATTGATGTTGAAAACTATGACCTTTGCCCCCGTTATGTTGGTAGAATAGTTAAAAATCTTAGAATTAAAGAGTCTCCCGACTGGATGCAAAAAGCCCTTTTGGCTTCGGGTATGCGACCCATTAACAACATTGTTGATATTACCAACTTTGTTATGCTTGAAACAGGTCAACCCCTACACGCATTCAACTATAATGATTTGGAAGGCAAAAAAATCATTGTTAGGAATGCAAAGATGGGCGAAACCATCACCACTCTTGACGGTAAAGATTATAACCTCACCCCCGATATGCTTGTTATTGCCGATGGTGAGAAGCCCTCTTGCCTTGCAGGTATTATGGGTGGTAAGGAAAGTGAAATCGAAAACGACACTAAGGATTTATTCTTGGAAACTGCTAAATTCCGTCGTGACAATGTTCGCCACACAGGTCGTGCTTTAGGTATTAGAACTGAGGCAAGTGGTAGATTTGAAAAGGGCGTTGACATTGTAAATGTAGCTTACGCTTCCGAGCGTGCATTACAGCTCATTTCCGACCTTGATGCCGGTGATATTATTGATGGTGTTATCGACTGCAATCAGGGTCTTCCCGAGGATAAAATCATCACCGTTACCACCGACAAGATTATGGAACTTATTGGTGTAGATGTGGCTGATGACAAAATCGTTGAAATTCTCAACCGTTTAGGTCTTCCCACAACCATTAATGGCAAAGAGATTACCTGCCGTGTCCCCTCTATTCGTGATGACATTGAAGGCAGAGCCGACCTTGCCGAAGAGGTTATGAGAATATACGGTTATGACCACATTATCGGTACTCCTATGAGAGGCAGCGTTATGCGTGGTAAACTTTTACCCGAGCGCATTAAGACCAACAAAATCAAAAAGCTTTTAAATGCTGCAGGTGCTTACGAAATTGCTACCTATTCATTTATCGCTTCCAAGGCTATTGATACCTTAAATCTCGCAGAAGATGATGAGAGAAGAAACCAAATTAAGATTATTAATCCTTTGGGCGATGAGTATTCCACAATGAGAACTCAGCTTACAACAAGTATGCTGACAGTCCTTGCTACCAACATCAACAAAAAGATTGCTGACGGTAGATTCTTTGAAATCAGCAAACGCTTTATCCCCAAAGCACTCCCCTTAACCGAGCAACCCGATGAACTTGCTACAATGTCTATCGGTGTTTACGGCAAGGATGAAGATTTCTTCACTCTTAAGGGTATGATTGAGGCTATTTGCAAACTTTTAGGCGCTCACACTCAATACGAAAGAAGTGCCGAGCCTTACCTCCACCCCGGAAGACAGGCTCTTGTTAAAGCAAACAACCAAAAGGTTTGCGTATTCGGTGAGGTACATCCCACTGTTGCTTCGGCTTACGGTATTGAGCAAAGAGTTTATGTTGCTGAAATTAAACTTGATGTTTTACTTGCAATTCAAAAGCGTAAAACCATTTACAAGCCACTTCCAAAGTTCCCTGCTGTTGAGCGTGACTTTGCAATGTTAGTTGACAAGGATGTTCCCGTTGGCACTATTGAAAAGGCAATTTCTTCAGGCGCAGGAAGACTTTGCGAAAGAATTGAACTCTTCGATGTTTACGAAGGCTCTCAAATCCCCGAAGGCAAAAAGAGTGTTGCTTACAGTGTATGGCTTCGCTCGGCCGACAGCACATTAACCGACAAGGAAATTGACGAAGCAAATGCTAAAATCATTAAGAAACTTGAATCGGTTGGTGCCGAACTTAGAAAATAATACTTGCACTTTAGGTGAAAATAAGATAAAATATATATAGTATCTATATCAAGAGGTGTTATTTATGAATGATAGGACTATGACCTTTTCTATCGGCGACCAAACCGAACAAATTATTCGCAATACATTGATTCAGGTTTATGATGCTTTGAAAGAAAAAGGCTACAATCCAATTAATCAAATCGTGGGTTACATTTTATCCGAAGACCCAACCTATATTACAACTCATAATAATGCCCGTAACCTTATCCGTAGAATTGACCGAGATACTCTCCTTCAATCTCTTGTTAAGTATTATTTGAGTAATTAATTTAAAAAGCTGTCAGACCAAACGGTTTGACAGCTTTTGTTTTATATTAAGCCTCCCTTGTGTAAAGGGAGCCTATCGTTCACGCAATCCTTTTCGAATCTTCTTTAGAATATAAAAAACAACAGTCAACCATAAAGGCTAACTGTTGTCTTGGCGCGCTGAAGAAGATTCGAACTCCCGACCTTCTGGTCCGTAGCCAGACGCTCTATCCAGCTGAGCTATCAGCGCAAAATGGGGTCTTTTTCAACCGCCAAGATATAATACCACAAACATTCTATAAAATCAAGTATTATTTTTAATTTTTAGCAAAAAAATTTTAAAATAATATAAAGTGTTAAATTCAAATACAAAAATCGCCTTTAATAATCAAAAATAAAACCCCGAAAACCATAATGGTTTCGGGGTTTTTGTTGTTTTCGTAAGATAAGAAATTATCTCTTGGAGAACTGGGGTGCACGACGTGCGCCTTTGAGTCCGTACTTCTTTCTTTCCTTCATACGAGGATCACGAGTGAGAAGGCCAGCTTTCTTAAGAGCAGGTCTTAAAGCTTCATCGTGTTGTAAAAGAGCACGAGCAATACCATGACGGATAGCACCGGCTTGACCGGTAACACCGCCGCCGGCAACGCGGCAAACGATATCGAACTTGTCAGCAGTCTCGGTAAGAGTGATGGGCTGACGAACGATAAGCTTTAAGGTCTCAAGACCAAAGTAATCATCAATGTCTCTGTCATTGATTGTGATTTTTCCGGTACCATTGTACAAACGAACACGGGCAACAGAACTCTTTCTTCTGCCTGTTCCGTAGAGATAAGGCTTTGCTTCAAACATAGTTACTGTCTCCCTTCTTAAAATTCGTATTTTTCGGGTTTCTGAGCAACTTGAGCGTACTCAGTACCACTGTAAACGTGAAGTCTTGTAAGAGCCTTACGGCCGATAGTTGTATCAGGAATCATACCCTTAACTGCTAATTCCATAGCGAGTTCAGGACGGGTGTTCATAAGGGTAGCATATTTAACTTCCTTAAGACCACCGATGAAACCGGTATGACGACGATAGAACTTGTTTTCTAACTTCTTGCCTGTGAGAACTGCCTTGTCAGCATTGATAACGATAACATGATCGCCACAGTCAACGTGAGGAGTAAACTCGGGCTTAATTTTACCACGAAGAATATCCGCAACCTTAGTAGCTGTACGGCCTAAAGGTCTGTTAGCTGCATCGATGATGTACCATTTACGCTGGATTTCAGCAGGTTTTGCCATAAATGTAGACATATCATTAACCTCCAAATATTTGAAAACGCGTTATTTTAAGCGCTTTCCTTTCAAAATCAGCCTGATTATAATACCATACCCATTTCCTATTGTCAATCATTTTTTAAGTAAATTTTAATATATTTTTAAAAACCTCTCATTTTCTCCCAAATGCTCTATTTTTCTCCCGAATACTCGTTTATGATTTTCAAAATTTTAATAAAAAAAAGTCCCCTGCAGCACTAGTCTGCAGGGGTAAAATTAATCTTCTTCTATTTCTTCGGTTTCTTTGGGGGTAACCCTTACCGAAATTTCCTCGGTCATAAACTCATTGGCTTTAGTAACCTTAATGCTAAGATTTTCGATTTCGAAACTATAGCCAATTTCAGGAATACAGTCAGCCTGTTCGGTTATAAGACCGTTAATGGTTGTTGCCTCGGTTTCAATTTCACCTTCAAGGTCAAAATACTCCCAAAATTCTTCAACCAACACATTGGTCATTACAATATAATCGTTTTCATCAATCATTGTGAACTGTTGAACTTCTTCGTCATCACGTTCATCCCAAATTTCACCAACAAGTTCTTCCAAAATGTCTTCCATTGTAACAATACCCGAAGCCTCGCCGTATTCATTAACAACAACAGCCATGTGGAAACGTTCTTTTTGCATATCCTTGAAAAGAATATCAAGGTGCACCGACTCGGGAACAAAAACAGGAGTATTAATTACCGACTCGCGTTTAAAGTCCTTGTTAGTTCTTTTAAGAAGATAATCTCTAACATAGAAAATACCGATAATTTTATCGTTCTCATCATCCATAACCGGCATTCTGGAATAGCCCTCATCCTCAATAATCTTAAGGATTTCCTCATCGGTTGTTTCAGAGTCGATAGAAACGATATCCTTACGAGGAGTCATAACATCCTCGGCAGTCATACGGTCAAGTTTGAATACATTTTTAATATATTCAATATCATCTTCGTTGATAGTACCTTCATCAGCACCGGCATCAAGCATTAAAACGATATCTTCTTCACTAACGGTTTCCTCTTTTTCATTGGGGTCAATGCCAAAAATTCTAAGAGTCGCATTAGTAGCGATAGTAAGTAGCCAAATAATAGGTCTTAAAAGTGCTGCCAAGAAACTTATTACTCCACAAAATGTTTCGGCAAGTTTTTCCTTGTGGCGCATAGCAACACGCTTGGGAACAAGTTCACCTAAAACCAAGGTGAAGAAAGAAAGTATCAATGTGATTACTACAACCGAAACCGAATTAATGGCACCTGCATTTTCACTCGAAATGCTAAATGTTTTAATTAAATATGCGGAAAGTTTTTCACCGAAACTGTCAGCCGCAAAAGCCGAAGCCAAAAATCCGGCTAATGTAATACCGATTTGAATAGTAGACAAAAACCTTGTGGGTTCTTCAATCATTTTAAGCATACGAACGGCCTTTTTGTCACCGTCATCTGCCTTTGCTTTAACCTTTTTCTCATTAAGAGAAATCACCGCAATTTCGGTAGCGGCAAAAAATGCATTAATTGCAATCAATATAAATTGCAAAAGTAGTTGTTTTAACATAATTAAGCTAATCCTCCAAATTCAAACACAATAATAAATAATCGAAATTCAAGCAATACTCTAAAACATCAACATAGCAAAATTGCGATCAAATCTTCAATTAGCTCAATTTGAGACCAATTCCTACTTCGAGGAAGCGGATCCACAAAAACCATCTCCTTTTACAAAATTATACATAGACAAAGTTATATTACTATAAAATACCTATTTTGTCAAATATTATCTTGCAAAGGCAGTAAAACTTTGTTATTCTTTAAGAGGTGAAAGAAAAATGGGAATTTTAAATAACATAAAAATTGAATATTACGATACCCTACCCTCCACCAATGCCTTTTTGAAAACTCGGGCAAAGGAAGAAAACGAAGGGTTGGTTGTTGTTGCCAATTCCCAAACCGAAGGCCGAGGCCGATTTGGGAGAAGGTTTTATTCCCCCGAAAACAGTGGTATATATATGAGTATTCTTTTAAAGCCCGAACCACACAGTTTTAACTCGGCTTTTATAACTGCCACTGCTGCCGTTGCTGTTTCAAAGGCTATCGAAAATTCAAGTGGCAAAGAAACCCAAATCAAATGGGTAAATGATATTTTAATTGGTGGCAAAAAGGTTTGTGGTATTTTAGCCGAAGGAAGCATCGACTCTACAGGTCTTTTGGAATATGTGATTTTAGGCATTGGCATAAACGCTTTCTTGCCCCAAAATGGATTTCACGATGACATTAAGGACATCGCAGGATTTGTTTTTGATGAAAATTCGCCCGAATTAAAAGAAAAACTTGCAACCGAAGTTATAAATCAGTTTTTTGCGCTATACCAAAACAATAACCAAAAGGAAATTTTGGATGAATACCGAAAAAGGTCGAAAGTTTTGGGTAAAGACATTTTAGTTTTAAAGGGCGACAAAAAAATCCCTGCCAGGGCACTTTTAATTGATGAAAACTTCAATTTAAAGGTAGAATACCAAAACAAAACTGAGGAATTTTTAAATTCAGGCGAAATTAGTATTAAAATTTAAGAATAAAACAACAAAACCCACTAAAACTACTCTCAAGGAGTGATTTTAGTGGGTTTTTCCAATAAAGAATACAGCAAGGTTGTTAAAAAACTATCTCCCAAATCCCCAAAAATTAAAGATTTTATTTGGGCTTACTGTGTTGGTGGTTTTATATGTGTTATCGGTCAACTGTTAATGGAGTTTTACGAATATTTAAAACTTGATGAAAAGGTTGTTAAGATGGCAGTACCCGTATCCATAATCTTTATCGCCGCTTTGCTTACAGGTTTAAAGTTGTTTGACAAAATCGCAAAAAGAGCAGGTGCAGGAACTCTTGTGCCGATAACGGGTTTTGCAAACGCCGTTGTCTCCCCTGCCATTGAATTCAAAACCGAGGGCTGGGTATTAGGTCTCGGAGCTAAAATGTTCACCATTGCAGGGCAAGTCGGATCGTAGCCATGTCGTTCTGTGAGC
>JAZSPH010000073.1:0-2109 GCA_045537355.1 Acutalibacteraceae bacterium
AGGACACCATTACCGGCATACAATGTAGAGATAACAACAAATGCAGTCATGTTCAAAACAACGAATGTGTCAATGAATACACCGATCATAGCAACAACACCCTGGTCGTGTGGATTTTCTACGTTGGCAAGAGCATGTGCGTGAGGTGTGGAACCCATACCGGCTTCGTTGGAGAAAAGACCACGTTTAGCACCTTGGCTGATAGCAGTTTTAATTGCAATACCGATACCACCACCAATGATAGCTTGGGGCTTGAACGCATATTTGAATATCATTGCAAATGTTTCGGGAACATACTGAATACGAATACCTAAAACAAAGAGACCACCAATAAGGAAAATAATTGCCATAATGGGAACCAATTTTTCGGTAACGCTTGCCAAACGGCTTACGCCACCAATGAAAATAAAGGCAGAAATAATTGCTAAAACAAGACCTACAATCCAAGCATCAATACCAAAAGCAGTATTACAAGACTCAGCAATAGAATTGGATTGCACCATAGAACCCATAAAGCCAAGAGCCAAAATACTTGCAATAGAGAAAAATATAGCAAGAACTTTACCTAAAACACCCTTGTAGGCTTTTCTTATATAGTAAACAGGTCCACCCAAAATTTCGCCGTTTGCGCTAACAACACGGGTTTCTTGAGCTAAAACAGCCTCGGCATAAATTGTAGCCATACCTAAGAAAGCGATAATCCACATCCAGAAAATAGCACCTGGACCACCTGTTAAAATAGCACCCGAAGCACCAACAATATTACCTGTGCCAACCTGTGCTGCAATAGCAGTTGCAAGAGCTTGGAAAGAAGACATACCGTTTTTTTGTTTTTTGCCGAAAAGTTTAATTCCGCCAAAAGTGTTCTTCATACCCTCTTTAAAACAACGCACCTGAACGAAGCGAGTTTTAAAGGAGAATAACAAGCCGACGCCTACCAAGAGAATTATTAACACATAGTCAGCCAAGTATGCGTTAACTGTTTGAACAAATTTCAAAACGTTAGCTAAGAATTGTTCCATTTTGTTTACTTCCTTTCATTTTTACCAATAAAAAATCCGAGCCAAATAATTGGTTCGGACAAAGCATTTTAAGTTAAAACTTTGTCCTTTTGCCTGAGAGATCGTCTTTTTATTTCTAAAAAGCCTTACACCTTCGGCACCTGCTCAAGACAGGATTCTCCAAAGCTCTGTTACACAGATTTTTGTAGGTAATTATTAAGATGTATGTTAGTATACAGCCATACAAAATAAAAGTCAAGTAAAATTTTATTGAATTAAGCATTTTTTTATGATAAAATTATTTTATATCGAAAAAACGGAGAAAAATATGGCAAAAAAACGACAAAGCGAGACTATTTCTCAACAAAAAAAGGCCCGTGCGGAATTTTTAAAACTTAAACAAATGCAAAACGGAGAGGTTACCCCTCCTCCAAAACCCAGCGAGGTTGAAGTTTTACCCGCCACTCCAAAGGAAAAATGGCAAAACTTTTGGTACCACACAAAATGGCAGGTTATTGCGACCATTACATTAATTGCAATTTTAGCCGTTACTGTAAGTCAATGTATGGGTAGAACCGATTGGGATATGCAAATTGTATATTTCACCTACTCCCCCGTCTTAGACCAACAGTTAGAAGTTGTAGCCGATTTTTTCGAGAGCAAATCCACCGACTTAAACTCGGATGGTGAGATTAATATTCAGGTTGTTAACTGTAGTCTTTCAACTAACCGTAGTGATGTTCAATTCGACCAAGCAAAACTCACAAAGCTTCAAGCCCTTATCGCAAGTGACCCCGAAGCCATTTTATTCATAACCGATAAGGAGTCAATGAAATTTTTCTCCACCGACACCTTTAAAAACTTCTTCAAAAATGAACCTTTGCCACTAAACGATAAATTTTACCGAGCTTGTAGACAGAGTGGTCTCCCCGAAGGTCTTCAAATCTCTTCCCGAGAAATTTCAAACACCCTTTTGGAAAAGAATAAACAAGCCGCAAAAGTATACAAGGAAGCGCAAAAGATTTTAGAGAAACTTAAATAATGATAAAAGCCGACCATTTTTTGGTCGGTTTTTTTAATTTTTATGTAATATATACTTGAAAATATG
>JAZSPH010000059.1:0-4731 GCA_045537355.1 Acutalibacteraceae bacterium
TCGTACTGCCATAAAAATCCCTCCTAATTAAGTTCGGCAATTGTAACACCGTTTTCTCCCTCTCCAAAGGTACCCAAACGGAAAGATTTTACTGCCTTATGGTTTCTTAAATGTGTTTGAACGCTTTGTCTCAAAACTCCTGTACCTTTACCATGAATAATGCGAATAGTTTCAAGTCCCGATACCAAGGCATTATCAATATAACGGTCAAGTTCCAAAAGTGCCTCATCCGAAGCCATACCACGAATATCAACCTCACCTGAAACTATACGCTCGGCACGGGACATCATACCCGTTACCTTGCGTGTTTTCTTAAGCTCGGTGGTAGGAGCATTCTTTCGCTTGGCTCTTAAATTCTCGAAGCTTACCCACATTTTAATTGAGCCTGACATTACATAGGCTTGTTTTTTGTTTTCTTTAACATCAATAACGGTGGCATCTCGTCCCAGGTCGACAACAAGAACAATATCACCCTTGCTAACCGATGTTACAGACTCACCCTTAGCCTTGTTTTCTTCAACAGGATTTGCCGTTTCTTCAAGTTCGTTTAATGTGGATTTATAACCTTGTCTTGCCTTTTCCAAAAGTTTTGATGCATTCTCGGCATTAAGACTTTTTTTCATTTCTTCAAGTTCATTTAAAAGCAAGGAAGATTTATAACGAGCAATTTCAACTATATTATTAGCCTTTTCTCTCGTTTGTTCCATTAATTTCTTTTGTTTTATTTCGAGTTCATTTTCAAGTTGTTCGGCTCTGTTTCTTGATTTTTCAAGTTCGGCACGAAGTTTAGATGCCTTTCGGTGTTCCTCTTCTGCTTCAAAACGAGCCTTTTCAAGGGTAGCCACTACCCTTTCAAAACGCATATCATCATCGGTAACCTGTTTTTTGACCTCTTCAATTAAATCCAAAGGCATACCAAGTCGCTGTGAAATTGCAAAGGCGTTTGACCTTCCGGGCAAACCTAAAATAAGTTTGTATGTTGGTTTCAAGGTTGCAACATCAAACTCGCAAGATGCAATTTCAACGCCATTTGTATCAATAGCGTAAGATTTAAGTTCGGGATAATGGGTTGTAACCAAAACCCTTGTGCCAAAGGCTGCAAGTCGCATTAAAATAACCTTTGCAAGGGCGGCGCCTTCAATAGGGTCGGTACCTGCACAAAGTTCATCCAAAAGCACCAATGAATCATCATCGGCTTTTTCCAAAATTGAAATAATATTAACTATATGAGACGAAAAGGTTGACAAGGATTGTTCAATACTTTGTTCATCGCCAATATCGGCAAAAACCTTACTGAAAACGGCAATATCACTGCCATCATCAACGGGTATAAGCAAACCACACATGGTCATCAGCGTTAAAAGACCAACCGTTTTAAGGGTTACGGTTTTACCACCCGTATTAGGACCTGTGATAATAATTGAATTAAACTTTTTGCCGAGTTCAACCGTTATTGGAACAACCTGCTTGTGATGAATAAGAGGATGTCTTGCGTTTTTAAGGTACACTTGACCTTTATCGTTAATTTTAGGCAAGGTAGCCTTCATTTTATAGGCCAATTTTGCCTTTGCAAAAATAAGATTAAGTTCAATTAAACAATTATAAGAATTAATAATGCTATCGGCAAAACTTCCCGCTTCACTTGAAAGTTCGGCCAAAATACGGTCGATTTCTTCTTGTTCGCGAAGTTTTAGCACCCTGATTTCATTGTTAGTTTCCACAACCGACATAGGCTCCACAAAAAGGGTTGAACCTGTGGAAGAAATATCGTGAACAATACCCGGAACCTGTCCCTTGTTTTCCACCTTTAAAGGAACAACATATCGACCATCACGTTGGGTTACAATAGCCTCTTGCAAATATTTCGCAGTATTGCCACGAACAATTTTATCAAGAATGTCCTTGATTTTCTCCGATTTTGAAACAATTTTTCGGCGAATATCATAAAGTGTGGGTGAAGCATTATCGGAAATTTGATTTTCACCCTTAATTGCAAAGGTGATTTTATCTTCCAAATACTTATTAGGGAAAAGACCTTCAAACAAATAATCAATAGAAGTCTCGCCCATATTAAGGCAGTCTTCTCGCCAAGCTTTAAGGTTTCTTATAACCCTTAAGGTTTCGGCAATATCCAATAATTCTCCTGTGGACAAAACGGCTGCAGCAGCAGCACGGCGCAAAGGAGACGCCACATTAACGGCACTGCCGAAAGATGGGGCTTGATATTTAAGCATAAACAAGTAAGCGTCATTTGTTGCATCCAGTTGGCGCTTTACTTCCTTGATATTTGTATCAGGTATTATTTTAAGGCTTTGTTCCTTGGCATCTTCCAAAGTAGCCTCATTTGATAAGAGATTTAAAATCTTATCAAGTTCCAGTGTTTTAACAGCTTTTTTAAGCACTTTTTTCTCCTAATAATTAATAATAGAATTGTAAAATTGTAAAGTTGAAAATTTATAATCGGTTTGAAGTGTTAAATATTTTTCGGTTATCTTAGAAAGGGCAACTGCACTCTTTTCGGGCACCGAAAAGGAATAAAGTTTAGAAAACTCCGAATAAGCAATATGCCTTAAAGCGCTGAGGCTTGTCCTGTCAAGCGGGGTCAAACCATCAATACTATCGGTACAGTCCTTACAAATAAGTGAGCCTTCCGACATATTAAAGAAGACAACATCATCTTCAAATTTACCACAATTCTCACAGGCCAAAAGGTCGGGCAAATAACCCGAAATCACTGCAATTCTAAATTCGGTTATAGCCTTAATTAAAGGTGCGAATTTCTTATTCTTGGTTATAAAATGAAGGGAATTTAAAATAAGTCTTAAAAACTCTTCATTTGGGTTCATTCTTTCCACAAAAACCGATGAAAGTTCGCAAAAATACTGGCAAAGGGATAAAACCTCCACATCCATTCCCATTGTGAAAAAACTGGAAATGGCGTCGGCTTCGGTTATGCGATAATTTTCTCCTTTTCTTTTTATCGTAAAAGAAGAATATGTAAGCAAAGAGCAGGCAGCCGAACGCTTTGATTTAATGCTCTTTACTCCCGAAGCATAAGCCTTTAAAATACCGTATTCTTTAGTGAAAATTGTTATGAGTCGGTCGTTCTCCCCTACATTCAGTTCCTTTATCACTAAGCCTTGTGTTGTAAAAGTCAGCTGTGTTTCCACCAATAATTTCCTGCTCCTTACAAGAGTTTACATACTTTAAATAATCTTCAACCTTGCCTGTTTTAATAAACTTTGTCCAATTACTGTCTATCACACAAAACACCCTCTCTAAAGGTAGTTTTGTGTTAATTTCATAAATTATAAAAGGTAAAATTTAGTCCAAACCAAAGGTATGTATAAGACCCTGACGGTTACGCCAATCTTCCTTAACTTTTACCCATAATTTTACATTTGCACGAATACCAAAGAACTCTTCAATATCTCGTCGAGCCATTGATCCGATTCTTTTCAAGGTTGCACCTTGTTTGCCGATGATAATGCCTTTGTGAGAGTCTTTTTCGCAAATAATTGTTGCTTCAACCTCAACAATGGGTTCACCCGAAACGGTATCACGCTCAACAAAGCGTTCCAAATCAACGGCAATACCGTGAGGAACTTCCTTGTCCAAGGTGCGAAGAAGTTTTTCTCTAATCATCTCGGCAACCATAACCTTTTCAGGTTGATCGGTAATATCGTCTTCAGCAAAATAATGAGGTGATGGCTTAGCATATTTCTCCAACTGGGAAATCATTAAATCAACACCATCCCCTGTTCTTGCCGAAAGAGGAATTATTGCATCAAATTCAAACTGGTTATTGTATTTTGTAATAATGGTTAAAAGTTCTTCCTTCTTTTCCAAAAGGTCGATTTTATTAATAACCAAGATTGACTTAATTTTTCTCTTTTTAAGTTCCTTTAAAAGTTCCAACTCACCGGGAGGAATACTACCAGGGTCTAGTTTAAAGGGAGTCACTGCTTCAACCACTAAAATAGCAGCATCCACATCGGCCATACCCTCGCCAACAGCCTTGTTCATATTTTTATCAAGTTCATTTCTCGGTTTATGAAAACCGGGAGTATCAATAAAGACAGTTTGAACGGCACCCTTTGTCATAACACCCATAATTTTTGTACGGGTTGTTTGGGGTTTGTTTGAAACAATAGCCACCTTTTGGCCTAACACCTTGTTCATTAAGGATGATTTGCCGACATTTGGTCGGCCTATAATTGCAATAAATGCTGATTTTTCTTTCATATCTTGGTTATAGCAAGCCCCAAAGCCTTTAGGACTTCCTCCTCCTTTTCTCTCATAACAGCCTCTTCTAAACCACCGTTTACGTGGTCGTATCCCAAAAGATGAAGCATTGAATGTACCGTTAAAAAGGCAATTTCACGCTGGGTGGAATGACCGTATAAATCGGCTTGTCTTAAAGCCGTTTCGGCCGAAATCACAATATCTCCAAGCATAAACGCTTTAGTTGATGGATTTTGGTCGTAAACACCGTCCTCGCCTAATGGGAAGGACAAAACATCGGTAGATTTATCAAGGTTTCTTTGCTCAAGATTAATTTCTCTTATGGTCTCATCATCGACAATGGTTACGTCCACCTCAGCAGGATTTTCAAAACCTTCAAGTTTCAAGGTTGCAATACAAGCCTTGCGAATTAAAAGTTTAGTCCCCACCGGTAATTTAACCTTTTTTTGATTATTAAAAATGGTTACTTTAACACTCATTTCTTTT
>JAZSPH010000043.1:0-13187 GCA_045537355.1 Acutalibacteraceae bacterium
CTTATAAATGAAACTACTCACTTTCCACATGAAAGCGTTTGCGACGGCTTTTACTATGCAAAAATGTTTAAAAACTGAAAAACAAAGTCGGATCGTAGCCATGTCGTTCTGTGAGCCAAGGAGTTGGTGCCCATTGTTGTCTTCCTAAGACCGCTTGGCCTCCGACTTCTTATAAATGAAACTACTCACTTTCCACATGAAAGCGTTTGCGACGGCTTTTACTATGCAAAAATGTTTAAAAACTGAAAAACACGGATTTTCTCTCCAAAATTGTTGTTTTTCATCTTGACAAACGGACATATTCGTGCTATAATAATGTTCGTTTACGAGATGTGGCTCAGTTTGGTAGAGCGCCACGTTCGGGACGTGGAAGCCGCAGGTTCGAATCCTGTCACCTCGACCAGTCGAGTGCCTCGACACGCAATTCGCGTAGTTGAGGCGCTTCTTTTTTATGGTTTCAGCCTCGCGTTTGAGGTTTTGTGGACATAGGATCGAATTAAATTCGACCTTTAGGTTGAGGTTGGATTTTTTTATTGGGTAGGATTCGAACCTGAGAAGGTCTGAAGCGTAAAAAAACAGCCCCTAAGGGCTGTTTTTTTGCTTTTATCTATGTTTTCCAATAAAGAACATTGCTATGGTGCCGGGACCTGCGTGAGAGCCGATAACGGGGCCGATTTCGGTAATCATGGTAACATCAGCGTTATGGCGCTCCTTTAAAATGTCGGCCAAACGTTTTGCATCATCCTCGCACTCGGCGTGGGAGATGAAAATTGGGGTGTTCTTTTCCTCAAAGGAAAGTTCGGCATATTTGGAAGCCAAGGCTTCAATGGCATTTTTTCTTCCACGAGCAGTTGCAACCTTTATGAGATGACCTTTATCATCCATTTGAAGAATTGGCTTGATACCGAGAACGCTTCCCGCAAGGGCAACAAGAGGGCTTACTCGGCCACCCCTTTTAAGATATTCCAAATCATCAACGGTGAACCAAATGCAGTGGTTGGGAACAAGGGAGTTTATGTAGGCGGCATTTTCTTCAAGAGATGCGCCTGTGCGTTTCTTATTAACGGCCATATAAACCATCAAGCCGCCACCTGCTGATGCGGCCAAGGTGTCAACAACAATAATTTTGCGCTCGGGGTATTGTTCTTCAAGGTCGGCCACAGCTATATTAGCTGAGTTAACGGTTGTGCTGAGTCCCGAGGAAAAAGCAATATAAAGAATATCCTTGCCTTCCTTTAAAATGGGCTCGAAAGCATCGGTGAAAGCAGCAACATTAATGGCAGCAGTTTTGGCGACGGCACCTCGTTTCATACGGTCGTAAAATTCTTTGCCTGTAATATCGGTGTCGATATACTCTTTATCTTCGCCAACAAAGGTAAAGGTCATATTAGCGAAAGCAACATTCCACTGGGCCAGTGTGTCGGGACTTATATCGCAACAAGAATCGGTAAAAATCACATAGTTGTTCATCATCAAATCTCCTTAGTTCGAGTTTATTTTTTAAAGAAAGCGATTGCAACTGCGCCGGGGCCTGCGTGAGTTCCGATAACACTGCCAACGTTTTCGTATTTAATTTCTTTAACATTACCTTCTAAAAGGTCTTTGCTGTCTTCAATGAATTTCAGAAGGGAATCATTGGAAACGCCTGTGTGACCGAAAAGCAGGGGCTTTGTAAAATCGATGCCACCTAACTTCTCAATTTCTTGCCATAGCAAGGTGTTGCCCATTTTGGGGCCTCTTGCCTTACCAAGTATATTTATAACACCTTGGTCAATGGAAATCAAGGGTTTAATGTTGAGCATACCACCAACCATTGCCACCGTTTTGGAAATTCGGCCACCTTTTTTAAGGTATTCCAGGGTGTCCACAAGGGCAAGAAGGATAATTTTATTCTTTTCTTCTTCAAGAGTCTTTGCAATTTCCTTTGCAGTTAATCCTGAGTCAAGAAGCTGGAAAGCACGTTCAACCAAAATGCCACTTCCAATGGTTGCGCTATCGCTATCGACAATATAGATGTTATCATAATCGTTAGCGGCAATCATTGCGCTTTGGTAGGTGCCCGAAAGTTTGGAAGCCAAGATGATAACAAGGGCTTCTTCTCCTGCCTCTTTTGCCTTTTCAAACTCTTTCATAAAAGCATCGGGTGTGGCTTGGCTTGTTGTGGGGAGTTGGTCACTTTCTATAAGTTTTTCGTAAAAAGCCTTTTTGTCAATGGTAACGCCGTCGATATATTCTTCGGTGCCAAAACGGATAGTAAGGGGAACGGTGAAAACCCGTTCTTTTAGTGAGGGTATTAAGTCGGCAGTTGAATCTACAATGATTCGTGTATTCATAATATTCTCCTTAAATGTAATCTAATTTACAAGCAAACATAATATCACCCTCAGCATTTTGCCCTTTTGCTAAAACGGTTTTATCCTGTTTTAAGTGGTAGATGCTTAGTTTAGTGCCTTCAAGAACTTCCTTTCGGTAGTCGATTTGAAACTCTCTTAAATCGTCTGATTTTTGAGGATTAATAGCGTCCAAAACATAGTTTGCATATTTAGTATTGTTCACATGGTTGTTAATATCCAACTCGCTAAACCTTGAATTTATAATATAAGGTTCGGCTTCGGTTTCAAAATCGGGAATTTTACCCAGTTTCTCTTCACACATAATTTCGGTGTGGAATCCGTCACGAAAAGGATAAAGGTCAATTGCCGAGACAAAACGGCGTTTTTCACTATGGATAACAACCCATTCGGAACTGCCGACAATTAGCAAATCGCCCTTTTCGTTTTCAATGGAATATTCACGGCGATAGGTAATTCGGCCGGGTTCTAAAGGCCAAGTTTTAACGATTACCTTTTGGTAACTTTCAGGCTCGGCCAAAATTTTAAATTTAACACGGGTTAAAACCCACAAATAAGAGCGATTTAGCATTTCTTCAAAGCCAACGCCCAGTTCTTCGGCGTGTTGCCCTGCTGCATCTTGGAACAAATCAAGCACCGAGGAGGGTTTTATACGGCTAAATTTATCGAAATCACTAGCCCTTAAAAAATATTCTTTTTGCCATAACCTTTTCATAATCGCACCACCTATTTGTTGGCAACATTTTCAAGGGAGTTGCTGATAATGGAAAGACTGCGATAAAATTCGTTTCTTTCCTCGTCTGACAGTTCAATGCTGATTTCATCAAGAACACGGTCAATTTTATCCCCAATTTTTTTGCCAATAACTGCGCCTTTTTCGGTTAGCACAAGGGGGCTTTTATATCTTTTAGTATTCTTTGATTCGCATTTTATATATTCATTTTTCTCAAGATAATCAAGGGCACGGGAGATGGTGGCCTTATCTTCTTCACACTTTTCGCACAGTTCGGTGGCAGTGATTTCTCCTGCCCTGTATATAAAATAAAGGCAAGAAACGTGGGAATTTCTAAGGTTATATTCTGCCATTTCTTGATTTTTAATCTTTCGAATATTACGGCTTATTCGGTTGATAAGAACGGTAAAAGTTTCAAATCTTTCTTTCATAATAACCTCTCGATAACTTGTTGAGATATCAACAAGTTTGAGTATAACATAAATTTCCTTAAAAGTCAATAAAGCGAAAAAATCCCCTACCAAACGGTAGGGGATTAAATCTTGTTGTTAGAATAACATAACGATAAATTGTGAAGCCAATACAACCGAGATAAGAGCGATAGGGTAGGTAGCGGCATAAGCTGCGGCCACATCTTCGGTACCTGCAACACTGATAAGAGTACCAAGAGCAGGAGTACTGGTCATACCACCGGTAATTGAACCGAGGTTGTTAAGAAGACTAAGTTTGAGCACATACTTAGCAAACAAGAAACCGATTACCATGGGGATAATGGTCATCAATGCGCCGTAGAGGAAGAAGATGGGTTTGAAGTACTCAACGAACTTAGCGCCACCTGCAATACCTGCACCAATGAGGAATAACATTAAACCGAATTCACGGAATACCTTCAAGGTTGCGGCAGGGGGCATAAGGTTGATTTTGCCCATTTTTGCGAAATGACCGAATACAAGTGAAACGAGTAAGTATCCACCTGTTGTGGTAAGTGAGAAGGAACCAAACTTAATGCTTCCAACCAAAAGACCCACAATAGCAGCCAAAGCAAAGGGAGCGATACCGAAGGGGTCAATGTCAATCAAGCTTTTATCGGTTGCCACGTCAACGGGGTCTTCGGCATTAGAGTCGCCGCCAACAAGTTTAGCACGTTCTGCAGCCATATCAGCCTTAACAAATTTCGGAACGAGTTGAACGAAAAGAACAACACCAATAACACCGAAAATGTAAGCAATACCGTTACCAACGGCAACAAAGCTGGAATAGGTTTCGCCAACAGCCTCTTTAGCTGCCGAGAAAGCAGGGGTAGAGGTTAAAGCGCCTGAGAAAAGACCGGTCATAATAGCAGTCAATTCTTTTCCTTCAATGTCCATTGTCATTTTTGCAATGGCAATGCAACCGGAACAGATAAGTGCGCCCGAACAAATAATAACAAGACCTAAAAGAATATAAGTCTTAAAGTTTTTCTTTAAATTGCCGAAAAATTTGGGTCCTGCAATAAAGCCAACCGAGGTTACGAACAGTAAAAGTCCTAAATTTTCAACAATCTTTAAGGCTTGTGTTGTAAACTCCGGAGTAAATTGGCCTTCCAAAGAATCAAAGAAAAGACCACCGAAAAGCAATGCGATAAGGAAAACACCGGCTGTGCCAAGGTTAACACCTTTAATGGTAATCTTGCCGAGTAAATAACCTACTGCAGCAATGGCGAGGATGGAAAAAATAAGAAATGAAACGCCACTGATGTTAAGGTTAAACTTTCCATCAAATAATTCAAATAATTTCATTTTAATAAACCTTCATTCGTGCTTAAGCGGGTGGAGACCACCCGCTTAAAAATAATTATTTCATGAATTTAGCTTTTGGCTCGTCAAATACGGGGTTACCGTGGGTATAACGAGGAAGAAGTTTTGGAGAAACAGCGTCGGTCTTGATGCCGGCGTCGGCCATTTCCTTCTTAAAGCTTTCAACATGGTCGAGGTTAAGTTTCTCGCCAACAGTGGTATTCTTAGCAGCAGCTGCAGCGTTGATACCTGCGTTACGGCCGAATACGATAATGTCAAGGAGAGAGTTACCCATAAGACGGTTCTCACCGTGGATTCCTCCTACAGCCTCACCTGCAACGAAGAGGTTTTCAACATCGGACATACCATTGTCGGCAATCTTGATACCACCGTTTTGATAGTGAAGTGTGGGATAAATAAGAATGGGTTGCTTACGCATATCAATACCATATTTAAGGTACATACGCATCATAGCAGGGATTCTCTTCTCAATGGTGCCTTCGCCATGAATCATATCGATCATGGGGGAGTCAAGCCAGATACCCTTACCACCACCGAAGGTGTCGATACCGTTACCTCTGCGACACTCTCTGATAACAGAAGAAGCGCAAACGTCACGGGTCTCTAAAGGATACATAAATGCTTCACCTTCGGAGTTGATGAGTTGAGCGCCGATGGAACGAACCTTCTCGGTAACCAATGCGCCGAAGATTTGTGAAGGATATGCAGCACCTGTTGGGTGATATTGTAAAGTATAAGCATAAAGCAAGGGAGCACCTGCACGGTAAGCCATAACAAGACCGTCAGCAGTAGCACCGTAGTGGTTAGAGGTTGGGAAACCTTGATAGTGCATACGACCGGCACCACCGGTAGCGATAATAACGGTCTTTGCACGAGCAACGAGAAGCTCATTTGTTTCCATATTCATAAGAACAGCACCGGCAGCCTTGCCGTTTTCGTCCTTAATGATTTCAATAGCAGAAGTGAAATCTACAACGGGGATTTGACGGTTTTGAACCTCATCACGTAAAACACGCATGATTTCAGCACCTGAATAGTCCTTACAAGCGTGCATACGCTTTCTGGAAGTACCACCACCGTGGGTAGTAACCATAGTACCGTCAGCCTCTTTATCGAACATAACGCCGAGTTCGTTGAGCCACTTAATGCAGATAGGTGCATCGTTAACCAACTTGTAAACGAGTTCGGGAACATTCTTAAAGTGACCGCCACCCATAACATCAAGATAGTGTTGAGCAGGGCTGTCGTTGGGCTTATCAGCAGCTTGAATACCACCTTCAGCCATCATTGTGTTAGCATCACCGTGGCGAAGTTTGGTAACGATCATAACGTTAGCGCCGTTTTCGTGAGCCATAATAGCAGCAGCAGAACCTGCGCCGCCACCACCGATAACCAAAACATCAACATCGTAGTCAATCTTTGTAAGGTCAACATCTTCAGGGTTGATTCTGGGGTTTGCTTGTAATGTTTCAGCAAGTTCGATGGGCACATTTTCGCCCTTATTGGGACCGATTTTGAGCTCGGCAAATTGCGACTTTATGTGGTCGGGATGGTTTTCAAGTAAAACTTGGTCCTTCTCATCAGCAGTCATTCTTCTGGGATGATTGCCTGCGAGAACTTGTTTAAGGCGTTCCTCACGGGTAGCCTCAACCTTTTTAATGGATTCTAACATTTCCTTTGTATACATATTATCGCACCTCCTTATTTCTCAAAATCACGATTGTTATACATTTCTTTGAGTTCCTCAGCAGTTTTCTTCATAATATCTTGAAGGTCTGCTTCGCAACCACCGTTTTCGATTTCAGCAACACGCTCTAAAAGGTGTTGTGTTTCGGGAGCGAGATACTTACCGTTAAGACGTCTTGCCAAAAGTCCTACCTGAGGATGTGTAATTCCTGCAGGGCAACGGGAAGAACAAACGCCGCACATTACGCAGTCAAAAGATTCTTCTGCACACTTTTCAAAGTCGCCTCTTTGAGCGTAAGCAATGTATTGCATAACATTAAGCTCTTGAGTACAAGCCTTGGTACAAGCGTTACAGCCGATACAAGCGTAAATTTCGGGGTAAAGCTGCATCATAATTTGCTCAGAAGGTTTAACATTCTCAATATCGTAGGGTTTCTTTACGAGGGGGAAGAAAGGAAGGGTAGCAATATACATATTGTCCTCAACCTTGGTTTGGCAAGCAAGACAGGTTTTAAGTTCTTGCTGACCTTTAATACGATAGATAGTAGCACAAGCACCACAGAATCCACAACGGCATCCAACACCACGAACGAGTTGGTAACCTGCATATTCCATAGCATTCATAATAGTAAGGCTCGCAGGAACCTCATACTTTTTACCAAAAAGGTAAATATTTACCATATTTTCCATATTTTTTCTCCTTTAATACTCAGCGGGAAGTTCTTCCAATTCATCGCAACGGAAAACAGGGCCATCTTTGCAGACATATTTAGCACCAACGTTACATCTGCCACACTTGCCCACACCGCATTTCATTCTAAGTTCCAAAGTGGTGTAAACATTGGTCTTATCAAAACCAATTTCACAAAGACCGTCAAGGGTGAATTTAATCATAATTGGAGGTCCACATAAAACAGCAACCTTATTAGTATCAAATCCAAGTTCCTTAACATAGGTAGGAACAAAGCCAACGTGACCATCCCAACCCTCTTGAGGATTATCGATGGTTAGGTGAACGTTAACACCACTGTCGGTTGCCCACTCGCCTATAATCTCTTGATAATCAAGAAGGTCATCCTTACTGCGAGAACCGTAAACGATGTCAATCTTACCGTAACGGTCACGATAGTGACGGCAGTAGTTAATAACCGAACGGAGAGGAGCCAAACCAACACCACCGGCAATGAAGAGAAGGTCTTTACCTGCAAACACATCATCAACAGGGAAGGGTTTACCGTAAGGTCCTCTAATGGTGATTTGTTGACCTACTTCGGCATTGTGAAGCCAATCGGTCACGCAACCACACTTCTTAATAGAGAACTCCATAAATTCTTCATTTGTTGGGGAAGAGGTGATGGAGAACATAGCCTCACCAACACCGGGAATTGAAAGCATTGCACATTGACCGGGTCTGTGGTCGAAGGCTTTTTTACCGTCGGGAGTCACAACACGGAATGTTTTAATGTCAGGTGTATCGATACGAACATCGGTAATGACACCGATTTTTGGAATTAAGGTATCATTTACATTACTCACTTGCTTTTCCTCCAATCTTTTTCATTACCTTTACAATATTCATAGAAATAGGACATTTTGCAAGACAACGGCCACAGCCTACGCAACTGAACAATCCGTCGTTATTTTCGGGATAGTACACAAGTTTGTGCATAAATCTTTGACGGAAACGTTCTTTTTGGCTGTTACGGTTGTTGCCGTGAGCCATTTTGGTAAAGTCGGAATACATGCAAGAATCCCAACATCTGTAACGGATAACGCCGTTACCTGTATTAAAGTCTTTAATATCGTAGCATTGACAGGTGGGGCAAACGAAGGTACATGTTCCACAGCCAAGGCAGGATTGAGATAACTCATCCCACTCAGGGGCGTTAAAGAATTCGTTTGTTTTGCCGCCGCCAAAAGCATCGGTCTTAAGGTCTTTAAGGGGAAGTTTATCCATAATGGCGCCGATTTTTGCCTTTTGTTCTAAAACTGCAGCATCATCGGTTTCAGCCATTAATTCCGAAAGTTTATTTAAAAGCGCAGCACCCTTTTCGGTGTTAGCCTCAAAATAAATGTCGGTCTCGGTCTTCCAAGCCGAAATGTCACCTGCAGGTTCGGCAGGGTTAATACCGAAGGTTTTGCAGAAACAGGTTTCGGAAGGTCTTGTACAAGCCATGGAAATAATAACGCCATGCTCTCTCTTTAAAGCGTAGTAGCTATCAACAGGCTCGGTCAAGAATACACGGTCAAGAATATCAAAGCTCTTAACATCACAAGCTCTAACACCAAAAACAACGAAATCATCAAGGGCTGTTCTTGTGTCAATAACCTCAATGTTTTTGCCTTGTGTCTTAAAGGCCATAAGGTCTTCGGTTTGGGGGAAGAAGAAGTCTTTAGGACTCTTAACTGTGTTAAGAGCACCCGATAACTCGATGCCTTCCTCCCATTTGGTGAATGCTGCGCTACCGTCGGTTTGGTCGGCAGGAATATAAAGGTCAGCATTCTTTGCAATCTCAGCAAAAAGAAGATTTAATTTATCAAGAGAAATTTTAAGCATCGGTATCCCTCCTGTCAAAAACCTCTTGGGGCTCTAAATCCTCGGTAGTGTAATCAACGAGGGGAGCACGTTGGCCTTCCTCAGCACCAGCTTGGTATTCGCCGTAGAATTCATTAATATCCTTAATGAATTTACGATTTAAGAGGTGCAAGGGAATGTTTTGAGGACAAACTCTTGAACATTCGCCACAGTCGGTACAACGACCGGCAACGTGGTAAGCTCTGATAATGTGGAATAACTTCTCTTCAAAGCTGTTAGCAGGGGATTTGTTCTCAACACCTGAATTGGGGTTGTTGAAAACGCATTGCTCACAGGTACAAGCAGGACAAGCATCACGGCAAGCGTTACAGCGAATGCAACGGGAAAGTTCGTTTTGCCAGAAAGCAAATCTTTCATCAGGGGTCATAGCCTCAAGACGAGCAACCTCATCAAAACGGCCGGACTCGATTACTTCACCCTCATCGCCTAAAAGTTCATCGTAAGCCACGTGCTTTTTACTCTTGCAGTTTAAGCATCTTTCAGCCAAAACATCGGCTGCCTTAATAACAACGGGTTCGTCATCATAAAGGGTGGTAACAACTAAATTTTCGCCTTCGCCCTTGATGGAGGAAATACCATCGCCACAAAGGGCTTTAACCTTGGCAATATCAGCCATTCCTTCGCAAGGAATACCAACAACATAAACCTTTTCACGGTCGAAACGGTGCTCGGTTAAAAGTTGGTTGAAACTGTATGTATCGCAAGGCTTTAAGAAAACAAGGATTTTGCCCTCAACCTTTTGGGTTTTGGAAACCAAGTATTTAGAGAAGTTTGCACCACAAAAATCGCCAAATACAAAGCCTTTTTCCATTTCTTCGACAGTACTAAAAACTGTGGGGGTTACATCGTAATCGAATTCGCCCATACCCCAGCCTAAAACACAGCTAACGGTGGAATTTGAAAGGAGAGCAGATGCCTTTTCGATTAATTGTTCACGGGTTATTTTTTGCATCTTAAGTCCTCCAATCTCTTGTTTTCACCAAGTTCAGTAACCTTTTGAACGAAATCGTTCATGGTCGCAGCAAATTTAGCACCTTCAGCAGCCGATACCCACTCAACACGGGTACGCTCTCTCTCAATGCCCAAGAAGTCAAGCATAGAAAAAAGGGTAGCCATACGGCGGCGAGTATAGTAGTTGCCTGAAGTATAGTGGCAGTCACCGGGGTGGCAACCACAAATGATAACACCGTCTGCACCTCTTTGGAATGCACGTAAAATAAACATGGGGTTTACACGGCAGGAGCAGGGAACACGGATAATTTTTACATCAGCAGGGTAAGCCAAGCGGTTGTTACCGGCAAGGTCAGCACCTGCATAGGAGCACCAGTTGCAGCAAAATGCAACTATTAGAGGCTTATATTCATTTACTTGCATATTGCGTCAACCTCCGCCATAATTTGTAAGTTTGCAAATCCCTTTAAGTCCATAGCGCCGGAAGGACAGGTAACTGTACAAGCACCACAACCTTGGCAAACTGCGGGATTAACAACAGCAATTCTTCTCATCTTGGTTGTTCTGTCGGGCATACGGAACTCTTTATCTTCATAACTGATAGCGCCGTAAGGACAAACATTGGCACAAGAAGAACATCCGTTACAGATAAGTTCATTTGAACCTGCAACACAGGGGTTACCTGTGAGCTTATCTTTAGCAAGAAGGCCGATAACTTTGGAAGCAGCAGCTCCTGCTTGAGAAACGGTTTCGGGAATATCCTTGGGTCCTTGGCAAGCGCCCGAAAGGAATACGCCGGCAGTAGGACTTTCAACAGGACGAAGTTTGGGGTGAGCTTCGGTGAAGAAGTCGTTGGTATCCATACTTGCAGTAAGTAATGTTGCAAGAGGACGGGCTGATTTGTCAGGCTCGATAGCAGCAGCCAAAACAACCAAGTCAGCATCAATATGTAATTGCTTGTTGGCAATAAGGTCAGAAGCCTGAACCTTAAGTTTCTTACCTTCGGGGGTAATCTTACCAACCATACCCTTAACATATTTAACACCGTATTCTTCAACAGCACGACGGTAGAACTCATCAAAGTTTTTACCGGGTGTTCTTACATCTATATAGAATACGTAAACTTCGGTGTCGGGATATTTATCACGGGTAAGCATTGCGTGTTTTGCAGTGTACATACAGCAAATCTTTGAGCAATATTCCTTACCCTTTTCAGCGCAGGACTCACAACGAGAGCCAACACACTGAACGAATACGATAGTGTGGGGATGCTCACCGTCAGAAGGACGAAGCAATTTACCTGCAGAAGGACCTGCAGCATTGGTAAGACGCTCAAACTCTAAAGAGGTGATAACATCTTTGGATTGATTGTAAGCATACTCATCGAATTTATCCATACTGATAGGATTAAAACCGGTTGCAACAACGATTGCACCGTATTTCTCCTCAATGAATTCATCCTTTTGAGTATAATCAATAGCGCCGGCAGCACAAACTTTAGCACAAAGTCCACATTTACCACTTTTAAGCATGTTACAAGCATTGGGGTCAATGGTTGCAACCTTGGGAACTGCTTGAGCGAAAGGAATGTAGATAGCAGGGCGATTGTCCATACCTAAGTTGAATTCGTTGGGAATTCTCTTCATTGGGCATTTATCAACACAAGCGCCGCAACCTGTACAAATATCTTCCTTAACGTATCTAGCGTTCTTCTTGATGGTAACATCGAAATTACCAACGAAACCTTGAACATCGGTCACTTCACTGTAAGAGAAGATACGAATCTTTTCGTTTTGAGCAACATCCACCATTTTAGGTGTTAAGATACAAGCCGCACAGTCGAGGGTGGGGAAGGTTTTGTCAAGCTGAGCCATTTTACCACCGATTGTAGGTTTCTTTTCCACGATATCAACGGGGAAACCTGCATCAGCAATATCAAGAGCAGTTTGAATACCTGCAATACCACCACCGATAACCAAAGCACGTTTGGTAACGGGGGACTCACCGGGAGTAAGGGGAGCGTTAAGGTTAACCTTTGCAACTGCCGCTTTACCTAAGATGATAGCCTTTTCGGTACCGCTTAACATATCCTTATGTACCCAAGAACATTGTTCACGGATATTGGCAATTTCCACCATATAAGGATTAAGTCCTGCTGCAGCAGCAGTCTTACGGAAGGTAGCCTCGTGCATTCTGGGAGAACAAGAGCAAACAACGATGCCGGTAAGATTATGTTCTTTAACGGCTGCTTTAATCATATCTTGTCCTGCTTGAGAACACATATATTGGTAATCGGTGGAAAAGACTACACCGGGTTCGCTTTTTAATGCTTCGGCAACAGCCTTAACATCAACGGTGCCTGCAATGTTACTGCCGCACCAACATACAAAAACTCCAACTCTTTGCATTTGTCTTTTCCTCCTTACTTAGAATATTTTCTGAAAGCACTAACAAGTAATTGTTGTGGTGTTTCATCATCAATGATTTGTGGAACTTGGTCGGGAATTAAATGGTTGTTACCTTGTTTTCTAATTGCGGCAAGGCGAACAGCCTCCACAACCTTTGCAGGTTGAACGCCACGGGGGCATCTGTCAATACAAGCAAAGCAAGATAAACATTTGTAAAGTGACTCTGAGTTCAAAAGAGGTTCAATATCGCCACTTTCAACCATATTAACAAATTGATGGGGATGATACTCCATCTCATCATACGCAGGGCAGGTTCCGGAACATTTACCGCAACGCATACACTTGCTGGGATTAACTCCACTGATGCGTATGATTTCTTCTTGAAGATACTTATTATTCATTTGTATCCTCCTTTACGCCAAGGGCTTCAGCCAAAAGTTCAGTAAAGTAAACAACGGGGATATCAGCGCCGTTCTTAACAAGGTTGTACTTGCAAAGAGGACAAGCAGTGATAATCATTTCGGCACCTTGAGCCTTTGCGTTGTTGATGATAGCCAAACTGTTCTTTTTGGCAGTTTCGGGTGATTCGGCTGAAATGTAGCCACCACAACATTCGTTGCGCTTGGCATAAACCACAGCGTCGGCACCTAAAGCCTTGATAAAATC
>JAZSPH010000097.1:0-9496 GCA_045537355.1 Acutalibacteraceae bacterium
ATAATAAGAACAGTTCAACCAATAAAAATGAGGATATAGGTCCTAATAAAAATCAAAATGGCAACGATTATTACATAGACGATGACGATGATATAAATAATACTAATTCTTCAAGTAATAGCTCCAATGATAAGGATTCACCAAATACCAATTCTTCTAACACCGGCACATCAAACGGTAATGTAACATCCGGTGATTTCACACCCGTGTTGCGTTTTGCAGTTGCAGGCGATGTTCACGTTAGAGATTCTTCCGCTGATTTTTTAAGTCATGACCGACTTGCAGCAGTTTTTGATACGGCTTATGATTATGCCGAAGACCATAGCAAATATAAAAAATTGGATGGTATTTTCTTCACCGGTGACAACTCACAAAGCGGAACTGCTGATCAACAAACCTATTTCTTTAATTATTTAAAACAAAACACTAAAAGTGGCACCATTTCTCGTGCAGTAATGGGTAACCATGAGTACTATCAAACAACAAATTACAGTGCTGAAGGTGCCGAACAATTTAAACGATATAGTGGTTACAGCTCGGTTGATACTCATATCACTATGGGTGGTTATCATTTTATTTTTATTTCACTTGATCAATATAAAAATAAAGGCAGTTATGCTTTTTTTAGCCAGTCTAAACTTAACTGGCTTAAAAATGAATTGGATGAGGCGGTTAAGGACGATCCTAACAAGCAAGTATTCATATTTTCTCATATACCACCATATGGCACACTTTTATATTCAGCAACAAGTGATGGCGACAAAAACTTAAGAAATTTACTTAATAAATATCCACAGGCTGTTATTTTTGCCGGTCATACACATGCCAGTATGTCTGATCCTCGCTCGGTTTGGCAGGGAGAATTCACTGCATTAAACACCGGTTCTATGTCATATTTAAGTTTGGGAATACCCGGAACTTCAGCCCCTGAAGGTGGTTTCAGAGCCTTGGACAACGAAGGTGCTTGCATCATCGACAGTGGAGAAGAAACAATCCGCAACGGCAATATGTATTATATTGTTGAGATTTGTAAAAATGGTGCTGTGAAGGTTTTAATGTACGATATTTTCACAAAATCTGTACACGGAGATCCAATTATTTTTGATAGTGTCGATCCTAAAGATTTCACCTATACAACCGATCGTAAATTAAATGCTGAAAAGCCTGTATTTAAATCAAATGCTTCATTAAAGTTGGTTTCAAATTATCACAAAAACGTTATAATTGATGTTCCTTTGGCAACATGTAAGGATGAAGTTCAGGGATACAGAATTCAAGTTTACAAGCAAAACACTTTGCTTAAAACCGTTTTTCGTTTACACGGATATGGTGATACACCTATCAAAAAGGTAAAGGCATATATCAACGGTCTAAACCCTTCGACCAATTACACAATTAAAGTTTATGCTATTAGTTCCTATGAAATTAAAAGTGATCCTTTAGTGTTAGATGTTAAGACCAGTAACGCCAATACAACTGTAACGGCTGATATTTTGGATGTTCAATTTAATTCTGATGGCACTGCGACAAACCTTGCTGATAATGAGAAATTGAAAAAAGATGGTTCGGCAAGTATTTCCAAGGATAATGATTTAGGCCTGAATGTAGCAACCTTCGACGGCAACGATGCTTATTCCTTTATGGGACTTCATAACTGGTATGAAGAAATTGGAAATGGTTTTACCTTCGAGACCTACACTTACATTGCAAAAAAACCGAGTAGTGGTTATGTCGACATATTCTCGGGTCAAGAAGGAGGAGGATTTGGTTTTGAATACAAATCAAATCAAAATCTATGTTTTTACCTGCATGTAGGTGGAAGTTACCAAACCGTCAGCACAAACATTCAAGTTGGTAAGTGGGTTCATTTGGTCGGCGTTTATACCGGCTCAAAAATGAGTTTATATGTCAACGGATTTCTTGCGGCAGAAATAGCAGTTTCAGGTAATTTCAAACCCCAAACTGCTTCAGCACAGTATTTGTGTGTTGGCGCTGACTCGGCTCCCATATCACCAAATCATTATTTTTCAGGTAAAATCGCCGTAGCTAAACTTTATTCCGACCCGTTAACGGCTTCACAAGTTTCAAGTCTTTATAAAAAATTGAAATAATTAAAAAACAGCTATGATTTTTCATAGCTGTTTTTTTGTATAATTACAAGATTTAAATTCAAAATAATTAGGGTGATTTAATTGTCTTTAATTCAATGTGATGATTTGTGCATATATCAAATAGATGGTTTTTGCAGTTTGGAACATTTCACAACCGTAAACTCGGTGGAAAACGATTGCCCACACTTTAAACCCAAAACATTAAATCAAATCGATGGCTTCCTTAAGACTTCTGACACCGCAAAGTTTTAGGTTTGCAGGGCAGGTTGACAGTTGTTTTAATGCAGTTTTTGGTAAAATACATCTTGTAAATCCAAGTCGTGAAGCCTCGGCAATTCTTGAAGCAATTCTCGGTACCGAACGAATTTCACCCGAGAGTCCGATTTCGCCGAAAGCGATAGTATTTTCATCAATGGGGTTGTCCTTAATGGCGGAAACAATCGAAAGGGCGATAGCCAGGTCGGCAGCAGGCTCATCTAGTCGCATACCACCAACAATATTTACATAGGTATCCATATTCGAAAGATTAAGCCCAATTCTTTTTTCGAGCACTGCCAAAAGCAAATTAAGGCGATTATAATCAAATCCAGTTGATGTACGGCGAGGGTTACCAAAGCCACTTGGAGTAACAAGTCCTTGAACCTCGGCTAAAATAGGTCTGGTTCCTTCCATAACACAGGTTATGCAACCACCCGAGACATTGCTCATCCTGCCCGAAAGAAGCATTGCAGAAGGATTTTCCACCTCTTTAAGGCCCACCTCGGTCATTTCAAAAACGCCGATTTCATTTGTGGAGCCAAAACGGTTTTTAATGCCCCTTAAAATACGGTAAGACTGATTTCTTTCACCTTCGAAATAAAGAACGGTATCAACGATATGTTCCATAACCTTGGGACCTGCAATTTCGCCACCTTTATTAACATGGCCAACGATAATTATCGGAATTTCAAGGCTTTTACCGGTTCTAAGCAACATATTTGTTGACTCTCGAACCTGAACAATGCTACCAACCGAAGAAGGAAGTTCAGCAATTTGCATTGTTTGAATGGAGTCTATCATAACAAGGTCGGGTTTAGCCAATTTTATGTATTCGCAAATAGAAACAACATCGGTTTCGGTCATAACCGACACGTTATCGCTTTCAATACCAATTCTTGTGGCACGCATTTTGATTTGTGTAGCCGATTCTTCACCCGAAACATAAAGGATTTTAAACTTATTTTGCAAAGCGTTACAAATTTGCAAAAGTATGGTAGATTTACCAATTCCGGGGTCACCACTAAGCAGGGTAACCGAGCCTTTAACAATACCTCCACCGAGAACACGGTCAAGTTCGGAAATACCGGTAACATAACGTGGTTCATCCGAGCTGCAAATTTTAGAAAGGGGAGTAGCGGTAGCACTTGTAACCGCAGAATAGGCCACCCCTTTAACCGAAGAAACCACTTGTTCTTCCAAGGTGTTCCAGTTATTACAAGAAGGGCATTTTCCAAGCCATTTTGCTGACTCGTAGCCACACTCGTTACATATATAAACTGTTTTAGTTTTTGAGGCCATTGTTTTCTCCTTTATTTGATAAAAATTCCGTTATTCCTAAAAAACAGCAAAAAGCCATTTTCTTTTGATAAACATCGGTTTTAAGTAATTCAAGTTCGGTTTTGTTGCTTAAAAAACCACACTCTACCAAAACGGCAGGTACAGTTGCATTATAAAGCAGATATGTGCTCGAAGTTGCTTGTTTATTAACCCTCGTATTTTCGGGCTGTAGCAGGTTTATAATCGACCTTTGAATTGACTCGCCAAGTTCCTTTGACTCGTTAAATTTGGTACTATAAAAGACCTGAGAGCCACGAGCTGCCGAGGTGGTGAATTTGTTTAAATGAATACTGACAAAAATCGCATCAGGATAATCAGCCATCAATTCAAGCCGATTTTTTAGGTCGCTTTTCTTTTTTATTGCAATGGTGTTTGTTTCAACATCATCGGTGGAAACGTCGGTCTGACGCGTCAAAATAACATTGAAACCTGCAGTTTTAAGCATATCGGCAATTAGGTTGGAAATTTTAAGGTTTATATCCTTTTCAACCGTTCCGTCAGGCGCCACAGCGCCACCGTCAAACCCACCGTGACCTGCATCTATAATAACACTTTGAGTATTACCGGATTTATTCCAAGTTGATATTACAGCAGTGTTTTTTAAGGTTATAACACAAGCAATTATAACTACAATGCATAATGCTAAGCAAAGACCTTTATTCTTAAAAATTATCACAAAACCACCCCAAAATAAAATATGAAATTTACATTTGGGGTAGAACATTTATACTATTATAAACCATATTCAAATCTTTTTCAATGACTCTGTTATATTTTTGAAAATTATAGGTGACAAATAGAAATAAATGTGGTATTATAATAGAAAATAATTTTTGGATGTGACTTATCTTGGATAATAGGTATTATGAAAACGTAATTTCGGAAATGAAAAGTTTCCTTGATGAAAACAATTTTAAAGCCGATGGCGATTGTTTTGTAAATGACACTAAAAAGATTTGTGTTAAGTACGCTGAAGAAACACAAAGCTATAAATTATTAACTGCCACCAAAGACGAAGAGGGGAATTTTGGCGAACTTACAGTTATCAACTCCTGGCTTTTCGATGATACTCAAAACGCAAAGGATGCCGCTTCGGTTGGTATGGACTTTGTTGTTTCTTTAAAAAAAGAATTAGGAATTAAATCCACAAGAACTACGGCTGCTATTATCGATCTTCCCACTGCAAGTAAAGATGGCGCCATGAATATTACCGGTTTTGCTAAGAAAATGCTTGATGTTTTCCCGACAATTAAGGATGATTACAAAGAACACATTTCACTTTATGGTAATTTCTTATACATTAATTTCTTCGGCGAATACTTAGTTCCTCAACTTAAAAACTTGTTTACAAACGGTAACAAAAAGCAGGTTAAAAAGCTTTACGATGTTTTAGAGGATGTATATGTAAAAGGCGATAAAGATACCGTAAACATTATGATTGCTGTTCTTGCTGCAGCAGCTTACAATGATTCGGCATGTACTGAAGCGATTGAAAATATGTTGATTGATGATTCTCATTTCGCACAAGCTTTTAAGAGTTTCTTGAGTGCCTTTAAATCTTCTAAGAAGTTATTTAGTGCATTAGTAAAATAATTAAAACATCTCCTTCGGGAGATGTTTTTTTATCCGTCATAATCTTCAATTGCTTTTACGGCCTCTTGTTTTGTCAAGAAGGATATTCCATTATCTAAAAGCCTTTTATCTTCCTCGGGTAAGGTGTCGAGCATTATTGCACCATAAACCTCAATGATTTTTTCGCCATTAAATAAAGCAACATTATTGCCGTATGACTGCAAGACCCAAGGTTCGGGATTTGATTTTCGTTCACCGAAAACAATACCTAATGTGGCTAAAATTAAAGCAATTGCAACTGAAAAAGAAATTATCGATATAATTGTAACTGCTTTGCTAAATTCTCTCATAAAATCACCTGTAAATATTTTCCCCAAAAACAACCTTTTTAATTCAATATATGAGATAAAATTAATTTTTGTTATTTACTAAGCATAAAACGGCGCCACTTAGCATAACTGCCTCGGGGGAATATTTGTTATCTAATGTGATTTTGTAATCGGTGGGTAAAATTATATTACCCTTTAAATCGGTAATTTGACGTTGCAGCGTTAAAATGTATTGATTATTTTCGATACTGGAAATTGTAATCGTGTTTTTGTGATTATTACCACAAGTGATTACCGGTACCTTGTTTCTTTTAAAGATATTTAATGCATTTTGGTTAGTGTCTTCACAAATTCCAATTACATCCAAGGGTAATATCTGATTTTTAAACTTTTCGCTATCATCTAATATAAGGATGATGGCTTTTTTTGCGTCAATTTCCGTTTTTTTATAACAAACTGTAGCAGTAAAAAAACCGCCTGTGGAGATGACTGATTTATCGGATATAAAATCAGCTCCACAAGCGATTAAAATTTCAAGAATTTCTTTTTCTAACTTAGATTTTCGATTAGAAAAAAGAATTACCATCAAATTTCACCCGAAAATAGTTTTTACACAAAATATCGATTTATGCAAACTTAATTATTTCGGAATGAAAAGTATTAAATTCAATATCCTTAAAATTCTTTTTAAGGGTTTCGGATAAAACTTCAACAATAATATCCTCAGTGTTAAAATGACCACCATCGAAAAGGGAGATATTATTATCTTTAGCAACTAAGAATTGATGATGTTTAACATCGGCAGTAAGAAGTGCGTCAAACTTTAAATTAATGGCATCATTAATAAATTCTCCACCACTACCACTGCAAACCAAAACGGTTTTTATTTCTTTTCCACCGTCAACATATTTCACAACGCCACCGATACGTTCTTTAATGCGCCCAGCTAAGTTTTTAGCCGAAATAGGGGAGATAACACCACCTTTAAGCATATAGCCGTCAGAGGCGATTACAGGGGATATTTCGCTAAGATTTAATATCTCGCAAAGTTTATCGTTAATACCACCAACACCCACATCTAAATTTGTGTGCATAGAAATTACTGCAATATCGTTTTTGATTAGTTCATACTGAACCGAACCTGCCAAAACATTTTTAAGAGGTTCAAATATTACAGGATGGTGGGTGATTATCAAATCGCAATCCTTTTCCTTGGCAAATGCTATGGTTTCCAAGGTGCAATCAAGGGCAACCAAAGCCTTAGAAATTGATTTGTTAGGGTCGCCAACCAAAATGCCCACATTATCAAAACCCATGGCATCGGTTACAGGGAAAAGACCGTTTAAATATTCAAATATATCATTAACTTTCATAAATTAAGCCTTTTTAACAAATGAATCTTTAAGTGCAACAGTGCGATTAAATACCAACATATCATCGGTAGAATCACTGTCAACCGTAAAGTAACCTTGGCGCATAAACTGGAAGGTGCTGCCAACCTTAGAATCCTTAAGCGAAGCATCTAATTTGCAACTTTTTAAAATGGTTAAAGATTCGGGGTTTAAATTGTCAGCAAAGGATGAAACGCCTTCTTCATCACTGGGGTTAGGAACGTTGAACAAACGGTCATAAAGGCGAATTTCGGCATCCATCGAGTGATTAGCGCTAACCCAATGAAGTGTACCTTTAACTTTTCTGCCGTCAGGTGATTCACCACCGAAACTTTCAGGGTCATAGGTACAGTGAACAACGGTAATATTGCCGTTTTCATCGGTTTCGTGAGAAGCGTATTTAACATAATATGCGCTCTTTAAACGAACTTCCTTTTGAGGACACAAACGGAAATATTTACCCGGAGGATCTAACATAAAGTCATCTTGTTCAATATAAATCTCTCTTGAGAATGTAACACTACGTTTACCAAGTTCAGGTTTAGAAGGATTAATGTCAACTGCAATTTCTTCGGTTTTGCCTTCGGGATAATTGTCAATAACTATCTTTAATGGGCGAAGAACGGCCATCGCACGGTCGGCATTTTCGTTTAAATAATCTCTAACACAAGACTCGAGCAATGCATAGTCAATAACGCTGTAAGCCTTGGAAACACCGATTTTATCAACAAATGCACGAACAGCCTCAGCAGGGTAGCCTCTGCGGCGCATACCGCAAATTGTTGCCATTCTTGGGTCATCCCAACCGGAAACTAAACCATCATTAACGAGTTTTAAGCATTTACGCTTACTTGTTAATGTGTAGTTAACGTTCATTCTTGCAAACTCAATTTGGCGAGGTGCTTCGGGAATTTCCAAAACCTCCAAGAACCAGTTGTAAAGTGGTCTATGGTTTTCAAACTCCAAGGAGCAAAGAGAGTGGGTAACACCTTCTTTGGCATCACTTAAAGGATGAGCAAAGTCATACATGGGGTAAACGCACCATTTGTCGCCGGTTCTATGGTGATGAGCGTGCATAATACGATAGATAATAGGGTCGCGCATATTGATATTTGAAGAAGCCATATCAATTTTAGCTCTTAAAACCATTGCGCCATTTTCGAATTCACCTTCGGTCATGCGACGGAATAAATCCTTGGTTTCATGGGTAGGTCTGTCACGATAGGGGCTGTTAACACCTGCTTCGGTCAAGGTACCACGCATTTCACGAATTTGGTCAGGTGTTGACTCGTCAACATAAGCCAAGCCTTTATCAATAAGTTTTAATGCGCACTCATAGATAAAGTCAAAATAATCCGATGCAAAGTACACATTATCCCAATTAAAGCCTAACCATTTAATATCTTCTTTAATTGCGTCAACATATTCAACATCTTCCTTGGTAGGATTAGTATCATCAAGACGTAAATTACATTTACCACCATATTTTTCGGCAGTTGCAAAGTCAATACAAATAGCCTTTGCATGACCTATATGAAGATAGCCGTTAGGTTCGGGTGGGAAACGGGTTTGAACTTTAGAATAAACCCCTTCTTTTAAATCTTCATCAATAAAATCATGAATAAAGTTAGAGGGAAGGGAAGACTCCTCAATTTTAATGTTTTCGTCCATAAATTTGCCTTTCTAAATGCTTTGGAGCATATTTTCAATTCGATTTAGACATTTTTCTTTACCCAAAACCTGCATAATGCTGCAAAGGTCGGGAGTGTTGCGTCTGCCTGTAATAGCAATTCTAAGCACCGAACTTAAATCACCGGCGTGACCCTTAAAGTTTTCAGGATTTGCCTTATATTCCTTTGTTTCGGCAGCAAAACCGATGGTAGGAGCAATATCTTTAATTTGCTGGAACCACTCTTGTCGGTCATCGGTAGGTATATAAGACAATTTATAAGCATTTAAGAATGCTTTTGCATCCTCGCTACTAATATTTTCAGGCAATGTGAAGTCAGCAACGAATAAATCCTCAAACATATAGGAGAAATAGTCCTTAGCTTCGTTCCATTTTGCAATATCCTTACGAGGCTTGGGAACATCACGGTCAATTGCAAAAACAGCCTTAGTATAATCAGGGTCAGCAGTTAAAATATTATAAAACTCAGTATCAAATTCTTGCGCCCAAGCAGTTAATTTATCGTAAACTTCGGCACTTGAAAGTTTTGAAACCATTGTTTTACTAACATCTAAAAGTTTATTTTCATCAAACAAAGCACCCGAAACACTCATTTTCTTAAGATTAAACTTAAACTCTTTGTAAGATGTATCGGGATTTGCTCGGCGCCAATCTTCGAAATCGGAAGAAGCAACGGTCATCAAGTAGTTAAGAACAGCCTCGGTCATAAAGCCTTGTTCGGCAAAGAAGTGAACAGCAGCTTCAGGGTCCTTACGCTTGGAAATTTTGCGTTTTGCACCATTTTCTAACTTCATAATAGGAGAAATA
>JAZSPH010000044.1:0-4918 GCA_045537355.1 Acutalibacteraceae bacterium
GATTTGTGCTTGACTGTAACCGGTTGTTGCAAGAACAACGGGTGTTTTGGTGGATACTGCGTAATCTAAAATATCATCAAGTAAAGCAGGGTTGGAGAAATCAATGATAACATCGGCCGGGGCATTTAATTTTGAAAAAGAATCAAAAATAGGGAAGTCTTGGCCGAGATTTATCTTATCAATACCTGCAACAACCTGAAGATTACCATCTTCTTTACAAGCATTGGCAACAAATCCACCCATTTTACCACTGGCGCCACAAATTATAACCTTAATCATAGTTACACTTCCTTTAGAAAACGGCAGAAACAAGTCTGCCGTAAATTTTTAGTCCATATATCCCTTTGCGCAAAGTAATTCGGCAAGTAAAACAGCGCCGCCTGCTGCACCACGAAGGGTGTTGTGAGATACGCAAACGAACTTGTAATCGTATTGAGTATCTTCTCTAAGACGACCAACCGATACAGCCATACCGTTTTCCAAAGTACGGCAAAGTTTGGTTTGAGGCATATCATCCTCGGTGTAATAGTTGAGGAACTTCTTGGGAGCGTTGGGGAGTTTTAATGCTTGAGGCTCGCCTGCGAAGTTGTTCCAAATGTCAAGAATTTCATCCTTGGCAGGTTTGTTTTTGAAGGAAACATATACAGCCGCCAAGTGACCGTCAGAAACGGGAACACGAATGCATTGCGCAGTGAATTTGGGAGAATCGGCAAGTTTAATCTCACCGTCTTCAACCTGACCCCAAATTTTAAGGGGTTCTTTCTCGCTTTTTTCTTCTTCTCCACCAATATATGGGATTACATTGTCAACAATTTCGGGCCAACGGTCAAAGGTTTTACCTGCGCCGGAAATTGCTTGGTAGGTACAAACCAATACCTTATCAATGCCGAATTTTTCATCCAAAGGATATAAAGCAGGAACATAAGATTGCAATGAACAGTTAGATTTAACTGCAACAAAGCCTTTCTTTGTGCCTAAACGCTTTCTTTGAGCATCAATAACCTCAGCGTGCTGAGGGTTAATTTCGGGAATAATCATAGGAACATCTGCTGTGAAACGATGAGCCGAGTTGTTAGAAATTACGGGGCACTCTTTTTTAGCATATTTTTCTTCGAGAGTCTTAATTTCATCTTTTTTCATATTAACTGCGCAAAATACGAAGTCAACCTTAGAAACGATTTTGTCGATGTCCTTTTCGGCATCAAAAATAGGCATATCCTTTAAGTTTGCAGGGATTTCCTCGGTCATTGCCCATCTGCCGTTAACAGCTTCAGCATAGGTTTTACCTGCTGAGGAAGCACTTGCAGCCAAAGCAGTTACATTAAACCAAGGGTGGTTGGCAAGTAAAAGAGAAAATCTTTGACCTACCATACCGGTAGCGCCAATAATACCAACATTGTATTTTTTCATTTAAAATCATCCTTTCAGGAATTAGAACTTGATTTTTATCACTAATTAAATATAATATAATATGTTAAGGTAATTGTCAAGTTTAATTAAATTATTTTATGTAGATTTTAGCTATAAAATTCCGAAAGATTTTGGTGAAAATGAAAACAAGTGATTTTTATTATGATTTGCCCGAAGAATTAATCGCCCAAACCCCTTTGGCAAAACGCGATAACTCAAGACTTTTAAAATTAGACCGTAAAAACGGTGAAATTGAACATAAGAATTTCTTTGATATTAAGGATTATTTAAAGGCAGGGGACTGTCTTGTTCTTAATAATACAAGGGTTTTACCGGCCCGTATTTTTGGTGCCAGAACCGATACAGGCTCGGTGGTTGAGTTTTTGCTTCTAAAACAAAAAGATACCGATGTTTGGGAGTGTCTCGCAGGTCCCGGTAAAAAGGCTAAAATCGGTAAAATTTTCAAATTTTCCGATAATCTTTCTTGCGAAGTAATCGATATAACCGAGGAAGGAAATCGAATTGTAAAATTCATTTACGAAGGCGAATTTTACGCTACCTTAAGTGAAATCGGTCAAATGCCTTTGCCACCGTATATTAAGGAAAAGCTTAAGGATAACGAGCGTTACCAAACCGTTTACTCCAAGGAATTAGGCTCGGCAGCAGCTCCCACAGCAGGTCTTCATTTTACTAATGAGTTGTTGGATGAATTAAGAGAAAGAGGCGTTAAAATCGCTTATGTTACTCTCCATGTGGGACTTGGAACATTCAGACCCGTTAAGGTTGATGATGTTACCAACCACAAAATGCATACCGAGGAGTATTTTGTAACAAAAGAAACTGCTGATATTATAAACCAAACTAAAGCCGAGGGTGGCCGTGTTATTTGTGTTGGCACAACTGCTTGTCGCACCGTTGAAAGCGTTGCTCAAAAATACGGCAAGGTTGTGGAATGCTCGGGCGAAACCGATATTTTCATTTATCCCGGTTTTGAGTTTAAATCCATGGATGGACTTATCACCAATTTCCATTTGCCCGAAAGCACCCTTATTATGTTGGTTTCGGCTTTCGCAAGTTATGAAAACGTTATGAATGCTTATAAAATTGCCGTTGAAGAAAGATATCGTTTCTTTAGTTTCGGCGATGCGATGCTTATTTTGTAAACAAAAATACCAAACGGAATTTTCCGTTTGGTATTAGTTTTATTTTTTGAATTTAAGTAAAAATCCCTTTAAGCCTTTAGGGGTGGGTTCAAACACGGGATTGATTTCGGGCAAAAATTTTGCGCCGCAGTTTGAACAATTAGTTGCACCTGCTTTATTAACAGTTTCACATTTGACACATTTCCAAGGTAAATCGGATTTGTCTCCAACCTCTGCGACGGGAGGTGTAATATCATTTTCTCTCGTTTCTTCAAGATTATATAATTTTGTATATAATTGGGAAATGGTATACTTTTGGTCCTCAATACTGTCGAGACAATAAATGATAGCGACTATCGGGACTAATTGCAGAATACCCAAAGCTAATAATATAAAGGCATAAATAATAGAGGCAGTAAGCATTGTGATAAAACCAAATGCAATTGCTAAAATATCTATTATCAATAGTATGTATAAGCATTTTTTCATAGTTTTCACCTCGCTTAAAATATACCACACGTTTATAATTTTTTCAAGTATTTGTTGAAATTATGTTGCTTTTCAAGTATACTGTTTAAAGACTAAAATTTTAGGAGTAAATATGTATAAATACATTTTATTCGATTTGGACGGAACACTGACCGACCCTGAAATTGGAATAACAAACGGTGTTATGTATGCCTTAAATAAGTTTGGTATTGAGATAAGTGACCGAAAGGAATTGCATTGTTTTATAGGTCCTCCTTTGGTCGATGCGTTTATGGAATATTATGGTTTTTCTTTGGAAGATTCCAAGAAAGCCACAGCATATTACCGCGAGTTTTTCAGGGAAACGGGTATATATCAAAACTCGGTTTTTGAGGGTGTTGATGAACTGCTTAAAACCCTTAAAAATGCAGGAAAAACCTTGATTTTAGCCACATCTAAACCTCAAGAATTTGCCGAAATTGTATTAAATTATTTCGATTTGATGCAGTATTTTGACTGTGTTGTTGGCGCCACATTTGACGGCACGCTTAACTACAAGTCTGATGTTATAAGAGTCGCTCTTGAGTGTGGAAAAGTGGCTGATATTAACGATGCTGTTATGATAGGCGACCGACATCACGATATTGAGGGAGCAAAGGAAAATAATTTAAAATCTATTGGTGTTTTGTACGGTTTTGGCGACCGAGAAGAACTAGAAAACTCAGGTGCCGATTTTATCGTAAAATCACCCCTTGATTTACTGGAAATTTTAATTGAAAATTAGGAGATAAAATGTTTAAACTTTTAAAACAAGAGGGAAGTGCTCGCCGTGGCGAGTTTGTAACTAATAAAGGCACAGTTCAAACTCCTGCATTTATGAACGTTGCCACTGCGGCAGCAATTAAAGGTGGTCTTTCGGCCGAGGATTTGAAAACCGTTAACTGTCAGGTTATGCTCTCAAATACCTATCACTTGCATCTTAGACCTTCCGATGCAGTAATCAAAGATTGTGGTGGTTTGCACAAGTTTACCACTTGGGACGGACCGATTTTGACCGATAGTGGTGGCTTTCAAGTCTTTTCTTTATCAAGCCTTAGAAAAATTACCGAAGAAGGTGTTACTTTTCAAAGTCATATTGACGGTAAAAAGATATTTATGGGTCCCGAGGAAAGTATGCAAATTCAGTCAAACCTTGGCTCTACAATTGCGATGGCCTTTGACGAATGTGTTGAAAACCCTGCCGAATATGCCTATTCAAAGGCTTCTTGCGAGAGAACGACACGTTGGCTTAAGCGTTGCCAAGCCAAGATGAAAGAACTTAATATGCGTGATGATACAGTAAATCCCCAGCAACTTTTATTTGGTATTAATCAAGGTTGTACCTATAATGACCTTCGCATTAACCACATGAAAGAAATTGCCGACCTTAACCTTGATGGATATGCTATCGGTGGTTTGGCTGTTGGCGAGCCGGCTGAGGTTATGTACGATGTAATCGAAAATGTTACTCCACATATGCCCACCGATAAAATTCGTTATTTAATGGGCGTTGGAACCCCTGTTAATATCCTTAATGCAGTTGAGCGTGGTGTTGATTTGTTTGACTGTGTTATGCCTTCCCGTAACGCTCGTCATGGTCATTTATTTACCACAAAGGGTATAATTAATATTAACAATCAAAAGTATGAACGTGATTTGACACCAATTGATGAAAACTGCGATTGTCCCGTTTGCCGTCAATACAGTAAAGCCTATATCAGACATCTTTTAAAGGCTAAAGAAATGCTTTCTCAAAGACTTCTTGTTATGCATAATCTTTGGTTCTATAATAAACTTATGGAAGATATCAGAACAGCACTTGATGAAGGTCATTTTACCGAATTTAAGAAAGAAAAGAA
>JAZSPH010000086.1:0-33289 GCA_045537355.1 Acutalibacteraceae bacterium
ATGGCTACGATCCGACTTACCACATCGGGTAGATATTGTTGGTTTACATAATGTCGTGGATAGGAATGAGGGTACTTATAATTTTGACCCTTTACGGTGGCATCTTCCCCATCGAAGTGTTTATTTTGAAGTTGTCTCGGAATATCGCCGATAAGACCCTTCTCCACATCCTGCCAAGCAGCGTTTATAGCCTCGTAAGCCGAAATTGACTTGGGCGCATTTGCCACCAGAATTACTGCATTGGCCAAGGGAATTCTCGCCTCGGGCAAACCCACCATCATGGCAGTGTCAACAGCAGCTTTCACAATAGGAATGATTTGGGGATATGCCAAACCAACATCTTCGTTGGCGCAAACTAATAGTCTTCTACAAGCACTCGGCAAATCACCTGCCGCCAAAAGTCGAGCCAAATAGTAAACGGCAGCGTCGGGGTCGCTTCCCCTCATAGATTTTTGGTAGGCCGAAACAATATCGTAATGTTGTTCCCCTTCTCGGTCATATCTTACCGAATTTCCGGCCAGTATTTCCTCAACAGTTTGGTCGGAAATGTCAGGTCCCAACATGTGGCAAAGTTCCAACATATTAAGACTTCTTCGAACATCGCCGGCAGCTGCCTGGGCGATTTTTTTAATGGCTTCATCGCTAATTGTCACCGGCTCGGTTTGGCTTAAAATGGCCACGGCACGGCGCAAAACCTGACAAATATCATCAGCGCTCAGGGTTTTAAATTCAAAAACGGTGGAGCGACTGAGTATCGCATTATAAACATAAAAATAGGGATTTTCGGTGGTGGATGCAATTAGGGTTATATCCCCATTTTCGATAAATGATAACAAAATTTGTTGTTGCTTTTTGTTGAAATACTGAATTTCATCTAAATATAAAAGTATTCCGCCTTGGGAGTCAATACTACCGATGGAAGCCACGATTTCTTTAATATCGGCAGTGGATGCAGTGGTGGCATTAAGGTAATGAAGTTTCTTTCCGCAGTTTTTTGCAATAATATTTGCAACGGTGGTTTTGCCCACACCCGAAGGACCGTAGAAAATCAAGTTGGGTAATTTTTGCGACTCGATTATTCTTCTTAAAACCTTATCCTCACCCAAAAGATGCTTTTGTCCCGCCACATCATCGATGGTTTCAGGTCTTAATTTGTCGGCTAAAGGGGACATATTGCCACCTCCTGTCATTAGAATTACCTTGGTCACATATATATAACAGGGTGTTGATATGAAAAAGACTGTTTTTATTAAAAATGCAATGATTTTAACCGTTTCATCCCTGATTTTAAGGTTTGCAGGGATAATTTTTAAGGTTTACATAACACAACTTATCGGAAGCGAGGGTGTTGGTCTTTACCAACTTGTATTTAGTTTCTATATTTTGGCTTCAACCTTTGCCACAACCGGCATTTCCACAGCCGTTACAAGGCTTATTACCGAAGAAATGGCTTTGGGTTCCAAAACGGGAACCCTCAGAATTTTTCGCCGTTCGGTAGAACTTACATTACTTATAGCCTTTGTTTCTATAGCAGTTGTTTTCTTCGGGGCCGAATTTATTGCCAAAACCTTAATCGGAGACCTAAGAAGTTTGCCTGCACTTAAAATTTTGCCCCTTTCCCTACCTTTTATGGGGGTTTCTTCTTGTATCAGAGGTTATTTTATTGCGAGACGTCAGGTTACTCCAAATGCCCTTACCCAAATTTTCGAACAAGGGGTAAGAATTGGCGCTGTTATACTTTTGGTTAAGAAATTTATACATAAAGGCATCGCCTACGCTGCAGCAGGAGTGATTTTAGGCGACTGTATTGCCGAAGGATTATCTTGTTTAGTGCTTTTTATTTGTTTTTTATCGAACAAAAGGTCTTTAAACTCCTTGAAAGGTCGCAAAAATCCACCTTTTGGAGTTATAAAAGAACTGACACGCATTTCTTTGCCCATAACTTCGGGCCGATATTTAAATACTGCCCTTAGAACTGCCGAAAATGTCTTGGTTCCTAAAAATTTGGCTCGTTACCCACACTCGGGAGTGGGTGCATTGTCCCAATTCGGAATGATAAAAGGTATGGCTTTGCCGATTTTGTTCTTTCCGTCCACCCTTTTAAACTCGTTTTCCACCCTGCTAATTCCAGAAATCGGCGAAGCCGTTGCAAAAAATATGCCCTCAACCGTTAAACGGCTCACCCGCCAAGTTTTAAGGCTAACAATACTGCTTTCCTTTATTTTCGGGGGTGTTTTCCTTTTTGCAGGAGAAAAAATCGGTCTTTTAATCTATAACTCGGCCGATGTGGGCACTCTTTTGGTGAGTCTCGCACCAATTGTCCCTTTTATGTATCTCGACAGTGTGTCGGATGGAATTTTAAAAGGTCTCGACCAACAAACATTTACCTTTCGCACTGCCCTTTCCGACTCGACACTCAGAATAATTTTAATTCTTTGTCTTTTGCCCATAACCGGTATGAAGGGTTTTATCGGTATAATGTATTTTTCAAATTTTCTTACCTGTTTTTTAAATGTCAGGAGACTTTGTAAGGTGAGTGGGGCCTCTTTAAAAATCGGAAAAGAAATTTTACTTCCCGCCGCCCTCTCTCTTTTTGTTTCTTTTAGTTGCTTTAATATTTTAAACGAGTTTAAAATTCACTCGAATTTAATCTTCACAATTTGTTTTGCTCTTTCTTCGGTCGCAATTTATGTCAGTTTGCTTCAAATTTTCAAAATTGCCGGTTTTAAAGAAATATTGCAGAATTTTAAACGTTGATTTGACATTTATTGTGTCGAATTTATGCAAATTTTGTCGAAACTCTCTCTCAGCCAATGGAAATATTTTTACATATAATTGGTAACTTTTAAATTTTCTATCGGCTGAGAAGGAGGGTTTTTACCTTAAATTTTGAAAGAAATTTTCCAAAATTTCTTTGCACTCGTCTTCCATAATTCCGCCGTAAATTTCCGGCTTATGGTTGTAAGGATAGTCGCAAAGGTTAATCACACTGTCCATACTTCCTGCCTTTAAATCGTAGGCGCCGAAAACAACGGTTTTAATTCGGGAATTAATTATTGCACCCGTGCACATGGGACAAGGCTCCAATGTAACATAAAGTTCACAGGTATCCAGTCGCCAACTCTTTAAAACTTCACATGCCTTATTAATGCACTCAATCTCGGCATGGGAGAGTGCATTTTGTTTTTGCTCACGCATATTATATCCTTCGGCGATAATCTCGCCATCTTTAACTATAACTGCGCCAACCGGCACTTCCCCTGCCGCGTAGGCTTTTTTCGCCAATAAAAGAGCACGGGACATAAATTCTTTCTTCATAATTTTTCCTTAAATAAAAATGTACAAACAAGCCTCAATTAAATTGATGATAATAACCGCAATAATTGTTCCACTTGAGAAAAATGACAGGTTTTTCTCCTTTTCGGTCAAAAGCGACTCTTCTTTTTGCAATTTAAAGAAATCTTTGTCGGTTTTCGAAAGCATAAATATTCCAAGGGCAAGGGTTATAAGTAAAAGTATGGCATAGCCCACATTTAATACCCCGTTTGGTATCCACTCGGAGAAATAATTGAAAAGAACCGAAATCAGATTATTATAAAAATGCACCCAAATTGCCACCCTTAAAGAACCGGTTTTAATAACCGAGAAACCAAGGAAAAGACCAACCATAAAGGCAAAAGGGATTTGCTCGAAGTTGGAATGCATAATTCCAAAGCAAATCGAGGTTGCAATAAGGGCAAAAGCGTCACCAAATTTTCTTAAAGTTCCCAAAACAATACCACGAAGAGCAAATTCTTCGAGCAATGCGGGAATAATAGCTGTTGCTATAAGGGTTAATAAAAATCCGAAAATTCCTTTTGGGAATTCTCGCTCGGGAACGGCATAATCAATACCAAAACTTTCAAAAAATGCATCAAAAACGCCCGATGCCATATTTGCAAAGGCGCAAAAAGAAATTCCGAAAAAGAAAAGAGGCAAACCTAAACCTTTTTCGGTCTTTTTAAAGGACATTAAATCGCTTATTCTAAATCCTGCGAATTTAAAAACGGCTACAAAAATGAGACCAAAAACCGAAAGGGAGAAAAAGATGTTAATAACTTCGTTAACGGCAGGTGAGGTCAAAACCCCCGCCTTACCTGTTGTTTTTATAATTAAAACTTCAGCAAAGGTTAAAATTAAACTTAAAACAACCGAAAAAACAGTAACCATCAAAAAGGCGAGACCAGTTGTGTTGGCTGTTTTTGTTATTTTTTTCTTTTCATCCCTTTTTGCAATCTCCTCGGGAGAAAAAACGGGCGCAAAAACCTCCGGGGTAAAGGTTGACTCTACCCCAAAGGTTTCATCGTTTAAATTTTTATTGTAATTTTCACTCATAGTTCTAAACTTTCTTTAAAAATTACCGCTTAAGTTTCAATTTCCTCTACTGCAACCTCATTTGCACTTGCGATTTCCTCGGCAGTTTCGGTTGCATCCCCTGCATCAGCATCAGCTTCTTCAGGTTTTTCGGTTACTTCATCTTCATTGTGTTCGGTAAGAGCAACCGAAAGGATTTTCTCACCCTCGGCAACCTTCATAACTCTAACACCCTTTGCAGGACGGTTGAATTGAGAAATATCGCCCGAGAAAATTCTGATAACGATGCCGTTAGAAGCAATCATAATAATATCATCGTTATCGCCAACAGGGATGGTTGCTGCAACCTTTCCGTATTTCTCGGTACGGTAGTTGGTAAGACCCTTACCGCCACGAGACTGCAAACGATAATCAGCAATAGAAGAAATACGGCCATAACCGGTTTCGGTAACGGTTAAAATCTTGCTATCCTCGTCAACAATAGCCATATCGATAACACGGTCGCCTTCACGCATATTAATTGCGCGAACACCACGGGCAGTTCTACCCATAGCGCGAACATTTTCTTCCTTAAACTGAATTGCCAAACCATCACGGGTTGCAATAAAGATGTTTTGTTTGCCGTTGGTCATTCTAACAAAGCCCAACTCATCATCTTCATCAATATTAATGGCAATAATACCACTCTTACGGGTATTTCTAAACTCAGATACCTTAGTTCTCTTAATGGTACCCTTTTTAGTTACCATTGCAATATAGTTATCCTCATCAAGTTCACTGGCAGGGAGAATAATTGTAATTTTCTCATCCTGCATAAGTGGTAAGATATTTACAAGGTTCATACCCTTAGAAGTACGGCTTCCTTCAGGAATTTCGTATGCCTTAATGCGATACATTCTTCCAAGGTTGGAGAAAAGCATAATCCAGTCGTGAGAAGAGCAAACAAACATATTCTCAACTGCATCTTCTTCTCTTGTAGTCATACCTGTAATACCACGACCACCACGGTTTTGTACGTTATATGTATCGGCAGGAAGTCTCTTAATATAACCATTAACGGTTTTAGTAAGAACACAGTCCTCCTCAGGAATAAGGTCTTCAATATCAACCTCACCTGCAACATCGGTAATCTCGGTTTTACGGTCATCGGAGAATTTATCTCTCAAATTCAATGCCTCGGTCTTAACAATATCGAGAATTCTCTCACGAGAAGCTAAAATTTCCTCACACTCTTTAATAAAGGCAAGTTTCTCGTTTAATTCGTCAATAATTTTTTGTTTTTCAAGACCTGCAAGTTTACCTAACTGCATTTGAACAATAGCAGTGGTTTGAATATCATCTAATCCAAAACGCTCTGACAAAGCCTCTTTACTTTCGGGAATTGTCTTAGACCCACGGATAATTGCAATAACTTCATCAATAAAATCAAGTGCTACCTTTAAACCTTCTAAAATGTGGGCTCTTTCCTCGGCTTTACGCTTGTCAAAAGATGTTCTGCGATGCACAATTTCATATTGGAAATCAATACAGTTTTGAAGCATCTCTTTTAAGGTTAATACTTGGGGTTTACCGTTTACGATAGCAAGTAAAATTGCACCAACGGTTGTCTGCAAAGAGGTGTAACGATAAAGCTTGTTTAAAACAACCTGTGGGTTAGCGTCTTTTTTAAGGTCAACTATAATTCTGATACCGCCGTCACGCTTGGAAGAATAGTCAACAACATCATCAATGCCTTCAATTCTCTTTTCAGCGGCTAAATCGTAGATATTTTTAACTAAATCTTGCTTTTTAACCTTGTAAGGAATTTCAGTTATAACAATTCTGAATCTTCCATTTTTAATTTCCTCAATTTCGGCTTTACCACGAAGGATAATTCTACCTCTACCGGTAGCATAAGCGGCACGAATGCCACTTCTACCCATAATGATACCACCTGTTGGGAAATCAGGGCCTTTAATGTGTTCACAAAGGTCGGAAAGTTCAGCCTCGGGATTATCTATAAGGCAACACATACCGTCAATAACCTCACCTAAATTGTGGGGAGGGATTTCGGTTGCCATACCAACTGCGATACCACTTGAGCCGTTAACCAATAATTGTGGGAAACGAACAGGTAAAACAGTGGGTTCTTCCAAACGATTATCATAGTTAGGAGCAAAATCAACAGTTTCCTTATCAATATCATCAAGCATACTGTAAGAAAGCCTATTCATTTTAGACTCGGTATAACGATAAGCAGCAGCAGGGAAACCATCGATGTTACCGAAGTTTCCTTGTCCATCAATAAGTGGATATCTTAAAGAGAAATCCTGCGCCATACGAACCATTGCATCGTAAACGCTGGCATCACCATGGGGATGATATCTACCAAGCACTGAACCTACAGTGTCGGCGCATTTTCTATGTTTCTTATCGGGGGAAAGTCCGTTTTCATACATTGTATAAAGAATTCTACGATGAACGGGCTTTAAACCATCTCTAACATCAGGGATAGCACGGCCAACCAAAACCGACATTGAATATTGAAGCATACATTGTTTAACTTCATCAACAATTTCTACCGGCTGAATGTTAGTTTCTTCATCACTGGGCCAATATACATTTTCAAGTTTTGCCATTATCTATCCCTCCTTAAATATCCAAATCTGTTGCAAAAATTGCATTTTCTTCAATAAATCGGCGTCTTGGTTCAACCTCATCACCCATAAGCATTGTAAAGGTTTGGTCGGCAATTTGGGCATCGGCCATTGTAACCTTTAACATTGTTCTCTTTTCGGGGTCAAGGGTTGTTTCCCAAAGTTGGTCAGGGTTCATTTCACCAAGACCTTTGTAACGTTGAATTTCAACATTTCCGCCTAATTCTTCAATAAACCTATCTCTTTCTTCATCGGTGAAAGCATCGAAATACTTTTTGCCCTTCGAAACACGATAAAGGGGTGGTTGTGCAAGATAAATATGTCCCGTTTCGATAAGTTTGGGCATATATCTGAAGAAGAAGGTAAGTAAAAGTGTTCTAATATGGCTTCCGTCAACGTCGGCATCGGCCATAATAACAATTTTATCGTAACGAAGTTTCTCAATATCAAAGTTTTCGGCAATACCTGTACCTAAAGCCACAACAACAGGGGTTAACTTATCGTTGCCGTAAACCTTGTCAACCCTTGCCTTCTCAACATTGAGCATTTTACCCCAAAGAGGTAATATTGCTTGGTAGGTTGAATTTCTTCCCTCAACTGCCGAACCACCTGCAGAGTCACCCTCTACGATGAAGATTTCGGTCTTAGTTGGGTCATCAGAAATACAGTCTTTAAGTTTTTCAGGCATACGGGCTTTTCCGCCAATACCCGACTTACTTCTTTGTAAATCTCTCGCTTTTTGAGCAGCCTCACGAGCATTAGAAGCAGCAATTGCCTTATCAATAATAATTTTAGCATCATCAGGATTTTCTTCTAAGTACTGATAAAGTTTCTTGTTAACCAAATCTCTAACAAGTTTACCAATAGAAGTGTTACCAAGTTTTGCTTTTGTTTGGCTTTCAAACTGAGCATCAGCAAGTTTAACCGAAACTACAGCAACAACACCCTCTAAAATATCGTCACCCTTAAGTCTTGCGTTGCCCTCTTTAAGTTTTTTGAAATCAAAAGCATATTTATTAACAACATTTGCTAAACTTTGTCTAAATCCTTGTTCGTGGGTACCACCGTCAACAGTATACAATGTGTTAGCAAAAGACATTACTCTTGTATCATAAGAAGTTGACCAAATAAGGGCAATTTCAGCAGTGGAATCGCCATCGGTATCATTAAAATAAATAACATCTTTATTAATTTTATCCTTCTTCATACCTTCAAGGATAAATTCAACGTAAGATTTAATACCACCTTCGTACTTAAAGTCATCGGTACGGTCAGGAACATCGGCATCGCTTCTTAAATCTTTTAAAACAACCCTTATACCTGCATTTAAAAATGCTTGTTCACGAAGACGTTTTAGTAAAATATCGTAATCATAACGGGTTGTATCGGTAAAAATTGAAGGGTCGGGTTTAAAGGTAACGGTAGTACCTTTTTCGGTGGTAGTTCCAATTTCCTTTAATGCATCGGCTACATTACCTTTTTCATAACGCTCTTTATAAATCTTTTCGCCATCTTTAACCTCAACCTCAAGCCAAGAAGATAAAGCATTAACAACCGATGCACCAACACCGTGCAAACCACCCGAAACTTTATATCCGTTACCACCAAATTTACCACCTGCGTGTAAAATAGTGAAAACAACAGTAACAGTAGGAATACCTTTTTGAGGATTAATACCAACGGGAATACCACGTCCGTTATCGGTAACACGAATAACACCATCATCTAAAATTTCAACTGTGATTTTATCACAGAAGCCAGCCAAATCTTCATCAATTGCGTTATCCACAATTTCATATACTAAATGGTGAAGTCCACGTTCACCGGTAGAACCTATGTACATACCGGGGCGTTTTCTTACAGCTTCAAGTCCTTCTAAAACCTGAATAGAACTTTCGTCGTAATTTCCTTCTACGATAGGATTTAAGTTTTCATTACTCATTAAAATTCAATTCCTTTCTTTGAGTAAAAATTTTTATAATATGCCGATTCGTTTATATAAAGTAAGAGAAGAAAGTGGAGAAATGTAAACCTTTACATCTGTTTTTTTTCCCGAAAGAATAAAAGATTTTGGCAATTCATAAGAAACAATTACGGTTTTTTTCTCTTTTTCCGCTTTGTTTATAAAGTTTCGTGTATGTTTTGAAACGGTTGTGGAGTCTAAATCAAAAATTCCGATAACATCATTTTCTTTAACCACAGTTTCAAGACCTAAATGGAGATACATTTTTCAATTTCTCCTTTATTTATTTTAAAACCTTTACCTTTATTTAAATTTTCAACACTACTCGGGTCGCAACAACTTAAAAATGTTTGCATTCCTTTAATGTGATTTAAAATAAAGTTTTGTCGTCCAAAATCCAATTCACTCATAATATCATCAAGCAAACAAATTGGGCTTTCCCCTGTGTTTTTCTTAATAACTTCAGCCTCGCAAAGTTTTAAACAAAGAGCAATACTGCGCTTTTGACCTTGAGACCCGAAATTTTTAGCTGAAATTCCATTAATTTTAAATTCAAGGTCATCTCGGTGGGGGCCTACGGAAGTTTTAGCAGTATACATATCCTCGCCTCTTTTAATTTTTAAATTTTCTAAAAGAGAAAGTGTTTTGAAAGAAGGAATATATTCAATTTCCAAAACTTCTTTTTCACCTGATATGCCACCATAAATTTTAGGGATAAATTCTTTTAAAATTTCAATATATCTTAAACGGTATTTTATAATCTTTTCACCGTTTTCGGCAATTTTTTCTTCAAAAGAATCTAAAATATCATTAATTTCGGGATAATTTTTAATATCCTTTATAATTTTATTACGCTGCATCACAGCACGATTATATTCTCTTAAAATTTCTATATAATTAGGATATAGTTGGCAAATTGCAGTATCTAAAAATTTTCTTCTTATTTTCGGACCATCGGTTAAAAGGCGCAAATCTTGGGGAGAAAAAACAATTGCATTTAAAATTCCTGCAATTTTTGATGGGCTTTTTAGTGGTTTACCATTTAAAAAAACTTTTCTTTTATCGGTTATTTCAATTGTAATTTCCTTTTCAACACCCTGGGCCTCAAAATTACAATATATTTCACCTTTTTGGGCGTTAAAATTTAATAACTCATCATCTTTAGAGCCACGAAAACTTTTAGCACCGGTAAAAAACCAAACACCTTCAATTATATTTGTTTTTCCTTGAGCATTTTCCCCGAAAATTACATTCATTTCCTTGTTGGGAAAAATTTCAATTTCTTTTATGTTTCGAAAGTTTTTAAATTTTAAGGAATTAATCCTCATTTTATTATAAATCCTTTACCTTCAAACTCGACCTTGTCGCCACTTCTAAGTTTTTTACCTCGCATAAGACAGGTTTCACCGTTTACCTTAACCAAACCGTCTAAAATCACCATTTTAGCAATTCCACCGGTTGGAACAAGTGAAGAAAATTTTAAAGCTGAGTCAAGTTTAATAAAATCTTCTTTAATTTCTAATTCCAAAAAGTTCATTATTTTAACCTCATGGGCATAATCATATATTCAAAACTATCCCCATCTAATGCCTTCATTAAAATACCTGCATTTGCACCGTTGAATAATATTTGGATTTCTTCGGTATCAATAGCTCTTAAAGCATCAAGTAAATATCTGCTGTTAAGACCAATTTCAAATTTAGGTCCTTCAAGATTAATGTTAAATGTTTCGGTAGCACGACCAACAGATGTAGCACATGTAAACACAACATTTAATTCGTTAAAATAACATCTAACAGGGGTTGAAAAACTTTCACTAATAAGTAAAGATACACGCTCAATAGTATTAATAAGTTCACGGGTGTTAACAACAACCCTTTGTGTAAATTCGGTTGGAATTGTTTTACGATAATTTACGAATTCACCCTCAATTAAACGAGAAATAAAGGAGTATCCGTTAATAAGGAAGGAAATTAAGCGATTTGAAACCTTAATTTCAATATTTTCACTATCTTCATCAATAAGGCGTAAAACTTCGGCAACAGCCTTGTTAGAAACGGTGAATTCAATATTTTTGGTTTCTTTAACCTTTTCTTTTCTAACCGCCAAACGGTAACCATCAATACCAACCATTGTAAGATAAGAATCATCAACACAGAAGTTGATACCTGTTAAAATTGGTTTAGCACCTTCATTTGTAGCAGCAGCAAAAATTGTGGTTTTAATCATTTCAGCCATAATTCCTGCTTCAATATTAATACTTTCGGTATCAGCAACGCTTGGCATTTCAGGGAAATCTGTTGCAGCCATACCTAAAATATCAAAGGTAGCCTCACCACATCTGATATGGCAGTTTAATTTTTCATCGGTTTCAATTTCAACCTGTAAACCATCAAGTCTTCTTAAAATATCAGCAAGCAAACGAGCGTTAATAACAATATCGCCTTCGTTTTTGCAGTTTGCATATATTTCTTTTTTCATACCCATTTCAAGATTATAAGCAACCAAGGTTATTTTGCCTTGCTCGGCTGAAATTAAAATTCCTTCTAATATAGGCATTGATGTTTTTGCTCCAACAACCCTTTGAAGGCGGGAAACCGCATCTAAAAGTGCTGAACGTTCAGTAGTGAAAAACATAAAATTCCTCCTAATAAAAATAAATAAATAACAGTAATAATAAAGAGGGTTAATTGTGGGGAAAAGGTGGTTTTACCTTTAAAATTTAAGGAAAGTCACGGTTAAATAAAAAGTTAATAAAAAGTGGAAAAGTTTAATAACTTTTTCTATCCACACCCTGTTTAATAACTTTTCGGTTAATTAAAGGGGAAACGGTGGAAAACTCCCACTTTAAAAACCTGCTTCACTTTGACTTCGAAGGTTGGCGATAAGGTCATCAACCAACTCTTTTTGGTAAGGTTTATCCCTTAAAAATTCCTCAATTTTATTTACATTGTAAAGTACAGTGGTATGGTCCTTGCCAAAACTCTCTCCAATTGCTTTGTAAGAAAGGTCGGTGGTTTCACGGGCAATATACATTGCAACCTGACGGGCAAGTACTAATTCTTGTGTACGACGGTTGGAAAGAATATCACTTTCCGAAACATTGTAGGTGTGAGCCACTTCGGCAATGATTTTCTCAACCTTAATCGGTTCAGGGCGAGTGTCGCTGATAATATCTTTAATAATACCCTGAACGGCCGAAATTGTGGGAACCTTCTTTTGAATTGAAATAAAGGCTTGGATTTTCTTAACAACACCTTCAAGCTGACGGGTGTTAACCTTAATATTTTCGGCAATGTAATAAGCAATAGGCTCGGAAATTTCGATATTATATTGCTCGGCCTTTTTCATTATAATTCCAACTCGAGTCTCAAAGTCGGGAGCTAAAATATCAGCAAAAAGACCACCCTCTAAACGGGAGCGAATACGGTCATCAAGGGTTTTAATATCTTTAGGTGGTTTATCAACCGTTACAACGATTTGTTTGTTGTTTTGAATAAGGGTATTAAAGGTGTTAAAAAACTCTTCTTGAGTTTGTTCTTTTCCGGCGATGAAATGAATATCATCTATTAGTAAAACATCGGCGTTGCGATACTTGTTTCTAAAATCATCAATAGAACCGATACCAAGTTTACCTTCTTGCAAAGCTTGGATTAATTGGTTTGTAAATTCCTCGCTTCGTATGTATTCAATTTTCTTGTAAGGATTATTCTTCTTAAGGTGGTTTTTAATTGCCAACATCAAGTGGGTTTTACCAACGCCCGAAGGTCCGTAAATGACCAATGGATTGTAATTTGGAATAACTGCAGGAGCATCGGCAACGGCCAAAGATGCAGCGTGGGCAAAACGGTTGTTAGAACCAACAACGAAGTTTTGGAAGGTGAAAAAATCTTCAAAAGTAAGACCGGAACTAAATTCTTCAGCCATTCTGATAAGGTCTTCGTTTCTTTCGACAATGATATTGTACTTAACCTCAAAACCTAAAGCGGCTTCACCGCTTTTACGCAAGATTTCGGAATAATTATCCTCAATAATTTCAATAGCATACTCTTCTTTGCAAGAAAGAGTTAAAACTCCCGAAGAAAAAGAAACGGGGGTAAGGTCGCCTAAAAAACAGTCGAAAGCTACTTGTGTAATAATTTTTTTACACTCTTCACAAATCAAATTCCAGATGTCGTTTACCGATGTAACAGCCATTAATTTTATCGTCCTTTCATAAGGTTTTTATGTGAAAAAATAATACTAATCCAATCTACTAAATTATAACATAAACAGCAGTTTTTTTCAATGTTTTTCGGGTAAAAAAGTGCATAAAATTTTGCCGTTTTTTTGGCAATTTTAAGGGGTGAAAAAAGCACAAATGAAAAGTTCGATTTTAATGGTTGTTTTGGTTAATTTTTTAGGTATTTTACTAGTGTTTTCTTTACCTTTTTTAAATTTTTCCGCCTCGGTTTCGGCCTCTCAAAAAAATGAAAAAGAAGTGACAAGCGAAACCGTTTCGGCGCCGCCTGAAACACCAAAAAAGCAGGAGGCAAATTCTTCGGAAATAAATATATCAGAAACACCACAAAAAAGTGAAATAACATCCTCCTCAGAAGTAGCAAAAGAAACATCGGCTGAGGCTATAAAAGGCAACATAATAAGTCAGTACAGTTCTCCTTATGTTGCGAGTAACAGTTACGACAGTGTTTACCTTAAAAACAACACAAATCTTAATATAAGTATTAAAAAATACTTGGAAGGAAAAATTAATTTCAGTATAAAGAAGAACGCCGAACCACAGGTTTTAATTCTCCATACCCACGCCACCGAGACGTTTATGACTAAAAATACCGACTACTTTACCGAAGATTTTACATCGAGAAGTAAAGATAATACTAAAAATATGGTGTCGGTTGGAAAAATTGTGGCCGAAACTTTAAATTCGGCAGGTATTGTTACACTTCACGATACCACGCAGCACGATAACCCAAGTTACACAAAAAGTTATTCCAGAAGCGCCGAAACGGTAAAGAGTTATTTGAAAAAATATCCCTCAATAAAGGTGGTTCTTGACCTGCACCGAGATGCAGTCACAAGGGAAAATGGTGACAAGGTGAAACTCGTAACCCAAATTGATGGAAAAAACGCAGCACAGGTTATGCTGGTGCAAGGCTCTCAAAGTGGGTCGGTTACAAATTTTCCAAAATGGGAGGAAAATTTTTGCCTTGCCGTAAAACTTCAAAACATAATGGAAAAAAATTACCCCACACTGGCGAGACCTTTAATGTTAATGAGCAAAAATTACAACCAAAGTTTAACAACCGGCTCCCTGCTTATAGAATTCGGCACCGATGCCAACACATTGGAAGAGGTCCATTATTCGGCAACCTTAGTCGCCAACAGCCTTGTGAAATTGCTTTCTGATTTAAATTAAAAAAATTATTTCGGGAGGGGATGGAACCCCTCCCCTACAATTTGAAAAAACAATTTAAATACAAATTTTCGGGGCATAATAACAAAAAAGCGTGAGGGTTAATATGAAAAGGAATACAAGGTTGTTTTTTAGGAGTTTTTTTATTTCGTCGGTGGTGGTTTTTTGTTTAATTTTAGGATTTTTTGGCATAACAAAAGCCTACGAAGGCATACGCCTTGTAGGCTTTGGAGAATACCGTTCAGCCATCGAAATTGATGAAAGTGGTATAAAAATATTTGATTTTACTCTAAAGTTTTAATTGAAAGGTCTTTGAGCTGAATATCATCAACCTGTGCAGGTGCGCCTGACATGGGCTCGGATGTATTAGAAATCTTGGGGAAGGCAATAACATCACGAAGGCTGTCGCAACCACACATAAGCATTACAAGTCGGTCAAGACCGATACCCATACCACCGTGGGGAGGAGCACCGAACTTGAAAGCATCGGTAAGGAAGCCGAATTTCTCGTGGGCTTCTTCATCCGAAAGACCCAAGGCCTTGAACATTTTGGACTGCAAAACGGGGTCGGTAATACGAATTGAACCACTAGAGAGTTCAACGCCGTTTAGCACCAAATCATAAGCCTTGGCAAATACCTTTTCGGGATTTGTATCCAAATACTGAATAGACTCATCCAAAGGAGAGGTAAAGGGATGGTGCATTGCATCCCAATTTCCTGTTTCTTCGTTGTATTCAAAGAAGGGGAATTCGGTAATCCAAAGGAAATTGTAGGTGTCGGGGATGATATCAAGTCTCTTGGCAACTGTAAGACGCAAAGCGCCCAAAACAGAAAGGCAAAGATTCTTCTTGTCAGCAACAATAAGCACCAAGTCGCCCTTTTCGGCGCCTGTTCTCTCTAAAATTGCCTTCATTTCATCCTCGGTTATAAATTTAGAGAAGGAGCAGGTTGGAGTATCCTCAACCCAACGGATAAAGGCAAGACCCTTCGCGCCGATACCCTTTGCAGTTTCGGTCAACTTGTCAATTTCCTTACGGGTGTAGGTGTCAACTGCATTCTTTGCAGTAATTGCTCTAACGGTGCCACCGTTTTTAACGGTATCGCTGAATACCGAGAAACCACAGTTTTCTACAATATCCGACAAATCCTTAATCTTCATTTCAAAACGGGTGTCAGGCTTGTCCGAACCGTAATCGTTCATAGCATCAACGAACTTAATTCTTGGAAGAGGAGTAACAATATCCTCGTTTAAAACCTCTTTGAAAAGACGTTTAATGTAACCTTCGGCGATGGAATATACATCCTCAGGCTCAACGAAGGACATTTCAAGGTCGATTTGGGTAAATTCGGGTTGACGGTCGGCACGCAAATCCTCATCACGATAGCAACGGGCAATTTGCATGTATCTATCAAAACCTGAAAGCATTAAAAGTTGCTTATACATTTGGGGAGATTGGGGAAGGGCGAAGAAACTGCCCTTGTGAATACGGGAAGGAACCAAATAGTCTCTCGCACCTTCGGGGGTGGATTTAATCAAGGTTGGGGTTTCAATTTCAATGAAGCCGTTTTCATCAAAATAGTCACGGGTTACCTTGGTAATCTTGTGGCGAAGGAGAATATTCTTTTGAAGGTCGGGACGGCGAAGGTCCAAATAACGATATTTAAGTCTTAAATCCTCACCTGCGTTGGAGTTTTCCAAAATTTCAAAGGGAGGAGTTTGGCTTTCACCCAAAATTTTAAGGTTTGTAACCTCAATTTCCACTTCACCGGTGGGAATTTCTTTGTTTATGGAAGAACGAACACGAACTTTACCTTCGGCCATAACAACATATTCGCTGTGAAGACCCGAAGCCTTTTCAAAAAGGCTTTTTTCGGTGTTGTCATCAAAGGCGAGTTGCACAATACCTGTTCTATCTCTAAGGTCGGCGAAAATAAGACCACCTAAATCACGTTGTCTTTGAATCCAACCACAAACGGTAACAACTTCTCCTTCGTTTTCTCGTCTTAAAACACCACAGTAATGGGTGCGTTTTTGACCTTGCAATCTATCTAACATAGGGTTTCATCTCCTAAAAAATTTCAGCAATGCTTTGGAATAAAATTTTGCGAATTTCTTCGCCAAGTTCTTCAACCAACTCGTTAAGGTTTATTTCGTTTTCGACAGAGTTGGACATATTTTTAAGTTTTGCCTTGCCGTTTTCAACCTCATTGTCACCTAAAACCAAGGTGAATTTTGCGCCGATTTTGTTGGCATATTTCATTTGAGCCTTGAGTCCTCTTGCGCAAATATCGGTTTGAACCTTGTATCCTTCGTCACGAAGTTCTTTGCAAAGAGCACTGGCCTTAATACTTGCCTTTTCACCTAAGGTTGCAATAAACAAATCGCAGGTGGGGGCTTCGGGCAGTTCGGCATTTTGGGCTTTAAGCACCATCATTAGTCGCTCGAGACCCATTGCAAAACCTAAAGAAGGAGTCTGGGGACCACCCATTTGGGAAATAAGACCATCGTAACGGCCACCACCACAAACGGTGGACTGGGCGCCGATATCACCCGATACAAACTCGAAAACGGTTCTTGTGTAATAATCAAGACCACGAACGATTTTTGGATTAACGGTAAAGTCAATATTCATAGCCTCAAGGTGGGCTTTAACACTTTCAAAGTGGTTTTTACAGTCATCGCACAAATAATCGATAACCACAGGAGCATTTTCGGCAATTTCCTTGCAAACAGGGCTCTTGCAGTCAAGAATTCTCATGGGATTACGGTCAAGTCGGTCCTTGCAGGTATCACAAAGGGTTTCGGCGTTTTTGGAGAAATACTCCTTTAAAGCCTTGTGGTATTCTTTGCGACACTCGGGACAACCGATGGAGTTAATCTCGAGAGAAATGCGCTTAATTCCAATATTTTCAAGAACAGCCTTTGCAAGAGAAATAACCTCGGCATCGGCATTGGGAGCGGCAGCGCCCACACACTCAACACCAAACTGGTGGAATTCTCTTAGTCTTCCTGCCTGGGGTTTTTCGTAACGGTAGCAACCACCAATATAGCAAAGTTTTTGAGGCAAAGCGCCGTTTACAAGACCTTTTTCAATGCTTGAACGAATAACGCCTGCAGTAAGTTCAGGTCGAAGGGTGATGGAACGGCCACCCTTGTCATCAAAGGTGTACATTTCCTTTTGAACAACGTCGGTGGTATCACCCACGCTGCGTAAAAATACCTCGGTGTGCTCAAAAACAGGCACTCTTATTTCCTTAAATCCAAATTGGGTGGCAGTTTCAAGCATTTTGCCCTCAACAAACTGCCAGTTGTGGCTCTCCTCGGGGAGAACGTCGTTGGTGCCTTTTATGGCACGGTTAATCTCAGCCATTATTTTTATCCGCTTTCATAATTTCTCGCCAGTCAAGGTCGCCGCGCTCTAAACCGTGGATAACCATTTCGGCGGTAGCAATGTTGGTAGCAACAGGGATGTTGTGAATATCGCAAAGACGTAAAAGTACCTGTTCATCAGGTTCTTCGGGTTTTGCAGTAATGGGGTCACGGAACATCAAAAGAAGGTCAATTTCGTCGCAACCAATACGACTTGCGATTTGTTGAGCGCCACCTTGAGAACCGGGCAAGAAGGAGGTGATGTTAAGGCCGGTAGCCTCCGAAACCACCTTGCCGGTTGAACCGGTTGCAACCAGGTTATATTTACTTAAAATGCCACAGTAAGCAATGCAAAACTGTACCATAAGTTCTTTTTTTGAATCGTGGGCGATAAGTGCTATTGTCATTTAAAAAACCTCAAATCTTTCTTAATTTTTCTAAGGGTATGTTTTTATCAAGAAGCCTATGGGAGATGCGAAGAAAGGCTTTAAATGGTTTTTTTCTAACCTTTAAGCGATGGCGAAGGGATAAAAGAGCGATTTCATCGCTTTCGGGTACAATTCCTAAAAGTCTAATGGTGGAAGCATCAATTATTCCGTCAATATTTTTTTGTTTTCGCTTAAAATGGGTTTTAAGGTTAAATCGGTTGATTACAAGTCTGGCCGTGAGCCCTAGTTTTGAGAGTTTTGCTCCAACAAAGGAAGCATCCCTTACCGAAACGGGGTCAGGGGTCGCAACGCAGACAAAAACTGCTTTGCGAGGCAAGGCATTGTAAAGAGAAAAATCAATTCCCGCAGGGAAATCGAAAATAATTATATCGTAAAAACTCTCGGCTTTGCGGCAAAAATCCGAAAGAGCCTCGGGGGTCACCACACTGTTTTTGGTAGGAGCGGGTAAAAGGAAAAGGTTTTCGGTTTTGCAGGGATAGGCAACATCCGAAATGTCAGGAGCCGTCAAGGCATCCGAAAGGTCCAAAACTGCTTCCCCCTCAACCCCCAAAAGAAGGTCAAGGCAACGAAGTCCCTCATCCATATCCACCAAGAGAACACGGTGTCCCAAGTGGCTGAAAGCCAGTCCTAATCCTGTGGCGACACTGGATTTTCCAACACCGCCTTTACCTGAGGTGGTGGCAAATATTTTGCTCATATTTTCCCCTCGTTTCAAATTGTAATTTTATCATAAACAAAAACCAATGTCAATTAAAAGCCCTTTAAAATCAGTCGAGAACAACAAAGGGTCGGTCTTCGCCAATGGAGCCTGAGTCGGTAAAGAAATAGGCGTCCAAAATGTTTCTGACAACGGTACCTGCCGAGAAACCTGATGAACCGTGCTCGAGAACAACCGAAACGGCAATTTCGGGATTATCGTAAGGCGCAAAAACAACGAATATACTGTGGTCGGCCTTGCCCGTTACCTGAGAAGTACCGGTTTTACCACCGATACGAACAGGATAATCGCCCAAAGCGGCTTGACCTGTACCGTCAACGGTAACCGAAAGCATACCGGCTTTAACCTCTCCCAAGGTGGCTTTGGTGATGTTAACCCGGTTGCGAACTTCGGGTTTGAATTCTTTGTAGGTCTCGGACAAATCGTAAGAAACAACGTTTTTAATAAGACCTGCTTTATAGTGGGTGCCACCGTTCGCTAATGTGGCAGTATAGTTTGCAAGTTGCAAAGGAGTGAAAGCGTTTAACTGACCGATGGAAATCTGCAAGGTGTCACCACCGGTGCCGTTGGACTGAGGCTCAAGGATAATTCCTGCTGCATCATTAACCTCAACGCCTGTTTTAACACCCAAACCGAACTGCTTGAAATAGTCGGTAAGGGTAAGGGCACCAACACGGCGACCAAGTTCAAAGAAGAAGTAGTTGCAACTTTTTGAAAGGGCAGTGTTAAGACCGATACTGGCGTGGAAGTGCATACAACTTGGTTTATAGTCGTCAAAGAAATTGTATCTCTGACTACAGAAAATGTGTTCACCCGTTTCGTATTTACCATTGTCCATGGCCGCAACGGCAACGATGGGCTTGATGGTCGAACCGATGGGGTAAACGCCCTGAAAAGCACGGTCGGTCAAAGGTTTATCGGGGTCGGCAGCCAAGGCGTCATAGTCTTGACCTAAGGTTGCTGAGTCATAGGTCGGGTAGTTTGCTGAACACAAAACATTACCCGTTTTAATATCAACAACAACTGCTGCGCCTGCTCTCGCTGTACCACCTGTGGCCTGAAGACCTTGAACGGTGGTAGCCAAAGAGTCCTGGGCAATGCGTTGCATGTTTTTATCAAGGGTAAGCATAATGGTTTTACCTGCGATAGGCTCAACCGTTACCTCTTTGGAAATAATTTTGCCGTCGGCATCAAGGCGATAGGTCATTTCGCCATCAATACCTCTTAAATATTCCTCGCCCCAGGCTTCAATTCCGCTTTTACCAACCTTATCGTTGTAGGAATAACCCTTTTCGCGATATTCATCCCAGTCCTCTTTGAAAATGGGACCAACGTTTCCGATAAGGTTAACGGCAAGAGAAGTGTCCAAATACTGTCTTACAGGAACAACATCCACCGTAACACCAGAGAGCAGGAAGGAGGATTCGGAAATTTTAAGCATTAATTCAGATGGAATATCTTCGGCAAAGGTGAAAGGGTAAGAAACCGAGAAATCGTTAATATCCATACTGTATCTTATGCCCAAAATCTTGCGCCTGTCCGAGTCGGAATAGTGTTTAAGGTCATATTTTTCGGTCATTTCCTCAATACAGTTTTGAGGGGTGGCGTAATGGGCAAGTCTTAATTTTTTAAGAAGTTTTTCCTTATCACCATCTTCGGTGTAGGTGTAGGGTTTGGTTTTCGAAATCGGAAGTTCATCCAAATAAGGGGTTTTGTTTTTTTCTAAAAGATTAACAAGGGTCAAAATAACATCGTTAAGGTTGTCCTTAACATAAGCCTTGTTGAAAACAATGTTATAACCATCACGGTTGATGGCGATTTGGCGACCGTAACGGTCCAAAATTTCGCCTCTGGGAGCTTTTAAAACGGTGGTAAGCACCGAAACGGCGCCGTCGTTTTTATTGGCGAATTCCTGACTTTTCATTTGTAAAAAATACCCACGAAAACTGAGCATTAGCATACAAAGGCAAAGCAACACCGAAAGAAAGGTTATTGCCGTTTGATTTTTCTTTTTGAAAGGCACAGGAAATTCACCTCCTAATCTAATTCTTTAATACGTTTAAATTTTTCAAAAATAAAGTAAAAGGGTATGGCTAAAAGAGCAGTGTAAATCGCGCTGGGGAAGCACCACTGAAAAATATAACGCATACTTTCACTGGTTGTTAAAACAAAAGCCGAAAAGATAACCCAATAAGCTAAATAGTAAATCAAGGTAAGCACAAAGCAAAGGGTTATGGTGGCTTTTAAATTACGGTTAAAAACATATTCAGCCAAAAGGTTGGCCGAAAGCCCTAAAATTAAAAAGGCAATGGTATTAAAACAGTATCCTTCGGTGGAAACCGAGTCGGTAACAACTCCGCAAATGAGGGAAACTGTAACTGTTAAAGTTATGGAACTGTGTGAAGAGTAAACGGTTAAAAGGCTTAAAACGAGAATGGGGGAAACGCCCCAAAGGGTGAGACTGAAGCCCGAACCACCAAAAAGGGTGAGAGCAAGGAAAAACATTATAAAACAAAGAAATTTAATTCCAAAGTGTCTCTTTTTTTCCACCTTTTAACCCTCCTTTTAGTATTTTTGTGGTTTATTTGTTGGGGTCCAAACCACCCTGACCCTTAAAGTCGGTAATAACCATAACATCTCTGATGTCTTCAAGGTTTGCAAAAGGTTCGACCTCGGCAAAAAGGGATGTATTGTATTTTTCGCTTCCAATGGAACGAACCGTTCCGATTAGTATTCCTTCGGGGAAAATTCCTTCACCCGAGGTTACAATAAAGTCGCCCACTGCCACGTTGCAAGAACGGGAAAGATTATAAAGTCCTGTAAGGTTCTTTTTGGCAAGTGTTGTGTTGCCGTATAAAATACCCGAGTCGCTTGTTCTGTTGTCAAGGGCGCCAAGGGTGATATCGGGGTCTAAAATGGTTGTTACTTTAGAGGTTGTAAGTCCCACTTGGGAAACATATCCCACAAGACCTGCGCTTGTAATAACAGGGTCGTGCAGTTCTACTCCTTGGGTGGAGCCTGCGTTTATGGTAAATCCCTTATATGGGTCTTTGGTCTCTTTGGAAATTTGGGTTGCCTTTTGGAAGGTGAAATCCGGGTGAGCTTCTTTAATTTCCAAAAATTCCTTGTAAAAAGCGTTTTCTTTTTCGATTTCTTGAAGTTTGGCAGTATCTTCTCGAAGTTTAGCTATCTCGGCCTCGAGTTCGGCGTTTTTAATAAGTGCTTCTTCACCCTCCAAAAAAGCCGAGAAAAGATTATCAAAGGCTTGTGTAGTTCTAACAAAAGCCGTTCTAAAGGGCGCCAAAACCGACCCCAACAAATCCGATTGGGGTGAAATTCGGCTTCCGATTATAAGACTTGTACATGAGAGTATAACAAGGCTTAAAAATACGGCCAAAATAACTTTAAATTGTCGGCTTTTAAAGAAAAAACGCATTTTCTACACTCCGTTTATCTATATCTCTTTCCTTTGCGGAAAACGTAATTCTCAAATTGACTGTCATTTTCAAGGCGTTTTGCAGTACCCAAAACTACACAGTCAAGGGGATTTGGGGCAACTCGAACAGCGATGCCGGTTTCTTCGGCAATAAGTTCGGCAAAGCCACGAAGTAAAGCACCACCACCTGTCAATGTAATACCGGTGTCAATAATATCGGCGGCAAGTTCGGGGGGAGTTTTCTCCAATGTGGTGCGAATAGTGTCCACAATTTGGCTGATGGTATCGGCCATGGCCTTTCTTACCTCTTTTGAGGTGATAACCACGTTAGAGGGCAAACCGTCAACCTGGTTTCTACCCTTAATCTCAACACTTGCCTCGCCCTCATAAGGTTTGGCTGAGCCGATGTCAATTTTAATTTGCTCGGCAGTGCGATTACCGATGATAAGGTTATGTTTACGGCGAATATAACCGATGATATCTTCATCAAGGTTATCACCGGCAAGACGGATGGACTGGGCTGTTACAATGTCGCCTAAGGAAATAACGGCAACTTCGCTGGTACCACCACCTACATCGACAATCATATGTCCCTTTGCATCCCAAACGGGAAGGCCTGCGCCAACGGCAGCAGCCATGGGCTCTTCAATAAGGTCGATATCCGAAGCACCTGCAATTTTAGCAGCATCAATAACAGCACGACTTTCAACCTCGGTAACACCTGTTGGAATACAAATTACCATTCGAACTCTGGAGAAAAACGAACCCTTGAGTGCCACATTTACAAATCTTTTAAGCATTGCGGCAGTAACATCGAAGTCGGCGATAACACCATCCTTCAAGGGGCGCACAGCCACAATGGAACCGGGGGTGCGACCAATCATTTCTTTGGCTTCGCGACCAACGGCACGAACAGCATCGTTTCTGATATCATAAGCCACAACCGAGGGCTCACGCATTATAATTCCTTTACCTTTAAGGCAAACTAAAGTATTGGCTGTGCCAAGGTCAACTCCTATATCTCTTGTAAACATTTATTTTTCTCCTTTTTGGGGCACAATGAAGCGAACTGCATTGTGGATATTCTTTATTTTTATTTTGTCATTGGAAACACCGTGTTCTCCATCCAAGGTCCAGTCAAGGGTACCGTCACTTGAAACCAAAATTTTCTTGGTACGGAAAAATTCCAAATTTTCTCGGTTTAGTTCGTGTTTAACGATTCCGTCAATAATTGTTTGGAAACCTAAAACATTGGCAGGATTTCTGATGAGTAAAACTTCAAAAAGGCCATCGTTTAACTGAACGGCAGCCTGGTCAAACTTAACAATTCCGCCAACGCTCATTGAGTTTGAAATTGCGCCGAAAAGGAAGTCGCCTTCAATTTCTCGGTCATCACATTCGAATTTAAGGTGAATAGGCTTTATGGTGCCTAAAGATTTTATACCCTCGAAGAAGTAAGCTGCTTGGCCCAAAACGTTTTTAACATCTTGGTTTGCCGAATAGGAAGCCGAGGTAAAGGCGCCGAAAGAAGCAGTATAGGTGAAATATTTGTTCCCAAACTGTCCGATATCAAGGGTGATTTCTTTGCCCTTGACAATGTCCTTTGCGGCCTGTCTTATAACCTTGGAAATACCAAGACCTGTGGACCACTCGTTAAGGGTGCCTGCAGGGATGTAACCGATGGGGATATCGGCTCCCGATTCCATAAGACCTGTTATAACCTCGTTTAAGGTGCCGTCGCCACCACAAACAACAATTAAGTCATAGTCTTCACTTTTAAGGGTGGCAACCTTTCTTGTGGCGTCTTCTCTTTCTTTTGTTGGGTAAACGGTAACATCAAAGTCGGCTTTGGTAAATATTTCCACAACACCCAAAAGAGCAGGGCGCATTTTAGCCTTGCCTGAGCAAGGATTAACGATTAAAAGAAGTTTTTTGTTTTCCATTTTTGTCCCTCCAAAAGAGTAACTATCGGTAGTTTATGGGTAAAGTGGCAGTAGCATTAAGGTCTTGACCTGCTGTATTACCACTTTCAAATTCATAAAAGGCTTGAACACCCACCATTGCGGCATTGTCGCCACAGTATTTAAGGGGTGGATAGTAAAGTTTTAAATTTCTTTCTTTACATTCGGCTTCAAAACGGGCACGAAGTTCGCTGTTGGCCGAAACACCACCTGCCAAGGTGATTTGGCTGTAATTTCCTCGCTCGGCAGCCTTAAGGGTTGAGTTTATCAGTATATCACAAACCTTTTGTCTGAGGGTTGCGCAAAGAACGGGAACATCCAATTCTTCTCCACGCTGTTTTGTGCGATGAATAAGGTTTATAACGGCAGTTTTAAGACCTGAAAAACTAAAATCAAGGTCGTTTTCTCCGGTTTTTGGTGTGGGTAAGGGGTATTTCTCGGTATCGGCTACCGTTGCAATTTTATCAAGGGTAACACCACCGGGGTAAGAAAGACCCATAAATCTTGCGGCCTTGTCAAAACATTCGCCGGCGGCATCATCCAAGGTTGCACCTAAAATGTTGAATTTAGTGTAATCGGTAACCTCGGCCAAAACGGTATTACCACCCGAAACCAACAAACATAAGAAAGGTGGCTTTAAATCGGGGTGGGCAATATAGTTTGCAGCAATGTGGCTTCTCAAATGGTGAACGGGAATAAGGGGAACACCTAAGGACAGGGCAAGACCCTTGGCAAAATTAACCCCCACAAGCAATGCGCCGATAAGACCGGGGGCAAAGGTAACAGCCACAGCGTCAATATCATCGTAGGTTATATCTGCTGTCTTTACTGCTTCATCGCAAACTGCCGAGATAGACTCGGTATGTCTACGAGAGGCAATTTCGGGGACAACTCCACCGTAAATTTTGTGCTCATCAATTTGAGTTGCAACAATGTTTGAAAGCACCTCTCGACCTTTGCAAACGGCAACGCTTGTTTCGTCGCAGGAACTTTCAATGCTTAAAATTATCATACTTAAAACCTCTTAGTCAGTATCAAAGCATCTTCTTTTGGATTATCGTAAAAGTTTTTGCGTTTTCCCTCGGGCTTAAAGCCTAAAGTCTCGTAAAGGGAAATTGCGTTTTGATTGCTTTCCCTTACTTCCAAGGAAACAAAGGAAAGGCTGTTATCTCGAGCATGGGCGAAAACCCTTTCCAAAAGGGCAGTGCCAACGCCTTTTTTGCGCTCGAATTCGGTTACGGCAACGTTGGTTATATATCCTTCGTCTAAAACGGTGGAAATTCCCACGTAACCGATGACCTTTTCGCCCTTTTGGGCTATAAAAAAGTCAGTACCCGAATTTAAGGCTTCTCTCAAGGTTTTTTCACTCCAGGAGCAAGAAAAACATTCTTGTTCGAGTAAAGCGATGGAAGGGATTTTACTTTCATCGGCTCTTAAAACAACCGTTTCATCAAAAAAACCTTGGGAAACTAAAGTGTCAATAGCGCCGAAAATTTCATCACGGCATTTTCGGTAACATTCCAAATCTCCACCAAAGGGGTCCGAAATTCCGTCCCCCAATTTAAAAAGTTTTTCTTCGGGGGCGTAAAGTCTTAAAAGGGTGAAATGGCTGTCGGACATATAAATTATCTTGTCAGCCCAAGAAAGTTCGGCTAAAGTAAGAGGCGCCGAAACATTATCGCTTAAATCAATTCCCTTTTCTTTTAAAACCTCAAGGGCATTTGGGCTTAAAGGCCCACCTTGAGAAGCCAGGCCACGGCTTTCGCATTTGACATTTGGCAGTTTCAAACTGTCCAAATACCCCTCGGCCATGGGGCTTCGGCAGGTGTTTCCTGTGCAAATAAAAAGTATATTCATCCCTTTGCTTCCAACCAATTCTTTCCAAAATCAGCATCGGCCAAAAGGTCGACCTTTAAGTTGCAAGCGTTTTGCATTTCCTTCGATAAAAGTTCGCTCACTGCTTTTGCATCCTTTTCTTCGCACTCAACTATCAGTTCATCGTGAACCTGCAAAATAAGTCGGGCAGTGGGGAAATCGGTTTTAAGTTTATTCCACACTTTTATCATAGCAAGTTTAATAATATCGGCAGCCGAGCCTTGAATTGGCGCATTTCTTGCCACTCTCTCACCAAAAGCCACCAACATTTTGTTGGAGTTTTGGAGTTCGGGCAAATATCTTCTTCGACCAAAAAGGGTGGAAACAAAACCGTTAAGTTTTGCCTCTTTAATGGTGGTTTCCATATAATCGGCAACCCCTTTGTAGGTTGCAAGGTAGGTTTTTATATAGTTATCGGCTTCTTTACGGGTAACGCCAATATCCTTGGAAAGGGAGAAGGCTCCAATTCCGTAAACGATACCGAAGTTTACTGCCTTTGCACGGCTTCGCATAACTGGGGTTACAAAATCGGTGGGCACCGAGAATACTTGAGAAGCCGTAACAGTGTGGATATCGGTGCCACTTTTGAACGCCCCGATCATATTTTCATCCCCCGAAATGTGGGCTAAAACACGAAGTTCGATTTGGGAATAGTCGGCATCTATAAGCATTTTACCTTCCTCGGAGACGAAAAAGGCCCTTAAACGTTTGCCTTCCTCGGTTCTGACGGGGATGTTTTGCAAATTGGGTTCCAAAGAACTGATACGGCCTGTTCTCGCTTCGGTTTGGTTAAAGGTGGTGTGAATTCGGCCATCCTCGGCAATGCAGGTTTGCAAACCGTCGGTATAGGTGGATTTAAGTTTTGCTAACTGTCGGTACTCCAAAATGAGGGCTACGGCAGGGTGAATATTTTTAAGTTCTTCCAAAACTTCGGCGTTGGTGCTGTATCCACTCTTGGTTTTCTTTTTGGCAGGGAGTTCCAACTTCTCAAAAAGGGCAATTCCCAGTTGTTTTGGAGAGTTAAGGTTAAATTCGTAACCAACAAGGTCAAAAATTTCCTTTTCAATAAGGCTGATTCTCTCGCCCAGTTCGGCGCTCATATCTTCCAAAGCCTTTTTGTCGGCCTTAAAACCTACGTTTTCCATATCGGCAAGAACTCGGGAAAGGGGAAGTTCAATTTCTTCTAAAAGTTTAAATTGCCCCGTTTTTTCAAGTTCGGCCAAAATGGTTTTTGAAGCTTCGTTTAAAAGACAAGCCTTTTTAAGGAACTCATCGTCTAGTTCTACCTTTTCCAAAGCGTACTCGCCCATAATTCGGTCGCTGTCATAAGAAGAGGCGGAAGGATTGCAAAGATAGGCTCCAAGCATGGGGTCAAAAGTGATGTTTTCGGCATCGGGATAGGCCTTCCAAACGGCCTTTGCGTTGTGGATGGTCTTTTTAACCGATGTATCCTTTAAAATATTTTCAAATTCCGATTTTTCAAGGTAGAAAACCTTTGTATCGCAAACACCTGCAAAAAGTTCGTTTTCACTAAAAAGGGTAATTTCTTCAAAACTGTCGGGTTTTTCCACCGTGTAAGTGGTGGAAGATGCAGTTTCACAGGTGGCATCGCTTGAGTCAGGGGTAAGACCCATTTTTTCCATTAGCTTGAAAAACTCAAGTTTGGTCATAAGTCGGGCAAGGTCGCCGTCCTGCCTTTCTCTTGTGGCATAAGCCGAAATGTTCTCGTTTATGGGGGCGGTTTTGCAAATGGTACCAAGTTCACGGCTTAAAAATGCCATTTCTTTTCCCACTGCCAATTTATTTCTAACACCCTCTTTTATTTCAAGGGAGTCGAGATTTTCGTAAATGTAATCAATAGAGTGGTAACGGGAAATCAGGTCGGTGGCAGTTTTTTCGCCCACACCTGCAACACCGGGGATATTATCCGAAGAGTCACCCATAAGGGCTTTGAGTTCAATCATTTCTTCGGGGGTGAGTCCGTATTTCTCGAAAAGAACTTCCTTTGTGAAGTTGGTGTTTTCGCGGTTTCCAACAAGGACAACACGGGTCTTGTCCGAAATCAGTTGCAAAGAGTCACGGTCACCTGTGGAAATAACACATTGGTCGCCACTTTCCTCACAAAGACGAGCCAAGGTACCCAAAATATCATCGGCTTCAAAGGTTTCACACTCTATGCAGTGGTAACCTGCAAGATTTAGCCATTCTTTTAAAATGGGCATTTGCAAAGCCAACTCTTCGGGCATACCCTTTCGGCCTGCTTTGTACTCGGCATATTTGAGGTGACGGAAGGTGGGTTTCTTAAGGTCGAAAGCCACGGCAACGCCGTCGGGTTTTTCGGAGTCTATGAGTCGGTTTAAAATGTTAATAAAACCGTAAACTGCATTAGTGTAAAGCCCATCCTTGGTGGTGAGCAGTTTTATGCCGTAAAAAGCACGGTTTATGATGCTGTTTCCGTCAATACAAAGCAGTTTCAAAATATCACTCCCGAAAAATTATTAAAATCCAATTTATTATATCACAATAGATTTGTTTTGTCATTAGTTTTTTTAAAATTTATAATATTATTTTATTAATATTATATACACCCAAAATTTAAGGCTTTTTCGCACAAAAAAAGACGCCCCGAAAGGCGTCTTAAAAGGTCTGAAATTTAGGTCTTGCAAAGGTACATTACAAGGCTGTGGGGAAGCACTTTTGCAAGGAAACGGTAGAATTTATAAAAGGCAAGTTCGGTGTAAACTCCCTTGCCTTTTTGGGAGGCTTTTAGTGTGTTTTTAGCCAACTTTTTTGGGTTTACACGAGGCAGTGTATCAAAGGTAAAACTGTCCCCTTTTCCAATACCTGCAACGGGTAAAAATTCGGTGTCCATAGGTCCCGGGCAAACGGCTAAAACATTGATTTTTCGGGGCTTTAATTCAAAGCGCAAAGCCCTTGAAAAACTCATAACATAAGCCTTTGTGGAGGAGTAAACTGCCATACGGGCGTTGGGTGCAAAGGATGCTATTGAGCAGGTGTTTATAATCTCCGATTTTTCCTTCATAAAGGGCAAACAAAGCCTTGTGATAACGGTCAGTCCCTCGCAGTTTAAACGAATCATATCTTTGGAATCCTGAGCCGATAAATCACCGAAAAATCCCAACTTTCCAAACCCTGCGTTGCCTATTAAAAGTCTTATATCAGGCTTTTCTTGTTCTAACACATTTGAAAGCTCTTCCAAAGCCTCGTCAGAGGTGATATCAAGGCTTAAAACTCGGGTTTTCTTTGAAAGTTTCTTTGCCAATTCTTCCAAACGGTCTTTTCTTCTCGCTACCAGCCAAATTTCATCAATATCGGCTCTTTGCTTGTCAACTTCCAAGGCAAAATCGGTGCCGAGACCTGATGATGCGCCTGTAATTATCGCAATTTTCATTATGCTTTCACCTTTTTCTCGGTTGTAACGGAGTAACCCATAATATCGGCCATGGGTTCGCCGTCAATTTGAAGCGAACAAGAAGTGTCATACTCAACACTCATATTGTCGCACTTAATAATCTCTATGTATTTTGTGTATTTAACGTGTTTTCCTTCAAAAATAGAGGGGAAAAGGGTTAAAAGTTTAAAACGGCCGATATCGTGAACCACCAAAACCGAAATTTTGCCATCTTCTGCATATCTTCTTTGGTCGGGAGTGAGCATCATACCACCACCAAAATAACGGCCCTTCATGGCAGTAGTCATCCAAACTTTTTGGTATTTTTTGGTTATACCGTCAACCGTAAGAGTGGCGTTTACAGGCTTGAATTTTAAAAGGCATTTAACAGCAAGGGTGGTGTAATTAACCTTTTTGCCTTTGCTTCTTAAACGGTCACCCTCGGTGCAAACAAACCCGTCAACACCAAAGCCAACGCCGTTTATAAAACGATAATCCTTGCCCTTAATTGTAACGGAGGGCAGATTTTTAATGTATTCATTAACCCTGAAAGAACCACCTTCCTGCACACGGTCAAGGTCGTTCATAAAGTCGTTTCCACTGCCTGCAGGGAAGTACAAAATTTCGTTTTTAATATCGAGACCTTCGATGTTGTTAACAAAACGGTTTAGAGTTCCGTCGCCACCACAAACAATGATAATGTCATCGTCGCCAACATCCGAAAAGAACTCTTTATAGTCCTCAATTTCGGTCATATCGGCGCAAATAACCTCTTCGTCCGAGGTGTCTTGGGAACTAAAAAGTCCCTGGGCTTTTCCTTTACCTGCAAGGGGGTTGAAAAGAAAATAATATTTCATATCTTTTTACACCTTAAACGTTAAATCTAAAGAGAACAATGTCTCCGTCCTTCATAACATATTCCTTGCCTTCACTGCGAACAAGGCCCTTTTCTTTGGCTGTAACCATACTGCCGTCACAGGCCATAAGGTCATCGAAAGCCACGACCTCGGCACGGATAAATCCACGTTCAAAATCGGTGTGAATTTTACCTGCTGCCTGGGGTGCCTTGGTGCCTTCGGTGATGGTCCAAGCCCTAACTTCGGGTTTACCTGCTGTAAGGTAAGAGATAAGGCCCAAAAGGCTGTAACATTTTTGAATCATACGGTCAAGACCCGAACGCTCGAGACCTAATTCTTCCAAGAACATAACCTTTTCTTCGTCGGTAAGGCCGGAGATTTCGGCCTCCAAAGCGGCGCAAATGGGGAGAATTTCAGCCTTTTCGGTTTGGGCTAATTCCTTAACCTTAAGGTAGTTTGCATTGTCTTCAATACCACCTGAAAAATCGGTTTCGCTCATATTACAAGCGTAAATTACGGGCTTTGCCGAAAGGAGCGCAGTGGTGTTTATAACCTCTTGTTCGAAGTCTTCGTTAATCTCAACAGAACGAGCAGGTAAGCCACTTTCAAGATGGGCCATAAGGCGCTCTAAGAAGGCCACTTCGCCGGCCAAAGTCTTGTCGCCCTTTAAGGCTTTTTTGGTTTTGTCCAGACGGCGAGTAACCATTTCCATATCCGAGAAAATGAGTTCCAAGTTGATGGTTTCAATGTCACGAATAGGGTCAACACTGCCTTCGACGTGGATGATATCATCGCTTTCAAAACAGCGAACAACATGCACAATAGCGTCAACCTCACGGATGTTTGCCAAGAATTTATTTCCAAGACCTTCACCCTTGGAAGCACCTTTTACAAGACCTGCAATATCAACAAATTCGATAACTGCAGGGGTGAATTTGTCAGGACTGTAAATCTCGGCCAATTTTTCCAGTCTTGCATCGGGAACGCTTACCATACCAACATTGGGTTCAATGGTGCAAAATGGGTAGTTTGCCGATTGAGCGCCTGCGTTTGTAATGGCGTTAAAAAGGGTGGATTTTCCAACGTTTGGAAGTCCTACCATGCCAAGTTTCATATATTTTCATTCTCCTTAGAAATTAAATTTTTAAAATAGTTTTGAGGCTAAATTTTCCATATATATTCAATCTATTATAGCACAAAAAAATACCTTCCACAAGCCCTTTAAAAAAATAAAACTCTTGCTTTGGGTCAAAAAGGTGATTTTGAACGGCGGTAATAGTTTTTTGGTAATTGCAAAAAGAATTTTTTTCTAGTATAATAGGTGTGTGTATTAATTTAAGGAGTGGTAGAATGAAAGCACTTGTTAAAAAGTTTCCACAAAGAGGTTTATGGTTCGAGGATGTTCCCGAGCCTACGACCGGTGTCAATGATGTTAAAATTAAAATACATAAAACTGCAATTTGCGGCACCGATTTGCATATTTACAACTGGGATGAATGGTCTCAAAAAACAATCCACACCCCCCAAGTAATCGGTCACGAGTATGTGGGCGAAATCGTTGAGGTTGGCGCAAATGTTGTCAACTGGAAAATAGGCGACTTGGTTTCGGGCGAAGGTCATATCGTTTGTGGCAAATGCCGTAACTGTCTTTCGGGTAACGGACATTTATGTAAAGATACCGTTGGCGTTGGTGTTAACCGTGACGGTGCTTTTGCTGAATATCTTGTAATCCCTCAAGAAAATGTTCGCAGATGCGAAAAGGATATTCCCGAAGAAATGTATTCTATTTATGATCCCTTCGGCAATGCTGTTCACACCACCCTTTCCTTTGATTTAACCGGTGAGGATGTACTTATTACCGGTGCCGGTCCTATCGGTATTATGGCTGCTTGTGTTGCTAAGTTTGTTGGTGCCCGTAATGTTGTTATTACCGATATCAACGATGAAAGATTAGAACTTGCAAAAACTCTTGGTGTTAAGCACACTGTTAACACTGCAAAAACCGATTTGAAGGAATATATGGAAAAAATCGGTATCAGAGAAGGCTTTGACGTTGGTCTTGAAATGTCGGGCAGCGAAATTGCTTTTAATTCTATGATTGACGCTATGATTAGTGGTGGTAGAATTGCACTTCTCGGTCTTTTAAAGAGTGATGCTAAAATCGACTGGTCAAAGGTTATTTTCAAGGGCTTAATTATCAAGGGTATTTACGGCAGACAAATGCACGAAACCTGGTACAAAATGTCGGCTTTACTTCAAGGTGGTTTGGATATTTCCAAAATTATTACCCACCGTTTAGATATTACCGAGTTTGAAAAAGGTTTCGAGGCTATGAACAGTGGTAAGTGCGGTAAGGTTATTCTTGATTGGACTAATTTGAAATAAGGTGAATCAAATGAAAAGTGCATTAAAATATTTTAAAGAAACCTGCGAGACCATCGAAAAAGAGGGTCTTACCAAAAACGAAAAGATTATAACAACTCCCCAAGGAGCAAGGGTTAAACTTTCCGATGGCAAAGAAGTTATTAATATGTGCGCCAACAACTATTTAGGTCTTGGCAACAACCCCGAGGTTATAAAGGCTGCTAAAGAAAGTTACGATAACTATGGTTACGGTCTTTCTTCGGTTAGATTTATTTGTGGCACCCAAGAGTTACATAAGAATTTAGAGAAAAAGTTAAGCGCATTTTTAGGCACCGAGGATACAATTCTTTATTCTTCCTGCTTTGATGCAAACGGTGGTCTTTTCGAGACCTTGCTTACCGATGAAGATGCTATTATCAGCGATGAATTAAACCACGCAAGTATTATCGACGGTGTAAGACTTTGCAAGGCTAAACGCTTC
>JAZSPH010000070.1:0-23028 GCA_045537355.1 Acutalibacteraceae bacterium
TACCACAGGAACAAAGACTTACAAGTGTACGCTATGTAAAGCGACTATCAAAACCGAAACTATAACGAAGAGCACGGCTCATACTTTCAGTAACAATTGCGATAAGACTTGTAATGTATGTGGTGCAACTCGCACAGTTGGTGCACACAAGTATTCGAACAATGCAGATACAAGTTGTGATTACTGTGGCGCATTTGCATATCCGGGTGGCAATGTGCTTTATAAAGACAAGGATGGTAAGTATTATCACGTTGTAAATCGCAAGAAGGTTACTGATACTCTTCTTATGAAGCACACAAACGGCAAGTGGTACTTTGTTAACAAGGGTGTTGTTGACACCACCAAGACAGGTCTTGTGAAGCATACCGACGGTAAATACTATCACGTAAGTAATGGTATTAAGACAAGTTCAACACTTCTCGTTAAGCATACTAACGGCAAATGGTATTATGTGGAAGGTGGTAAGGTTAACACAGCCAAAACAGGTCTTGTTAAACATACCGACGGTAAATACTATCACGTAAGTAATGGTGTTAAGACAAGTTCAACACTTCTTGTTAAACATACCAATGGTAAATGGTATTATGTAGAAGGTGGCAAGGTTAACACAGCCAAAACCGGTCTTGTTAAACATACCGATGGTAATTACTATCACGTAAGTAAGGGTGTTAAAACTACTTCAACACTCCTCTTTAAGCATACAAACGGAAAGTATTATTATGTACAATCCGGTAAAGTTAATTTTGCTAAAACAGGTCTTGTTAAACATACCGATGGTAATTACTATCACGTAAGTAATGGTGTTAAGACAAGTTCAACACTTCTCGTTAAGCATACCAATGGCAAATGGTATTATGTAGAAGGTGGTAAGGTTAACACAGCCAAAACCGGTCTTGTTAAACATACAAACGGCAAGTATTACTATGTAGAAAAAGGTGTAGTTAACACTGCTAAAAACGGTCGTGTTAAGCATACAAACGGTAAATATTACACCGTTAAAAATGGTGTAGTTGTTTAAGACTAAACAAAAAGAGCAAGGAGAAAAATCTCCTTGCTCTTTAAATTTTATTAAATTGTAATGATAACAAAACATCCTTAACGGGTGTCATCCCTCGGAATTTTTTATTCTTCATCAATATCTGTATTAATCACAAATCCACCTTCAAAACCTGTATTTGAAGGAGTCTCGATTTGTGGTACATCATCTAAAATGCTCTTTTTAACCGGAAACTCAAGATATTCTTCTTCAGTTTCATTCGCCTCTTGATTTATCCACATATCAATAAGATCATCTGCTTCGGGATATTCCACTAACACATTACGCTTTTTACTGTAATAGGTAAATGCTAATACATAAAGGATTAACAAGATAGCTGAAATTAAGGTTATCTTAATTCCCGTTAACAAGTATGGTGTTTCGTAATCAAAACGAATTACACTTGTTCCCTTTCCTACCTTAACTGCCATAAATCCACTGTTAACATTTTCGATTTTACAGGGTTTACCATTTACGGTAGCGCTCCAACCCTCATCATAAGGAACCGAGAAAAATACCAAAGAGTCTTTTTTACGGGTTACCTTGGCAGCAAAACCACCATTATCAACCTTGAATTCATTTGCAGAAGTTTTTCTTAAATCTGCGCAAGCTTTTGCGATTCCATCGTTGCTAAAATCAATTACGCCCACATTTTCTTCAATGTTTTCAAACATATAACCATACTTCTTTATTTGTTCATCGGTCAGCATAATGGCTTTAAGCATTAAGTTAGTACGATTTTCATTACTATATTCCTCACAAAAATCTTGAGCCATATAATAATCATAAGAGAAACCATAAGGAATATAGTTCTTGTTTTCGTAAATATAATATCCACTTTCGGTTTTTACATATTCATAACCCGGCATTATGGTTTCGTTTGTTTCAGAATCAATGAAATCATCGCCATCAACACGATTTAAAAGATATTTAACCGACAACAATGGCCGTAAGGAAACATAATCGGTTTCAGGTCGGCTTCCAACCCCTCTTTCGATACCGATAAAGGAATAAAATTCAAAAACTGAAGCAGGAACTACCGAATGGAAGGCATTTATACCGGGAAGACCCAAATACATCGAAGTATTGTCAACTCCATCATAAACATCCACTCTGAATTGGGTTTCATCGCCAAGGTCAACCTCACCTTCAATAAGTGAATCGATTACTACATCCTTGATTTCGTAAGAATGCGATCTTCCGGTTGCAATAAATACATTTCCATATATAATCGAAACTGCGCAAACACAAGCCAGTGAAACATTACAAAATCGTTTCAAACTTTGTTTTCTTAGTTTGAAAACAAATCCCAAAATTATAAGGGAACCAATCGCTATAATACAAGCAGTGAAAAATCTTGGACCATAAAGGTTATCATCACTTTGAGTGTAAAGACCAAAGTTCCAGTTGCCATCAGAATCTTGATCAGGGAAGAAACCGATTACCAAAGTAACCACTAACGTAATTGATGTTACCCATTTATAACCAAAACTCCAGTCGGTTTTGCTGTCTTCAACCAAAACAACCGTCATAAGGCTCATCAGTAGTATAGGCATATAGAACCAACGAGCATAGTAGGAAGTATTGAAAGCATAGAAAGCACTGTTCAGAATGGGTACCATTGACATAAAAATACATATACCCACTACCTTGCCAAGCCAAGTTTTTTTGCGTTTTGCAAACCATGTGAAAACGCCAACCATACTAAAGACAGGAAGCCAACCACCCAAAGAAGACCATTTAACATCAGCTTCAGGGAAAAATACAGGACGGGCAGGAATATCGGGTGGAAAGAAGAAACATTGAAGTACGTTAGCGTAAATTTGTTCCTTGCCATACATAATGGCGCTCCAACCGGTCAAAAACTCGGTAATACGATAGTTGCTTGTAATAGCCATAATGGAGGGTAATAAAAGTATTGCCGAAAGAGCAAGACCCAAAATCGACTCGAATGCCAAGGTCAAAAAACTTGAGATTTTAAACTTAACGGCACCACTTGATACTCGAACAATATAATAAATAACGCAAAATACTACCATTCCAAAGAAGAAAAAGTAATTGGAAACAGCGCACAAACAAACAACCACAGCAAAGACAAATCTTCGGTTTTCGGTGATTAAAAGTTCTAATGCTAAAAGCAGTAATGGGAAAACAATAATTGCCTCGTGGAAATGGTTAAAGAATATATTGTAAATACTAAAACCTGAAAAAGCATATAGTATTCCACCCAAACGGGCAGCATCGGATGTTCTTGTAAACCTTCTAATATACATAGCACCCGTTAATGCCGAACAGGCAAATTTCAAAATTAGCAATGGACCCATTAAATAGGGAATAAAACTGTTTGGGAAAGGAATTGTCAGCCAGAAGAAAGGACTGCCTAAAAGGTAAAAACTATAAGAACCGACAAAGTTAACGCCCAAATCGGTATTCCAATTCCAAAGAACGTTTCCCTCTCTTATGGCTTTATGGCACAATTGATAAAAGGGTATTTGTTGCACATTAAAATCACCATAAAAAATGAAATAACCCTCACTCATAATCATATATGGCACAAACAAAGCCATAGCCACAATAAGGGCTATAACAAAGGTGGAACCATATTTTTCTTTTTGAGGTTTTAATAAAGTGGTCTTTGCTTTTGCGAAATTCATAATTTCCGTTTCCTTTTTATAATGTTCTATTGAATATTATACCATTAAATGTTATAATATTCAATACAAAGCTTTAAAGGAGAATTTCATGCAAAATCATTTCTATGCTTTAATGTCCAGAATGAAAAACATAATCCGTTGGGGTCTTATGCGCAACACCCGTTCGGAAAATTTAAGTGAACATTCATTGGAAGTGGCACAAATTGCCCACGCCTTAGCTATTATTAATAAAAAGCGCCTTGGTGGCGATGCTGACCCAAATTTTGTATCGGTGGCAGCAATTTATCACGACACAAGCGAAATTATTACAGGCGATTTGCCAACTCCAATTAAATATTATAACGAAGAAATCAAAAAGGCTTATAAACAAATCGAGGGTAATGCTGAGAGACAACTTATGGATATGCTCCCCGATGATTTTAAAGAGGATTTCACTAACATTTACAACCCTGACCCACTAACCGAAAGACTTATAAAATCGGCCGACAAACTTTCAGCACTTATTAAATGTATTGAAGAAATAAGTTGTGGAAACAAGGAGTTTGAAGTGGCCTATAACTCCACAATAGAGGCCATAAAGAAATTGAATTCCCCCGAAGCCAACATTTTTTTAGAGGAATTTATCCCCTCTTTCTCACTTTCCTTGGATGAACAAAGAAAAATACAATAAATTGACCAAAAAGCAGTAAAATATTACTGCTTTTTTTGTTGCAAATATTTAAATAATTTGATATAATTATTATATTATAGAGTTAATGTTGTTAAACTAATAATTGACTCAAAATAAATAATAAATTATGTGTTCTCAAGGAGGTGCATTCTGTTGCCAGAACTTTCTAACGGATTTGTTGTGGCTCTTGGTGTCGGAGTTGTATTTGTAGGTCTTATTTCAATTGTTATCCTTTGCAAAATAGTTAGTGCTTTTTGCATGATTGGTCAAAAATCTAAGGCTAAAACCCAACCTTCCACCCCAACCAATGTGGCGCAAAATCAACCAATTGAAAATCGTCAAGAAATTATTGCTGCTGTTTCGACTGTTATTGCAGAAGAACTTGGAACCGACATTTCAGCAATTCGAATTTTATCTTTCAAAAAAATATAAAGAAAAGGTGTTATTAAAATGAAAAAATATAATGTTACTGTAAACGGTACTGCTTACGAAATTACTTTAGAGGTTGTAGATGCTGCTGATGTTAAGGCAACAACTCCTGCTGTACCTGCACCCGCTGCTACCCCTGCTCCTGCAGCTGCTCCCGCTCCCGCTGCTGCTCCTGCCGGTGGCGAGACCGTTACTTCCCCCATGCCCGGAACAATTTTATCCGTTAATGTTCAAAACGGCGCTACCGTTAAAAAAGGTGATGTTTTAATGGTTTTGGAAGCAATGAAAATGGAAAACGAAATCACCTGCCCTGTTGACGGAACCATTACTTCTGTTAATGTTCAAAACGGTGCTTCGGTTGAAACCGGTGCAGTTCTTTGCGTTATCGCATAAAATTCCTTATTTGGAGATAATAATATGGAACAATTACTTGATTTTTTGAAGGAAACCGGTTTTTACCTTCTTTTTGGAAAAATTGCAGAAAACTGGCCTTCCCTTGTTATGATTTGTGTATCCTTATTCCTACTTTGGTTAGGAATTAAGAAACAATTTGAACCCTTACTTTTAGTTGGTATTGCCTTTGGTATGCTTTTAACCAACCTTACTGCCTTCACATCTTCTGATGCTATGTATCATACCGAGTTGTGGAGCGCATTTATGGACAGTTCCAGCCCTTATTACCACGATTACGGTAACATTTTGTCCAACGGTGGTTTCCTTGATTTCTTATACATCGGTGTTAAAACCTGTATTTACCCCTGCCTTATCTTTGTGGGCATTGGTGCCATGACCGACTTTGAGCCTTTAATTTCCAACCCCAAATCTTTGCTTTTGGGTGCTGCTGCTCAAATTGGTATTTTTGCAACCTTTATCGGATGTGTTTATTTAGGTTTCCCCCAAGAAGCTGCTGCTTCTATCGGCATTATCGGTGGTGCTGATGGTCCTACTGCTATCTATACCACATCGAAACTTTACCCCAACCTTTTAGGACCTATCGCCGTTGCAGCTTACAGTTATATGGCTTTGGTGCCCGTAATTCAGCCCCCAATTATGAAACTTCTTACAACCAAGAAGGAAAGAAATATTATTATGAAGCCTTTACGCAAGGTTTCTAAGACCGAAAAGATTATCTTCCCCATTGCAGTTACCATTTTCGTTTCCCTCTTAGTTCCTTCGGCAACTCCTTTGGTTGGTTGTTTAATGCTTGGTAACCTTTGGAAAGAGTCTGGAGTTTGCGACCGTCTATGCAAAACTGCTCAAAACGAGCTTATGAATATTGTAACCATCTTCCTTGGTATCTCGGTTGGCGCTACTGCTACTGCCGAAGCATTCCTTAACATCCAAACCCTCAAGATTATGGGTATGGGTATTGTGGCCTTCGGTATGGGTACTGCAGGTGGTGTGTTACTTGCTAAATTAATGAATTTGTTTAGCAAAAACAAAATCAATCCCCTTATCGGTTCAGCAGGTGTTTCAGCTGTTCCCATGGCTGCCCGTGTTTCTCAATCGGTTGGCCAAAAAGAAAATCCATCAAACTTCTTGCTTATGCACGCAATGGGTCCCAATGTTGCAGGCGTTATTGGTTCGGCTATCGCAGCAGGCGTGCTTATTGCATTGTTCGGTTAACGGAGGTATAAAATGGAAAGTAAAAAACTCTATATAACTGATACTATTCTCCGTGATGCTCATCAATCTCAAGCAGCTACTCGAATGAGAATTGAAGATATGATTCCCGTTCTTGAGAAACTTGACAAAATCGGCTATTGGTCGATTGAATGTTGGGGTGGCGCCACCTTTGATGCTTGTATGCGTTTCTTAAACGAAGACCCTTGGGAGGGGCTTCGCACCATTAAGAAGCATATGCCCAACACCAAACTTCAAATGTTGCTTCGTGGCCAAAACCTTTTGGGTTACAAGCACTATGCCGATGATGTTGTTGAAGCCTTTGTTGCTAAATCTATTGAAAACGGTATTGATGTTATCCGTATTTTTGACGCTTTAAATGATGTTCGTAATATCGAGGCTGCCATTAAAGCAACCAAAAAGTATGGTGGCATTTGCGAGGCTGCTTTAAGTTACACCGAAAGCCCCGTTCACAACGAGGATTACTTTGTTGACCTCGCTAAAAAGTTAGAAAAAATGGGTGCTGACGTTATTTGTATTAAGGATATGGCAAACCTTTTGCTTCCTTATGATGCTTATTCTTTGGTTAAAAAACTAAAAGAAAATGTTAAGTGCAAAATTCATCTTCACACCCACAACACCACCGGTACCGGCGATATGACCCTTTTAAAGGCTGCTGAAGCAGGTGTCGACATTGTTGACTGTGCTCTATCTCCCTTTGCTAACGGAACTGCTAACCCCTCGACTGAGGCTTTAGTTGCTACATTGCAAGGCACCGAAAGAGATACAGGTCTTGATCTCAATGCATTAGGCGAGGTTGCTGCCCACTTTAGAGGTGTTGCTGACCGTATGAAGGCCGAAGGAATACTTGACCCCAAGGTGCTTAACGTTGACACTAAGACACTTATTTATCAAGTTCCCGGTGGTATGCTTTCAAACCTACTATCCCAATTAAAACAGGCTAACGCCGAAGATAAATATTACGAAGTATTGGCTGAAGTTCCAAAGGTTCGTGAAGACTTTGGATATCCTCCCCTTGTAACCCCCACAAGCCAAATCGTTGGTACCCAGGCTGTGCTTAACATCCTTTCAGGTGAACGTTACAAGATGATTACCAAAGAGTCAAAGGGTATGCTTCGTGGCGAATACGGTAAATTACCTGCTCCTGTTAATGAGGAGGTTCGCAAAAAGGCTATCGGAGATGATAAGGTTATCACCTGCCGTCCTGCTGACCTTATAGAACCCGAACTCAAGGCTTACGCTACCGAAATGTCGGAAAAAGGTATCGGCAAATCGCCTGAGGATGTACTCAGCTACGCATTGTTCCCACAGGTTGCTGAAAAGTTCTTCGCAGTTCGCGACAAGGCTCCCACCACCGATGAAAATGGTGTTAGAACCCTTATTGTTGAGGATTTATCCGAATAATATTAAATGGCTGTCTTAATTGACAGCCATTTATTTTTACATTATAATATAAAGCAGTAGCATTTCTTTAATTTGATTATAAATTTCTTTGGCCTCTTCTATGGGTAAAGGATTTTTACCTAACCCCAATTCCACCGTAAAACCCGACCTTTGAAATTTTTCAATAAACCAATCCTTAAAGCCACCACCATCGGCTATACCCATAGGAACATCTAAAGCGTATCCCGAACTTGTGGCAAGAATTTCAGCGATTTTACGAGACTTTGGTGGAGTTTTATTACCATAACTCCAATAAATCACCTCGCCTTGTGAGTGTAATGCCATACAGTGGTGTATATTAATCCTCTGACAAAGGTCGGTTAAAGCAACCGTTTCGGGCTCACTGTGGGGTTTATATCCCCCAAATCGTGTAGGTGAAGGACCGAAGATACCCATTTCCTTTTCTTTTTTGCGCAAATCTTCCCAACCTGCATCAAAGTTATGATTAAGGTCAACACCCCTTAAGTTTGCATTCCAATGGGCAAAATCACCCTTGCAAAGGTTACCGATTTTTTCTCCCAACTCACCACAAGCCTTTTTTCCCAAAAGGGATATATCACATCCGTCAGGATTAAGGCAGGGCAAGAAAATCACCCCACGACCTTTAAGAGCCTTAGATACCTTAATTTCAGCCATACAGCCATCGTTTTTTAAGGTATGGCAAAGTTCTTCAATAAACATTAAAAGGATATTTGAGGTTATTCTCTCACTTCCGTGGACTCCTGCCACAATCAGGGAATAACTCTCCCCTGACCCCAATTTCAACAAAGGTATTCCCTTTCCACTGCAACTTTTTCCAATAATCCCCTTTTTTAAAAAAGTGTATTCTTCGCAAAGGTTATCAATAACTTTTTTGCGTTCAAAATAATCATATTCCTTGCAAACCACTATATTTTCCAACAGTCTCACTCCCTTATTTAACTATATTCCACGGAGGAAAAAATAATGAATTTAGAAGAAAAACAATTAAGCGCAAAATACCTTTATGAGGGTAAAATTATAAATCTTCGTCTTGACGAAGCAGTGCTTCCCAACGGCACCACTGCTTTAAGAGAAATCGTTGAACATCCTGGTGGTGTTTGCGTTGCGGCATTGACCGATAATGATGAGATATTACTCGTAAAACAATTCCGTTATCCTTACGGAGAAATCATTTACGAAATCCCTGCAGGCAAACGAGACTCAAAGGATGAAAACCCCTTAGACTGTGGGATTCGAGAACTTAAAGAAGAAACGGGTGCCACTGCCCAAAACTTTATCTTTTTAGGTGAACTTTACCCCACACCGGGATATATCAATGAAGTGATTTATATGTATGCTGCAACAGGTCTTTCTTTTGGAGACGCCAACCCTGATGAGGATGAATTTTTAGCAGTAGAAAAAATGCCACTCGATACCCTTATTGAAAAAATAATGGCAGGTGAAATTAAAGACGCCAAAACCCAAACGGCAATTTTAAAACTCAAACATTTAAAAGAAACAGGCAAAATTTAAAGCACCCTTTCGGGTGCTTTTTTTATTTAGTTAATGCAAAATATAAAATAACAATTATACCTAAAATTATTCGGTAATATCCAAAGGACTTAAAGTCGTGTTTTCTGATGAAACTCAAAAGGAACTTAATCGCCAAAACCGATACTATAAATGCAGTTATTGTGCCCACCAAAAGAATTGCAATTTCACTTGAATTAAAGGTATTTCCATCAGCAAAGAACTGAAGCACCTTAATTGCGCTGCCACCAACCATTGCGGGAATTGACAAGAAGAAAGAAAACTCAGCCGAAGCAGTTCGGGATAAACCTAACAAGGTGGCGCCCAAAATTGTGGAACCACTGCGAGATGTTCCGGGCACCAATGCCAAACACTGAATAATACCGATGAAAAATGCCGTCTTATATGAAAGGGCATCTAAATCCTCTACCCTGCCTTTAATCTTCATACTTTCGATTATAATAAATAAAATTCCGTAGAAAATTAGTGCGCCTGCAACTATGTATGCTCTAAGGTCACCTGTAAGCATTGAATCAATTTGGTCATCAAACAAAAGGCCCAAAACAGCAGCAGGAATACTTGCAATTAAAATCTTAAACCAAAGAATAAATCTATCAACATAAACGTAATCATTACAAAGTTTTGTAAATCCGTTTTCTTTTTTAAAGTATGGTGTTACTTGAGTCTTTTTAAGATGGAAAGGCCAAAGTTTGTTCCAAAAAAGAAGAATTACGGCGATTATAGCGCCAAGTTGGATAACCACAAAAAACATATCTTTAAAAGCGTCAGAAGTTTTAAGGGTTATAAACTCATCAAAAAGTATCATATGACCGGTACTGCTTATAGGTAGCCACTCGGTAATACCTTCGATTACACCCAATATAAAAGATTTTAAAAGTTCTAACATAATATAAATCCTTTCAAGTCCTTTTGGTCTATTATATAGGGGTTGTTAAAAATTAACAACCCCAAATTTTTATTTACCGATTATTTCTTTATAGAGTCTGATATAAGCGTTGGCCGAAGCGCCCCAACTGTTATCACACTTCATTGCTCTCTCACGAAGCACAGCCCAACCCTTTTGGTCAGAAAAACCTGTAAGAGCACGCCAAACGGTATTAAGCATATCATGAGCATTATAGGACTTAAAGGTAAATCCGTTGCCTTCACCATCGCCACTATCGTGGATAGTATCGTTAAGACCACCTGTTTCTCTAACAATGGGGATGGTTCCGTAACGAAGGGCCACCATTTGAGCCAAACCACAAGGTTCGCTTTGGCTTGGCATCAAGAATATATCAGCGCCCGCATAAATTTTATGAGCAAGTCCCGGATTAAAGCCTAATTTAAGGCCAACCTTGTCGGGATATTTTTCAGCCATGGAATGGAAGAAGGTTTCAAACTCCCACTCACCTGAGCCTAAAATTGCAAACTGAACATCGGCCTGTAACATATCCTCGAAAACATGTTTCACAAGGTCAAGTCCCTTGTGTTTAACCAAACGGGTAACAATACCAATAACAGGTGTGTCAGCCTTTTGAGGCAAGCCTAATTCTTCTTGCAGTTTTTGTTTGTTAACTGCCTTATTGCCGATTTTATCCACAGTGAAATTTTTGAAAATCAGTGGATCGGTTTCGGGATTATAAACATCACAGTCAATTCCGTTTACGATACCTGTAAGCTTATAGGTAAACATACTTAAAATACCGTCTAAACCGTGAGAGAAATATGGGTCTAAAATTTCTCTTGAATAGGTCGGTGAAACGGTTGTAACCTTATCAGCACATTGAATAGCACCCTTCATAAAGTTAACACAGTTATCATAATCTACAAGACTTGCATTTTCAACAGGAAGACCCAAAACATCCTCAGTAAGCTCGTAACCGTATTTGCCTTGGTACTGAATATTATGAATTGTGAAGACAGTCTTCATATTGCTGTAAAGTGGGTCAAAACGATAGAAAGAGTTAAGATAAACCGGAATTAACGCAGTTTGCCAGTCGTTACAGTGGATAATATCGGGGGTAAAACCGATGTGAGGTATCATTTCAAGCACTGCACGAGAGAAAAAGGCAAAGCGCTCGGCATCATCGTAGTGACCGTAAAGATTGTCGCGCTTAAAGTAATATTGATTATCAATCAAATAGTAAATTACGCCATCGATATGAGCCTCAAAAATACCACAATATTGTCTTCTCCAAGCAACCGGAACGGTAATGCTTGTAACAAAGGTCATTTTTTCGCGCATCTCATCCGAAATGGTGCCATATAACGGCAAAACAACTCGACAACCGATAAGTCTTTTTCTAAGGGCTTTAGGAAGCGCACCTGCAACATCGGCAAGACCACCTGACATGGCGAAAGGATAGGCTTCACTTGCAGCAAATAAAACTTTCATTGTTTTCTCCTTAAACTGTTTCGTTCTTGTTTATAAATATTCTTCTATCAGGAGTGGCTTTAATTACCATCCCTTCGGTAATAACAACATTTTTATCAGCAATAACGCTTTCAAGATTTGCGTTTGCTTTAACTGTGGTTTCCTGCATTAAGATACAATTTTCAACAACTGCACCCTTTTCAATCTTAACACCACGGCCCAAAATACTGTTTTTAACCACACCGTCAATAACACAGCCGTCACTAACCAAAGAGTTTTTAACCTCAGAGCCAATTCCGTAACGCGTGGGCATATCATCACGAATTTTAGTGTAAATAGGTCTTTCACGATTGAAAAGTTCTTTGCGAACATTTCTATCAAGAAGATCCATATGAGCTTTATAATAGGTTGCTGTTCCGTTCATAAGGGTTATAAAGTCCTTATGCTCATAACCCATAATTTTGAGTTCATGAACCTTGTGGGCCAAAACATCCCTATTAAAGTTTTGCAAATCTTTTTCCACAGCATCCAAAACCAAATCGGATAAAAGTTTGCGACCTATAATGGTAATACCTATGCCATAATTTAAAATGTTTTCGTTGCCGTTGTCAAAACAAAGTTTTGTTACAACCGAATTGTCATCAAATTCCAAAATCATTGCATCATCACGATTAGCAGGAAGTAAACCGTTGTGATATATAACCGTAATATCAGCTGCGTTTTTAACGTGTTGCCCAATTGCATCACCAATATCAACATTTGCCAACACATCGGCAGCACAAAGAACAATATAATCACTATCGCAACGATTAATAAAATCCATCGCAGCGTAAAGGGCGTCAACTGTACCTCTAAAACGTCTTACATCGCTTGACATATAGGGTGCCAAAATGTGAATACCACCATTTTTACGGTCCAAATCCCAATAAATGCCGTTGCTAACATGGTCAAGCAAAGAACGGTAGTTACCTGTGGTAATCAAACCCACATTTGTTACACCTGCATTTACAAGGTTAGAAAGGGTAAAATCGATAAGACGATATCTGCCACCGAAAGGCACCGAAGCCATTGAACGCTTTTCTGTCAACTTTTTGAGTAGTTTGTCATTTGCGTTAGCAAAAACTAAACCTGAAACTGCGGATGCTCTCATACTTCTTCGCCCTCCTTAACATTTTCTACAATCATTTTGTTGGCGCTGATTTTTGCATTTGCACCAACATTTAGGTTAGCACCAACAAGGGTAATTCCCCAACCTTCGTTACCAACAACCTGTGGGTCTCCACCAATATCAGCATTTTCACCCACAATTACATTTTCGGCAATAATGGAATATCTCACCTTGGCGCCCTTCTTAATTACTGCGCCGGGCATTACAAGTGAATATTCAACACTTGCGCCCTCTTCAATTGTTACATTTTCAAAAAGAACCGAGAAGTCAACATTTCCAAAAATTTCACAACCCGCAGTAACAAGAGAATTTTCAACCTTTGCATCTTCGGAAACATATTGGGGTGGTTCACTGTTAGAACGGGAATAAATCTTCCAGTTTTTATCAGCCAAATTAAGGTCGATATTGGGATTTAAAAGGTCAAGGTTTGCATCCCAAAGGGAGTCAACCGTTCCAACATCCTTCCAATAATCATTAAAACGATAAACCTTAAGTTTTTCCCCTGCATCTAACATCAAAGGAATAATATTTTTACCAAAGTCATTTGAAGAATCAGGATTTGCCTCGTCAATGGCTAAATAATGTCTTAATTTATCCCAACTAAATACATAAATACCCATTGAAGCCAATGTACTCTTAGGTTTGGCAGGTTTTTCCTCAAACTCATAAATTGTGCCATCCTCATAAGCGTTCATAATACCGAAACGACTGGCTTCTTCAAGGCTAACATCCAAAACGGCAATTGTACAAGCAGCATTGTCATCCTTATGCTGTTTAATCATCTTGGAATAGTCCATTTTATAAATATGGTCGCCCGATAAAATAACAACATATTCGGGGTCATAACGCTCAATAAATTCAAGGTTTTGATAAATTGCGTTGGCAGTACCTTTATACCAACCTTCACCCGATAAACCTTGATAAGGTGGCAAAATATGAACACCACCGTTACTTCTATCAAGGTCCCAAGGTTTACCGGAACCTACATAATCGTTAAGTTCCAATGGTTTATATTGGGTAAGAATACCTACTGTATCAATACCTGAGTTAGTACAGTTTGAGAGAGGAAAATCAATAATACGATACTTACCACCGTAAGGCACGGCAGGTTTAGCAATTTTACTTGTAAGCACACCTAAACGGCTTCCCTGACCTCCTGCGAGCAGCATTGCTACTGTCTTTTTATTTTTCAAAACAAACATCTCCCTTTTTGTGTCAGATTTTATTCGTTTTAATTTGAAGTTTTGCGTTTTTGTGGTGATTTAAAATAACTAACCGACATTGGAGGAATATCCAAGCTGATGGAATAATCATATCCGTGCATGGGTTCTTTAACAGCTTTAAAGCCCGAACGCTTGGGCTCGGTTTTTCCACCATACTTAACATCATCGGTACATAAAACTCGTTTGTAACTACCCTGTGCCGGAACGCCTATTTTATAGTCTGTCCTACCCACAGGCACAAAGTTGCAAACTGCGATAATTTCTTCCCCTGCTTTGTTTTTACGACGGAAAGCGATTATGCTTTGTTCATTATCATCATTGGAAATCCATTCAAAACCTTCCCAGGAATAATCAATTTCCCAAAGTGGTGAATTTTCTAAATAGAATTTGTTCAAATCTGAAACGAATTTCTTCATATTTCTATGGGGCTCGTACTGAAGCAACAACCAATCCAGTTGTTGTTTATAATTCCACTCAATGAACTGAGCAAACTCTTGTCCCATAAATAAAAGTTTTTTACCCGGATGAGCCATCATATAAGCATAAAAGGCTCTTAAAGACTCAAACTTTTGCTCATATTCTCCCGACATTTTACCTATCATTGAACACTTTCCGTGAACAACTTCATCATGGGACAAAGGCAAAACAAAGTTTTCGGAAAAAGCATAGAAAAAGGAGAAGGTTAAGCAATCGTGATTATGCTTTCTGAAATACGGGTCTAAAGACATATATTTTAGCATATCATTCATCCAACCCATATTCCATTTAAAGTTAAATCCTAAACCCCCATCAAAGGCAGGTTTGGTAACCATTGGCCAAGCAGTAGATTCTTCGGCTATCATAAGAATACTGGGGTCAACTTCAAAGGCAGCAGCATTTACTTCCTTTAAAAACTGGATAGCCTCTAAATTTTCATGGCCACCATAAATATTAGGAATCCATTCTCCATCTTTACGGTTATAGTCAAGGTAAAGCATAGATGCTACTGCATCAACACGAATTCCGTCAATATGGTATTCCTTAATCCAAAAGACTGCACTTGAAATCAAGAAACTTTTAACCTGAGGTTTGCCGTAATCGAAAACCACGGTTCCCCACTCTTTATGCTCACCCTTTTTGGGGTCTTCGTATTCATAGCAAGGTGCACCATCAAAATGGAACAAACCGTGCTCGTCCCTTGGGAAGTGGGCAGGTACCCAATCCAAAATAACGCCAATGCCGTTTTGGTGCATTATATCAACAAACTCTTTAAACTGTTCAGGAGTTCCAAAACGGGATGTTGGAGCGAAATAACCTGTGACCTGATAACCCCAAGAACCCTCAAAAGGAAACTCGGTTATGGGCATAAGTTCTACATGTGTATAATTCATTTCCTTTAGATATGAAACTAAATCTTTTGCCAGGGCAACATAATCAAATGTGTTGCCATCCTCATATCGTTTCCAAGAACCTGCATGTATCTCATAGATATTAACCGGAGACTCATAAATATTCCTATTTTTTTTAGAATCTTGCCAATTTTTATCACGCCATTTGTAATTATCAAAGTAAATTTTAGAAGCATTAGCAGGGGCAGTTTCGAAATGACGAGCGTAAGGGTCGGATTTTAAAACTACCTTACCCTGACTGTCTTCTATGGCATATTTATAAGCAGTATAAATTCCAAGACCATTAATTTTGGTTTCCCAAACACCATAGCCGATATTGTTCATATAGTTTGCAGTGTTGTTCCAACCATTGAAATCACCGACCACCGAAACCGACTTTGCCTTAGGTGCCCAGACTCTAAATATTACTGTATCTCCATCAACAAAGGAGCCTAAAATTTCATAGGCATTTTTTAATATTCCATTTTCAAAATTATTGAGTTTTTCCCACATTTTAATACTCCTTTACAATAAAAGCCTATTATTTACTTTATTATATCAATTTTAAGGCCTTATTTCAAGGTATTTTTGTGAAATTTCCGAAACTAAATTAAAAGATTAATCGCCATTTTTGTTAAATTTATACAAAAATCGACATTTTTACCAATACAATAAGTTTTTCAAACAAAAAAACAGCAGACATCAAGTGTCTGCTGTTTTAAAATTAATTTAAGCTTCGGGTTCAACTATTTTCTTAACCTTGAATTGTTTTGTAGCATAAGTATTAATTTCAACTTCAAGTTTTTTAGTGTTACCCTCAATTTCCTTTTCGAAATCTTCATCAGCAAGAGTATGTCTTGCGAAAGAATCAAGGTAATCTACAAAATAATTATCGGCCATAATATCACGTTTTATAATAAGTTCATAGCCATTATTAGCACTGTTTTCTACAACTTGAGGAACATCAACTTCATATTTTTCATAGGTTTTAAAGTTTGCATCCTCAAAGCTTGTTCCCTCTGCACCCGAAACGGTTGCATAGGTATTAACCGGTGCATCTTTATCGTCAGCAATATCAGCAATCTCTTCTTCGCTCATTTCATTGTGAGCTTGATAAATCTGAATAAAGGTTTTTTCGCCTTTTTTAATTTGAGCAGCATACTCATCCAATTTTCCTTTAGCTGCAGCCTTCTCTTCAGCAGTAGCATCGGTTTCATAAGTGATGGAAATTTTATCTAAGAGAACATAATTTTTGGTTATCTCTTTGGTGACCTTGCCTTCACCGAGTTCTTTTGTACCGCCCTTACCGTAAAGATATTGGAAGTACGCTTCGCTATAACTACTGTCCTCAGTAAACTTAGCATAAGTATCGCGGCTTACACCGTTGGGCTCGTAATAAGCAGAATAGCCATAATAATCCCACATTGTGGTAACATTTTGCTCAGCTTCTGATTTTAAATCATCGGACAACTTAACCTTGTTTTTAGCGGACAAAGATTTATAACTTGCAATATCTTTTAAAATTTCAATTGCTCTATCTTCTACCCAATCAACAAAGTTTTTCTTTTCAATTTTTTTAGAAAAATAGTCAATTGCTTCTTTTTGCTCATCGGCAGTCAAAGATTCATAAACCTTTTGTTTGCCTTCCATATTTGCATTTATAAGAGCACACATATAGTAAGCAGATGTAAATTCGTTGTCACCAATAGTTACAGCGATTTCATTTTTCTTGTGAATACAACCGGCTAAGGATAATGAAAGTACTGCTACCATCACCAAAGCGGTAATTCTTTTTACGATTTTCATTTTAAATTCCTCCGAAGAATTATTTAATAATAAACTATTATATACTATTTATTTCTAAAAGTCCACCCTTTTTTATTACAAAGCCTTACCTAATTCGGCCACAAGTTGAGACATTTTTTGTCCTTTATTGAGTTTAACTGTATAAACCGGTTTTGCAGCCGCATTAAGCATAAAACGATTGCCGAAATATTCGGTTAATTTATGCACCGTTTCAGCTTCAATAGAGTTTATATGCAACACAGCAGTATTACCTACACTTGTAATCTCCGCAATTTTAGCATTTGCAGCCTTGTTACGCAAGACAGCGATATCAATAAGGCCAATAACCGATTGTGGTGGGTCACCAAAACGGTCGCAAAGTTCATCGATAACATCCTCGGCATCTTCATCACTTCGAATATTTGCAATTCGTTTGTAAATTCCAAGTCTCGCCGACAAAGATTCAATATAATTTTCAGGAATATGAGCCGATACATTAAGGTCAACCGTACAAGGAATATCATCTTCCATTGGAGCACCGTTTTCTTCATTGACAGCCTCGGACAAAAGTTTCAGATACATATCATATCCAACCGATTCCATATTTCCGTGTTGGTCGGCACCTAAAATACTTCCCGCTCCCCTGATTTCAAGGTCACGCATGGCAATTTTAAAGCCCGAACCAAACTCGGTGTATTCCCTTATTGCCTCAAGTCGTTTGGATGCCACATCGCTTAACTGCTTGTTTTGACCAAAGCAAAAATAAGCATAGGCTCTTCTTGGTGAACGACCAACACGACCCCTTAACTGATGCAACTGGGAAAGACCCATTCGGTCGGCATCCTCAATAATCAAGGTGTTTGCATTGGGAACATCCACACCCGTTTCAATAATGGTTGTACATACCAAAACATCAATTTCGCGCTCAAGAAGTTTCTTCCAAATTGAGGTCAGTTCATCTTCACTCATTTTTCCGTGGGCAACACCTATATTCACATCAGGCAACCTTTGTTTTAATCTCGCTGCGCAACGCTCAATAGTTTCCACCCTATTATGCAGATAATATACCTGACCACCACGGCGAATTTCCTTATTAATCGCATCTATTAGCAACCCTTGATTATATTCCAAAACATAGGTTTGAACCGGATGTCGGTCACCGGGAGCCTCATCTAAACTCGACATATCCCTAAGCCCCGACATTGCCATATTAAGGGTTCTCGGAATTGGTGTGGCACTAAGGGTTAAAATATCCACAAAGGGATAAAGTTCTTTAAGCCTTTCCTTTTGAGCAACACCAAAGCGTTGTTCTTCATCAATAATTACAAGACCAATATTTTTAAACTCCACGTCTTTGGATATAAGTCGGTGGGTACCAACAACCATATCCACCCTGCCGTTTTTAAGGTCTTTTATAATTTTTTCTTGTTGTTTCGGGGTAACAAAACGATTTAAAAGTTTAACCGTTACAGGCATTTCGCCGAAACGACGGATTATGGTATTGTAATGTTGCATTGCAAGAATAGTTGTAGGCACAAGCAAGGCGCATTGTTTACCTTCGCTTATACATTTAAAGGCCGCTCTCAAAGCCACTTCGGTTTTGCCAAAGCCCACATCTCCACAAAGCAAACGGTCCATAGGAACATCTCGTTCCATATCCGATTTGATTTCATTGATACAACGAAGTTGGTCTTCGGTTTCGTCGTACTCAAATCTTCTTTCAAAATCGTTTTGAAGGTCGGTATCAGGGCTGAAAGCATAACCTTTAACCGACATTCTTTTAGCATAAAGGGCAGTCAACTGTTTTGCCATATCTCTTACGGCTTTTTTAACCCTTGTACGGGTCTTTTGCCACTCGGCACCACCCAAACGGTTAAGTTTAATTCCGCCGTTTTCTGAGGCTGCGCCAATGTAACGGGATACCAAATCAAGTTGGGTTACCGGCACATACAAAACATCGGTTTTAGCATATTTAATTTTAATATAATCCTTCGTAACACCATCGTTGGTAATGCGATTTATACCATCAAAAATACCTATTCCGTGGGCCTCGTGAACAACATAATCCCCACGGTGCAGTTCATCCAAAGAACCGATTTCTTTTGCGTTTTTGGGTCTGTTTCTCTTTTTCTTTAGGTTTTCACCTAAATAACGATGGGTAACGAGTAAAAACCTTTGAGAAGGAATTTCAAATCCACCCGAAATTCCTCCCGTAATTATCGTAACTCCCGATAAAACTTCTTTTGGAGTTTCGGAATAAACCGAGGCTATACCCCTTCGGCAAAGCTCATCATTAAGCACCTTGGCAGCCCTTTGCTCGCCTGCCAAAACAACAACCTTTCCACCTTTGGAAAGGATGTATTCAATATCTTCCAAAAGAACATTTATATCACCACTCCAAGGGGTTGAGCCCTTGTAATTAAAGTTTACAATATCCTTGATTTTATATTCATAAGAAGTTCTTGGGAAGTTTTCCAAAATCACAGCATTTTGGGTTTTATATATAAGTTCTGCTTGGTTTAAATAAAGCTTCGCAGTTTTATGGGACAAAATACCATCTTCCAACAAACTTTCCACATCGGCTGACTGTTGAATTTCAATAGATTTAAGTCGCTCGGTTATATTACCCGACTCACAAACATAAAGTTGACATTCTCCGGTATAATCAAAAACGGTTTCACCCTTGGGATAAATCAGGGGCAAATAACGGTCATCGGAAATGGAAATTCCATTTTCCAATGCCGAAATATCATCATTTAAAACCTTAAGTTGTTTATCAGTTAATTTCTTTTCACCATCAATATAGTCTCTTAAAACAGAAGCCAGTTTTTGAGGAGCAATTAAAATTTCTTTTGCAGGAGAAATGCCAATTTCTTCAATTCTTTCCCCACGGCGTTGAGTTTCGGTATCGAAATATGAAATTGTATCAATTTCATCGCCCCAAAATTCAATTCTAACCGGGTTTTCGGCAGTTACCGGATAAATATCAAAAATACCACCCCTTGTGGAGAACTGTCCCTTGCCTTCACACTGTTCACTTCTCACATATCCTGCATCAAGGAGTTTTTCGGTTAATACCTTTATATCAATTTCTTGCGCCACGCAAAGTGTAAAGCGTGATTTTGCCAAAATTTCGGGTGGTACAGTATATTGCAGTGCCGAATCCACCGAAAAGCATACAACGTCAAATGCCCCATCTGCAAGAGCAGATAGGGTGTCGGTTCTTTTGTGTTCATATTCTTTTGAGTGACCCGTCAAGTTTTGAAGGCAGTAATCTCTAAGTGGAAAATTCACTGCATTAAGTCCCAAGGATTTAAGGTCGGCAGTGATTTTAAGGGCCGTCGCTTCATCACTTGTCAAAACAGCACCTTTTTTGTTAGTACCAAAAAGTGTGTTCTTTATCACAACTGCTTTGTGAACATCCGAAAGACCGGTACAGGCCACAGGGAGCCTGCCTGCCTCAATATCCTTTAAAAGCAGTTTGAAATCGGGGTCGGATGATAGAATTTTGTTTAAAAAATCCATAAAATCCTCATTTGCTGTATTTATTCATAGCCGAGTCTATGCCCCGCTTGATGATTTCCTCAATGGCCAAAACCGAGTTTTTAAGGGCGGTGTCCAAGGCTTCCTTGTCTTCTTTCGGGAATTTTCCAAGAACCCAAGCAGCCAAATCATAATCGGGATGTGGTTTCTCGCCCACGCCGATTTTAACCCTCATTATATTATCGGTTCCAAGCAAAGCAAAAATATCTCTAAGCCCGTTATGGCCACCGTGACTTCCCTTTCTTCTGAGTCTTATCTTACCCACCGAAAGAGAAATATCATCGGAAATTATAATTATATTTTCACTGGGGATTTTGAAAAACTTGGATATTTGAGAAACGGCAGTACCCGAATTGTTCATAAAGTTTTGGGGTTTGGCCACCAAAATCCTTTTACCACCTATTTCACACTCACCATACAAGGCTTCCATTTTATGTTTATTGTACTGACCTTTATTCTTTTCCATTAAAAGGTCAGCCGACATAAAACCTACATTGTGCCTTGTGTTTTCATATTGAAGTCCCACATTGCCAAGACCCACAACCAAAAAATCGTAGGTCGCCTTTTTGAAAATCATAAATACCTCCAAAAACAAAAAACAGCAGTAAAATACTGCTGTTATATTATAATATTAAATCCTGTCTTTGTAAAGTGTTTTTTAAGACTCAAAGCCTACCAAAACACCACCTCTTTCGGCATAAAAACTGCAAAGGCCACCACAAGGAATAATTTGGATGTCGCTTTGGGGATATTTTTCCAAAATTTTATTCTTAATGATGTTTGCATTTGCTTCATTGTCACAATGAGCAATACGTAATTTTCCACCCTTGAAACCTTCTCCATATATATCATTAATAATAGTTTGCAAGGATTTATCCTTTCCACGACATTTATGTAACGGATTTAGGCGACCGTCATCGGCTTTGCCCACAATTCTGATCCCTAAAACTCCGGATATTTTTGCAACAGCAGGATTAACACGTCCGTTTTTAGCCAAATTATTAAGGTTTTCCAATATAAAATACAAATGGGTATTGTTTTTATATTCCTCAATTTTAGCAACTATCTCTTTAAATTCTAATCCACTTTCGGCCAATTCGCAAAGTTTTTCGATTATAAGTTGCATTTCGGGGCCGGTGGACAAACTATCAATTACATATATATTGCCTTTAGGGTTTTGCTCTAAATAATCGTCAGCCGCACTTTGCGCAGCAGCATAACTTCCCGAAAGATGTTTTGTAATGGTAAGGGCAAAAACATTCTCCTCCCCTTTAAATGCCTCAGACCAATCAAAAGCATTGGGGCAAGAGGTGGAAAACCTTTCACGGCTTGAATACATTGTATCAATCATATTAGATACATTTAAATCAGGATTATCAACATATTCCTTTGTATTTGAAATAATTTTTAAGGAGACATATTTATAATTTGCGTTTTCTAATTTATATATGTTAGACGAAGAATCTGCTACGATTGTGATTTGCAAAGTAATACCTTCTTTTTAAAACTTGATAATCGGTTTTTAAAAAACCGATGCTAAGTGTATTATAAGCCCTATTGTCTACCTTGTCAAGAGTTTTTGAAAAACTTATCATAAGTTTTTACCTTGACAAATATTTTTGAATATTGTAAAATAAACTGATGAGGAGGAATATATATGATTGATTCTCAAAACAGTGAGCTTTTAAATTCGATTAAAGATTTTAAAATGCCCCGATATAACGAAATCCCAAATGTTGGTTTGTATCTTGAACAAACTGCCAAATATATCGGTGACGCTCTCGCTCCCCTTTTTCCCGGTGCATTGACCGGCTCCATGATTTCCAACTATGTAAAAAAGGGTCTTGTGAGTAATCCTGTTAAGAAACAGTATGACCGTGAACAAATTGCATATCTTATATTTATTGCCGTTGTTAAAAACGTTCTTTCCATGGATAACATTAAACTTTGCATCGATATTCAAAAGAAAACCTACACTGCAGTTGATGCCTACACCTATTTTGCTGAAGAATTAGAAATGCTTATTTCCTATGTATTTGGTATAAATACTGTATTAGAAAAAACCGACTCAACATCCTCCGATGAGAAAAGAATGTTACACAATATTATCATAACTGTAGCCCACAAAATCTACCTTGAAAAGTACTTTAATATATTAGAAGAAAAAAAATAAATTTTAGTATTGACAAATAGCGACT
>JAZSPH010000039.1:0-2407 GCA_045537355.1 Acutalibacteraceae bacterium
ATGCTATTAAAACACCCATCGTTTACTACGGCTCATCTATCACCCAAGGAGGATGCGCTTCAAGACCGGGCAGTTGTTATACTGCGCGAATTTCCCGAGAGTTAAATGCCGATTACATTAATTTAGGCTTTTCGGGTAGTGCCAGAGGCGAAGATGTTATTGCCGAATATATTTCAGAACTCGATATGTCATGCTTTGTTTATGACTATGACTATAATTCTCCTTCTTTAGAAGAATTAGAAAAGACCCACGAAAGATGCTTTAAAATCATTCGTGAAAAAAATCCCGATTTGCCGATTGTCATTATGTCTCGTCCTAAATTTAAACTAACCGAGGAAGAAGAAAATAGATTTGAAATAATTGAAAAAACCTATGAAAATGCCAAGGCAAAGGGTGATAATAATATTTACCTTATCAAAGGAACAAAGTTAATGGAAAAAGTCGGATTTGAGGGCACGGTTGACAACTGCCACCCCACCGATTTAGGCTTTGCATCCATGGGCGACGCCATTACCCCCGTACTTAAAAAAATATTCAATTTGTAAAACGAAAAAGGACTTGGGAAAATTCCCAAGTCCTTTAATTTATTCTTCAAAGCAATCGTATGCTGTTAGGGTGTATTTGCCGATTTCATAGAGCAGATTTTCGCCCTTAATCATAATTTCAAGGGGAACACATAAAAGGCGCTTATCCTCTTCAAAGGGGCGTCTACGATGGGGCGGCATAAACATTGCATCAGCCTCGAAGGTAAAATAACCGTTAAAACCGATTTCTTTAAGCCCATGCATAAGAGAGTCTAAATTCATTGTACCGAAAAATGGTGCTATATGGTGGTCGCCGGTACTCCAGTTATCCTGCACGTGCAAAGCATGAACATATTTACCCAAAAGTTTCAAAGACTCGTGTTGTGGTATATCTTTCATATTTCCGTGGCCTGTATCCCAACAAACCTTAAGCATTGGGTGGTCGATGTATTCTACAAGTTCCAACACTGTTTGCGCATCATCAGCCCAAAACCAGTTAGGGTCAAACATTTTGTTGAAATTTTCGGTTAGCACATAAACTCCGTGTGCTTCAGCAAAGGGCAAGAGTTTGTTATAAAATTCCTTGTTCTTTTCGAAACTTTCTTCTTTTGTGGAAATTCCCTTTAAATGGCCCGAATGAACAACGGTATTATCAATGCCAAGCATTGCGCAAGCCTCAATACAGCGCTTATTAATATCAATAAATGCTTCGCCATCAACGAAGGGTTGACCCATAGGAGCATGGCTTTGCACCAACTTTAATCCTTTGCTTTCAACAAAGTTTTTTAGCTTTTCGATATAAGTTCTCCAGTCATCCGAAAAGACACCTGTTTTATTGCGCAAATCCATTCCGAAGTTGTAATCAATATACTTAAATCCCGATTGTGCAATATAATCAATAGCCTCAAATTGGTCTTTTGCGTGTATCCTGAAATCGCCTGTTGTAGTTGCTAATTTCATAACATTTCCTCCCTTTTAAACCAAGTTTTATTTATATAATACCACAAAATCGCCCAATAGCAAAGACTAAATTAATTAAATTATTGATATTTATTTATGGTAATGTTATAATAAAAGCATACCACATAACATTTTAATATTCGCAAACAATAAAGTGTGTATTTTTTATCTTTTGGTAAAAATGCAGGCTCTATTTTCTCATACTTTGTTGTTTGTAAGAAAATGTTGTGTGGTAGCAATCGTGAGTCGCATTTTTCGGTGTGTGTGACTTTAGGTTGCACACACTTTTTTAATTTTAGGAGGGTAGTATTATCACCGAAAATAAAAGTAAAGGAAGTTTTAAAATGGAAGAAAAAATCTTATTTAAAGTAAAAACACATCGATTTATATCATTTCTTTTATCCTTGCTCATCTTATTTACTGTGATTTCTGCAGGTGTTTTTATCAAGCGAGTATATGAGGAAATGAATTATTATAATTCTCATCTACATGATTATAGTTGTATATTTTATACTGATAATACATCGACATTTACCGAAGAAGACTATAAGTTAAAAAGTGATAAATATGTGAGTCTTAACGAATATATTATAGGTGAATATAAACGAGTAAGAGATTCTAGCGATAGTCTTCTTTGGAAAGAAGGCAGGGCTACTAAATGTTTGCTTTTGCGCTATGACAATAATTATTCTAAAGCTAATTTAAAAAATTTCAAAAAAATGCGTTCGAGTTTTATAGATCAAGGCACTTTAATTAGTAGTATAATTGCAATTTTTTTCACTATCATTATTCTATTCAAAACGAAGCAATGTAAATTTAGTGTGACTGAAAATAATATCTATGGTAAAAAAGGTTTTAAAAAATTTGATATTGCTTTTATTGATATTGTTGCAATAACACAAAAAAGAAAATGTATTATAATA
>JAZSPH010000084.1:0-2301 GCA_045537355.1 Acutalibacteraceae bacterium
CAGCAAATTAACAATTGCTCGTTGGGCTTTACAGTCTAATTTGACTGTTCACGATTATGCTCCCATTAAGTAATAAGTAAGTACAAAAAAACAAACCTTTCGCATTCCTTTTGGTATGTGGGAGGTTTTAATTATGAACAACAAAAAATCAAAATATATAACCTATTTGATAACTGCGATTATTGAAATTGCAGTAACATTATTGGCAGTTTCATTGTTTGCAATTCTTATTAATTTAGTTGATATTGATTACAAATATTCGCCGGTTTTTGGAAGTGTATCTGTGGCACTGGGAAGTTTAATTGCCTCATATTTTCTATCAAATAAAAAGAAAAACAAGGGCTATCTAATTGGTATAGTTATAGGGTTTATAACATTTGTGGTTGTAACCTTGACAGGCTTAATAATAAATCAAGGTGGAATCGGCATTAACACACTCTTCCACCTTGTAATAATTATGTTATCCTCGGTAATCGGAGGAGTTTTAGGGGTGAATAAAAAGGGCAAAAAGTACATTTAAATCCTTTGTGAAATTTCGGCAATTTGCTCCATTGTAAGTTCTTCGCCACGAACGGTTTCTTTTATATCTAAATCGTTTAGAACAGATTTTAATGTGTTTTTAGGCACGTTTAAGGTGTTGCTAACGGTATTAACCAAAGTCTTTCTTCTTTGGGCAAAAGCAGCCTTAACAAACTTGAAGAATTTACCCTCATCAGCAACCGTTATGGGTGGATTTTCTCGGATGTTTAATTTAATAACGGCCGAGTCAACATTCGGGGGTGGCATAAAGGAAGAACGGTCAACCTCAAATAAGATTTCCTTTTCGGCGTAATATGTCACGGCAACAGTAACAGCACCTGCATCCCTTGAACCGACTTCGGCGCAAAGACGCTCGGCAGCTTCTTTTTGAACCATAACCGTTATGGAAGTTATGGGTAAATGCTGTTCTAAAAGCATCATAATTATTGGAGATGTTATGTAATAAGGGAGGTTGGCGCAAACACTAACGCTTTCGCAATCGGCAAAATGTTCTTCGATTATCTTTTTCAAATCCAATTTCATTGCATCGCCAAATATAACCTCAACATTGTCCAAATCTCCAAGGGTTTTGGGCAATATTTTTTTGAGTCTATCATCCAACTCAATGGCAACAACTTTTTTAGCAACCTGTGAAAGTTCACGGGTTAAAACACCAACACCGGGGCCGATTTCTAAAACGCCGGTGTTTTTATTTGCGCTATTTTCAGCCATTGCAGGACAAACTGTGGGGTCGATTAAAAAATTTTGTCCCAAACTTTTTTTGAAGGAAAAACCTTCTTTAGAGAGCAAAGATTTTAGGGTATTTATATCGGCTAAATTCATAATTTTCTCCTGATTTTCAAACTAAATACATTATAAGGTAAAACACTTAAATTTTCAATTAAAATTTAAAGTATATAGAAAAACATTGGGGAAAAATAATTTTGAGGTGATTTAAATGCCTAAAATGTTAGGTAAAAGAACGATTATTTTTGAAAACAAACCCCGAATTGTTAGTTTCGGTTCGGTGGTTGGGAAAAAAGAACACGAAGGTCCTTTGAGTGAAGAATTTGATGAGTATACCGTTGATAGTTTTTTTGGTGAAGATAGTTTTGAAAAAGCTGAAAGTAAACTTCAAAAAACAGCAGTACAAATCGCTTTGGATAAAGCAAATCTGAAAGACCAAGATATTGACAAAATGTTTGCAGGAGACCTGTTAAATCAATGCATTGGAAGTTCTTTTGGCAATAAACAAAGGGGAATACCCTTCATCGGTCTTTACGGCGCTTGTTCGACCATGGCATTGTCGACAGCTTTGGCATCGCTTTTCGTTGATTGTGGCGCCGCAAACAAGGCTTTGGCAGTTACTTCGTCCCATTTTTGCTCGGCTGAGAGACAGTATCGTTTTCCACTTAATTATGGTTCACAACGCCCCCAAACTTCACAGTGGACGGTTACGGGTTCGGGCGCCCTGATTATAAGTAAAGAAGGTCAAGGGCCTTACATTGACAGTGCAGTTTTTGGTGAAATTAAGGACCTAAATGTGGCTGATACCAACAATATGGGTGCTGCAATGGCACCTGATGATGTTAAAATAAGACCATACCCAACATACGAGGGTATGGTCTTTTTCTACACATAAAGTAAATAAGGGGGGAATATTCGATTTGCATCATTTAACCGTCTTTTAATTCCTTGACCGTTCTTATTTTATTAACCGGAGTTTCAACATAACGAAGCAAATCATCAAGTTTATCCGTTACATAATATAGTTCTTTACAA
>JAZSPH010000093.1:0-3365 GCA_045537355.1 Acutalibacteraceae bacterium
CTTTATAGGCAAATTCCCTGTAACTAATACAGGAAACGGTCACAATAAGGTTAAATATTATAACGTTTATACTGACCAAGACATTTTATCAAAAACATCTACCGATGCCGATGAAGTAATTGCTAAGTTGACCCTTGACCAAATGAAGGGCGATGCTGCCAAGACAAATATGCAAGGCTTCGACTTCACTTCGATTTGGCAGACCGTTGAAAACAATTATCCTGTTTTCATTAAGGATGTAGTTGAATCTGATGTTGATGCTTGGAGTGGTTCTGCTGCAACAAAATTTGCCAGTGGTACAGGTGAAAGCAGCGACCCATACATAATTGAAAATGCTGACCAACTTTATTATTTGGTTAGCGAAGTAAGTAAAGAAAATAATGCTGATTTTTCTAAAAACAAGCATTTTAAGATTACAAAAGACATTTACATCAATGATGTTACAAATGGTGCTTCGGTACAAAACATTACAAATCCCAAGAGTTGGGGTAATGGACTTACAGCGCCTGATACCGGCAAGAAAAACTTTTTCTACGGTACTCTTGATGGCGATGGACATGTAATATATGGTTTATATACATATAATTATGTAAATCCGGGTCTTTTTGGCGCTATAGCAAACGGTGCTGTTGTTAAGAACCTTGGATTTGATAACTTGTACTTTGAAGGTGGTGCAGGTTCTGCGGGTGCAATAGCAGGTTATGCTAACTATGCCGGTTTAAGCACATCAAATCCTGCAAAGATTGAAAAATGCTATGTTGTAAACGGCTCGATGGTTGCAGGTTCTGCAAATCAGTTAGTAAACGCAGGTGGTTTCATAGGAAATGCTTCTAATGCGACTATCGAAGTTTCAAACTGCTATGTATATAATGTAAACTTTAGTGCTAAAACCTGTAACGCAAGTATGATTGGTAAGAAAACCACCGAATCCACCGTTAAGGTTTATAACTCATACTTTATAGGCAAATTCCCTGTAACTAATACAGGAAACGGTCACAATAAGGTTAAATATTATAACGTTTATACTGACCAAGACATTTTATCAAAAACATCTACCGATGCAGATGAAGTAATTGCTAAGTTAACCCTTGATCAAATGAAGGGCGAAGCTGCCAAGACAAATATGCAAGGCTTTGATTTTGCTTCTATCTGGGAAACTGTCGATAACAACTATCCAATTATAAACGTTCGAGATAACAATATTTGGGATGGTTCAAAAATTAGTGGTCTTGGCGAGTTAGAAGGTAAGGGTACTGAAGAAGAGCCTTACTTAATTAAGACGGGTGCAGATTTAGCTTATGTTGTATCCACAAATCTTGATGATGGTTTGTTCTTTAAACTTGCTAATGACATTAAACTAAACAACACTTCTAAAGCTAATTGGAAGAATAGTGCCCGTAATTGGGTATGGGGCAATATTCGTTTTGTTGGTACATTTGATGGTGATGGACATACCATTGACGGACTTTTCTTCAATGGTTCTCAAAAGCGTTTCGGTTTGTTCTCCTATACAGGCGATTCACTTATTAAGAATATTAAGTTTACAAACGCTTATATTAACAATACAACCTCTGATGATGGCGTAGCAATTGTTGCAGGTCAATCTTCGGCAACAACCAATTTCGAGTATATATATATTGATGCGACTTGCTCAGTTAATGCTCCGAATTCTTCCTGTGTTGCTGCAATTACTGCTAGAGGTTACGATAACGGTCAGAATGCTGATACTACAGTTTCTAACTGTGCTGTTTTAGCAACTATTAGTGGTAAAAGTAACGTTGGCGCATTTGTTGGTTCTTATTGGGCAGCTGACGCTGATGTTACTATTAAAAACTGCTTTACCACAACACAACTTCCAATTTTTGGTTATCAACATAAGTCGTTAACCAGTGAATCTACTAATAACTACGGTGTAGTAACAGATATATTTGGCACAACAGTTTTAACCCCCGACCAAATGAAGGGCGAGGCTGCTAAGACCAATATGTCTGGCTTGAATTTTAATTCGATTTGGGAGATTGTTGAAAATGATTATCCTGTAATCAATTTAAGAGAGGCTCCTCTTGAAGGTCTTTGGGATGGTTCAAAATCAAGTTCTTTAGCAGAATTTGAGGGTAGTGGTACTGCTGATGATCCTTATCAAATTGCTAATGCTTCTCAATTAGCTTATGTTGTTTCTACTGATCTTGATAATGGTTTATATTTCAAACTCGTTGACGATATTAAGATTAATGATACAAGAAAAGTAAATTGGAAAGACAATGCACGTGAGTGGGTTCAAAATACTGGTATTCGTGCTGTTTTAAACCTTGATGGTGATGGTCATACCATTGATGGTTTATACTTTAATTCCGATAAGCAAAGAATGGGCTTATTCGCTTATATCGGCGATTCGGTTGTTAAAAATATTAAGTTTACAAATGCATCAGTTACACATACATCTAATAAAGAAGGTATTGCAATCGTAGCTGGTCAAACTTCTGCAACCTCTACATTTGAAGCAATTTATATTGATAGTTCTTGTGAGATTATTGCTCCCAATGGTACTGGTGTTGCAGCCATCGCAGCTCGTGGATATAACACTGAAAACGCAGGTGTTAATATTACTAATTCTGCTGTTTTAGCAACAATTACCGGTAAATCTGCTGTTGGTGCTTATGTTGGTACATATTGGTATTCTTCTGCCATTGTTACTGTTACAGGATGCTTTACTAACACTAACTTACCAATAAGAGGTAACAATTACGGTACTACTGTTGCTGAGTCCAACTATGGCCTTGCTACTGATAGTTACAACACTAATGCTGTTGCTTCTGTTGATTTAATGAAGGGCCAAGCTGCTAAAGTTAATATGCCCGAACTTAATTTCACTGCCATTTTCGAAACTGTTGAAGGTGAATATCCCATTATTAACTACAAACCTGAATTATTAGGTGATGTTTGGGATGGTAAAATTGCCGACAGTTTTGCAGGTGGTGACGGTACCCCTGAGAATCCATATCAAATTACAAATGGCGGTCAACTCTATAAGATGGTTGCCGAGTATAGTAATGTAAGTATTTCTGACAAAACTGCACCTCAAACCTACTTTAGAATTATGAACGACATTAACCTTGGTAACAAACAATGGTACACCACCACTGTTACCAGCTGGATTGATAATGCTGCATATAGTTCTATTGGATTTAATGGTGTTATCTATGGTGATGGCCATACCATTAAGAATTTAAATAATGGTAAGGGTGCTGGTGCTGTAGGTTTAATTCCTGTTGCAACTCAAGGTTCTCAAATCTATGATTTGCACATTGAAAACGCTAATCTTCCAAGAGCAACTTGGAATACCTATGCTAAGTCGGAGGCCAAGC